>NZ_JBXAHA010000002.1:515998-522776 GCF_058794615.1 Cupriavidus sp. GW823-FHT07A04
ATGCTTGGACCGCGCGGATTTGCCTGGTGGTGGTTGGTGTGCCGGCGTTGGCGATGCTGCCTGAGGTTATGCCGCCCGCGCCGCCAGCACCGCTGGTAAAGCCGGTCGTAGCCCAACCCAAGGACTAAGCCCATGTCTGATTCCGCATTCGACGAATCCTCGCCCTTTGCCTCCATCGAAGTCTCCGACCTGGTGGCGGCGGTGGAGGCGCAACTCACCCAGGCCATCGTCGAAGGCCGGCTCCCGCCCGGCAGCCGCATCGTCGAGGCCGACATCGCCCGCCGCATGAATGTCAGCCGCGCGCCGGTGCGCGAGGCGGCCCGGCGGCTGGAGCGCCAGGGCGTGCTGGTCTCGCGCCCGCGCCATGGCTTTGCGGTGCGCACGGTGACGGTGCGCGAGATCGACGACCTGTTCCAGGTACGGCTGAATCTGGAGCTGATGGCCGCATCGCTCGCCTGCAAGCAGGCGCCGGAGGCCGGGCTGAAGCAGCTCGTGGCCATGGTCGACCGCATGGTGCAGGACGCCGAATCGCTGCCGCAGATCGAGCGCGTGGCGCGCGACCTGGCGTTCCACACGGCCATCTGCGAGCTGTCCGGCAACGCTTACCTGCATCGCATGTTCTCCATGATGCAAACGGAGATTCGCATGATCGTGGCGCTGATCGACAGCGTGTACCACGACCCGAAGGCCGTGGCCGAGACCCATCGCCCCATTGCCGAGGCGATTGCGCGGCGCGACGAAGCCGCCGCGCAAGCCGCGGTGCGCTTCCATATCGATGACGCCTGGGTCCATGTCCGGGCGGTGTTCATGCAAAAACAAGGCGCCGCCGAGGCGCCCCCGATGGAGTCCGTCCTATGAAAGTCGTCTACAGCGATCTGCATCTCGACCACGACCCGCACGCGTTCATGGTGCGCGGCAAGATGAAACGCAGCAACGAGCAGCCCGAGCGCGCCCTGCGCCTCTTGGCAGCGGTGCGTGCCGATGGCCACGACGTGATTGCCCCCGCCGATCACGGCCCCGGCCCGCGCGCCGCGATCCACACGCCGGAATACCTGCGCTTCCTGGAAACCGCGTACGACCGCTGGCAACTGCTGCCCGACGCCTCCGAGGAGGTCTTGCCCAACATCCATCCGTTCCCCGGGCAGCCCTGCACCTATCCCGACAGCGTGGTCGGCCAGGCGGGCTTCCACATGGGCGACGCCGCCTGCTCCATCGGGCCCAACACCTGGCGCGCGGCGGTCGGCTCAGCCGACGTGGCCACCCACGCCGCGCAACTGGTCGCCGACGGCGAACGCGCCGCCTATGCGCTGTGCCGCCCGCCGGGCCACCACGCTTATGCGGACCGCGCCAACGGCTTTTGCTACCTGAACAACACCGCCATTGCCGCGCAGCACCTGCGCCGCCACCATGACCGCGTCGCCATCCTCGACATCGACATGCACCACGGCAACGGCACCCAGGGCATCTTCTACCGGCGCAACGATGTGCTGACCGTGTCGCTGCATGGCGACCCGATGCTGTTCACGCCCTTCTTCACCGGACACGCGCACGAGCGCGGCGAGGCGGAGGGCCTCGGCTACAACATCAACCGCCCGCTGGCGCGCGGCACCGGCGACGAGGCCTACCTGGCAGCGCTGCGCGACGTGTGCCAAAGCATCCGCGCCTTCGCGCCCGGCGCGCTGGTGGTGGCGCTGGGGCTGGACGCGCACGAGCGCGACCCGTACCAGGCGCTGGCCGTCACCACGCCCGGCTTCGCGCTGATCACCGCGGAAATCGCGCGGCTGGGCTTGCCGACGGTGCTGGTGCAGGAGGGCGGGTATCTCTCCGACGATCTCGGGCCCAACCTGTCCAGCGCGCTGCGCGGCTTCGCGAGCGCGGCATGAACGGGCCGGCAAGCGCGGCACTGGCTGCCGCCGATGTGCTTAGCGAAGGCTCGCCCGAAGTCCCTGTGACGTGGGCGATGGCGCTGCTCACGCAGCACTACGGGCTGGCGGGCCGGCTCTCCCCGCTGAGCGGCGAGCGCGACCGGAACTTCCTGCTGGAAACGCCCGCGGCAAGCTACATGCTCAAGGTATCCCACCCGGCCGAGCTGCCGCTGGTGGCGGACTTCCAGACCCAGGCGCTGCTGCACATCGCCGCGGCCGACCCCGCCCTGCCCGTGCAGCGCATCGTGCCAACCCTGGCGGGCCAGCCAGCGCTGATCGCCCAGCCACCCGGTGGCGAAGCGCGCGTGGTACGCCTGTTCAGCTACTTGCCTGGCGTGCCGCTGCCCAAGGCGCAGCGCTCGCAAGCACAGGCACGGGAGCTGGCGCGCACGCTGGCCCGGCTCGACCTGGCGCTGCGCGACTTCCGCCATCCCGCCGGCGAGCTGGAGCTGCCGTGGGACATCCAGCGCGCCGACCGCGTGCGCGGCCTGCTCGACAGCGTCCCGGACGCGGCGCGCCGCACGCTGGCAAACCGCGCGCTGGATCGCTTTGCCGCCAATGTGCAGCCCCGGCTGGCGCACCTGCGGGCCCAGCCGATCCACAACGACTTCAATATCTATAACGTGCTGGTCGATCCGCAAGACCATGCGCGCATCGCGGGCGTGCTGGATTTTGGCGACATGGTCCATGCGCCCCTGATCGACGACCTGGCCGTTGCCGCCGCCTATCAGGTTGACCCCGCCGGCGACACGATGGCCACGCTGGCGGACTTTGTCGCCACCTATCACGCGGTACTGCCGCTGCAAGCCGATGAGGTCGACGTGCTGTTCGACCTGGTGCAGGCCCGGCTGGTGATGGTGGTAGCCATCAGTGGCTGGCGCGCCGCGCGGCATCCGGAAAACGCGCCTTACCTATTGCGCAACAACGCGGTCTCCTGGGACCGGCTGGCAGCCTGCGACGCGATCCCCACCGAACAAGCACGCTCCGTCCTGCGCCGCGCCTGCGGGATGGCGTGACCACGACACCAAGGAATCCGATGACCACGGCAGCAGCCAACCCTAGCGTTGCAGCACTGACCGAGCGGCGCGCCCGCGTGCTCGGCCCGGCGTACCGCCTGTTCTACGAGGAGCCGCTGCACATCGTGCGCGGCGATGGCGTCTGGCTTTACGACGCCAACGGCGAGCGCTACCTCGATGCATATAACAATGTGGCATCGGTCGGCCATTGCCATCCACAGGTGGTGCAAGCCATCGCCCGCCAGGCGGCGCAGCTCAACACGCACACACGCTACCTGCACGAGGGCATCCTGGATTACGCGGAGCGCCTGCTGGCCACCATGCCGGACGCGCTGGGCCATGCCATGCTCACCTGTACCGGCAGCGAGGCCAACGACCTGGCGATGCGCATCGCGCGCGCCCACACCGGCGCGCAAGGGCTGATCATCACGCGCTTTGCCTACCATGGCGTGACCGCGTCCATTGCCGAAGCATCGCCCTCGCTCGGGCGCTACGTGAAGCTTGGCGACAACGTGCGTACCGTGCCGGCGCCCGACAGCTACCGCGTTGCGCCGGCGCAGCTCGGTGCTGTCTTTGCCGACGGTGTGCGCCACGCCATCGAGGACCTGCGCGCGCATGGCATCCGCCCCGCCGCACTGCTGGTCGACACCGTGTTCTCCAGCGACGGCATCTTCTGCGATCCGCCCGGCTTCCTGAAAGATGCGGTCGCCGCCATCCGCGCGGCCGGCGGCGTGTTCATCGCCGACGAGGTGCAGCCCGGCCTGGGGCGCACGGGCGAGGCGTTCTGGGGATTCCAGCGGCATGGCGTGGTGCCGGACATCGTCACCATGGGCAAGCCAATGGGCAACGGGCATCCGCTGGCCGGGCTGGCCGTGCGCCCCGAAGTGCTGGCGGCGTTTGGGCGCGAGTGCCGTTACTTCAATACCTTCGGCGGCAACCCGGTGTCTGTCGCCGCCGGCATGGCGGTGCTTGACGTCATCGAGCAGACGCATCTCATGGCGCAGGTGCGGCGCGTGGGCAAGTACCTGCGCGAGCGGCTGGCAGGCGTGGCGCAGCGGCATCCACTGATCGGCGATATCCGCGGGGCCGGGCTGTTCGTCGCGGTGGAGTTTGTCGAAGACGGCGATGCCGCGCGGCCCGCGACCGCGCGCACGGCGCGCATCGTCAACGGTCTGCGGCGGCGCCACGTGCTGGTTGGTGCCACCGGCGAAGCGGCCAACATCCTGAAGATCCGCCCGCCGATGGTGTTCACCGAAGCGCACGCCGACCTGCTGGCCGACACCCTGGACGCAGTGCTGGCCGAGGTGGAGAACGAGCGAGTGGCCTGAACCTGAACCCGCCCGCCCGCCCGCCAGCCATCCGGCCACGGCCAGCAGCCCGGCTAACGCGCCGCGAGCCTGGCGGCTATGCCGGCCACGTGCCGGCCCTGATACTTTGCGATCGCCAGTTCGTTCTCGCTGGGCTGGCGCGAGCCGTCGGCGGCCGTGAGGGTGGAAGCGCCATAGGGTGTGCCCCCCGTGATCTGGCTCATGTCCAGCAGCCGCGCTTCGGCGTAGGGCACGCCGACAATCACCATGCCCTGGTGCAGCAGCGTGGTGTGGAAGCTGGTGATCGTGGTCTCCTGGCCGCCGTGCTGGGTGGCGGTGCTGGTAAAGACACTGCCGACCTTGCCCACCAGCCCGCCGCTCATCCACAGCCCGCCGGTCTGGTCGAGAAAATTGCGCATCTGCGCGCACATATTGCCAAACCGTGTGGGGGTGCCGAACAGGATGGCATCGGCGTCGGCCAGTTTGTCCGGCTCCGCCACCGGCACATGGGCGAAAGCCGCCCGGGCGGCCTTGGCGCCACTCTTTTCCAGCACGGCGTCGGGCACCAGTTCCGGCACCTGGAGCAACGTCACCTCGGCGCCATCGACTTCGCGCGCGCCCGCCGCCACGGCCTCCGCCATTTTGTAGACGTGCCCGTACATGCTGTAGAAGACCACCTGGATCTTGCAGGTCATGACATCCTCCTGAGTGCAATGCCAAATTCGAAATGAAAAATGACGAAATACGAAATCGGGACTTCAGGCCGCAACAGGCCATTCGTTGAGTCTAGGCGAAGCAAGCGCGCCGCGCGGTGACTGCCGCGCTTCCCTTCGCATCTTCGCCGCCTACAATAAAAGACCCTGGCTCATCCGCGCGCGGCACGGGCCCGCCCTGCCGGGGCCAACGTTGGAGTACCGCAATGACAACGGCATGTGCGCACCTTGCATTGAGCCATCCCGTCACACCCAGCGCAGAAGGCTGCGAGGAATGCCTGCGCAGCGGCGACGAATGGGTGCACCTGCGCTTGTGCCTGTGCTGCGGCCATGTCGGCTGCTGCGACGACTCGCCCAACCAGCACGCCACCCGGCATTTCCTGGCCACGGAACATCCGGTGATCCAGTCGTTCGAGCCGGGCGAAACCTGGCGCTGGTGCTATATCGACAAGTTGTTCATTCCTTGAGGGGTGCCCGGCGCCCGGCACACGCTCAGGCCAACCCCCATGCGCCAATCCTGCAAGGAGAATGTCATGCTGTCGACACCCGTTGAAAAGACCGACCATGTACTGGGGCCTGCCTCGGCCCACGTCACCGTGGTCGAGTACGGCGACTTCGAATGCCAGTATTGCCGCCTGGCCTACGGCGGCGTGAAGATCCTGCTTGCCCGCTACCACGACCGCGTGCGCTTTGTGTACCGCCATTTCCCGCTGACGGCCTGGCACCCGCTGGCGCTAGCCGCCGCGGAGGCTGCCGAGGCCGCGGCGGCCCAGCACAAGTTCTGGCCGATGCACCAGCAGATCTTCGAGCAACATCACGGCATCAAGCCGGCGATGCTGCGGGAGTACGCCGCTACGCTGGAACTGGACCTGGAGCGTTATGACTACGACATGAAGGCCCACACC
The DNA here is from genome assembly GCF_058794615.1 of Cupriavidus sp. GW823-FHT07A04. Classification (NCBI taxonomy): domain Bacteria; kingdom Pseudomonadati; phylum Pseudomonadota; class Betaproteobacteria; order Burkholderiales; family Burkholderiaceae; genus Cupriavidus; species Cupriavidus sp. GW823-FHT07A04. The sequence goes on from NZ_JBXAHA010000002.1 coordinate 521,865, forward strand.
TACCTGCAGCGCGTGCGCGAGCACCAGCAAGGCGGCATTGCCAGCCATGTGCGCAGCACGCCGGCATTCTTCGTCAATGGGGCAATACAGGACGTGACCTTCGGCATCGAACACCTGGACCATGCCATTGCCGTGGTGCTGCGTCACTGAGGGGCTGGGGGCCAGGGGCCTAGGCTTGCGGGCCAGCAGGCGTTGCCGCCTCCGCCGCGCTGTACACATGGCGCGTGGCGAGCAGTGACGCAAGGTCGGCGTCGCCGGCAATCACCGCCCGCAGGATCTGCGCGTGCTCGTCCCAGTTCTGCTGCGCGCGCTGCCGGTGCGCGGGCGCAAACACCAGTCCGGTGCGTTCGCGCAAGGAGCGCATCATCTCCTGCAGCACGCTGTTGGCGGCGATATTGCCCAGCACCTCGTGAAAGCGGAAATTGAGCGTGAGCAGGCGCGCATCCTCGCCGCCGCATGCCGCCGCGCTGCCCTGGCGCAAGACCTCCTGCAACTCGGCGACCAGCCGGGGATCGCGCCGTTGCGCGGCCAGCTTGGCGTTCAGGCCTTCGAGCGTGGCGCGCACCTCCACCATCTCCCGGGCCACCTGCTCCGACAGGCACGCCACCGACGCGCCCCGGCGCGGCTCGATGCGAACCAGCCCCTCGGCCGCCAGCGCGCGCAGCGCCTCACGCACCGGCACGCGCGACACGCCCAGTTCGGCCGACAGCGTGTGCTCCACCAGGCGGTCGCCCTGGCGGTACACGCCACCGACAATGCGCTGGCGCAAGGTATCGGTCACCTGCGAAAACAGCGGCGAATGGCGCGAGCCGAGGCTGGCGCCGGGACGGTCCGCCGGGTAGGCGGGTGGAACACTGCCGTGGTCGTCGGACATGTTCGTCTTGTGGGCGCGCGGGCCGGCCTTGGCCAGCC
>NZ_JBXAHA010000003.1:0-106923 GCF_058794615.1 Cupriavidus sp. GW823-FHT07A04
CTTTGCCTACTTTCTTGGCAAGACAAGAAAGTAGGTCGCCGCCCCGCAGGGGTGGTGAAACTGCAGTTGCAGTTGCCGTTGACGTTAAGCGTTGCAGTTGCAGTTGCAGTTGCAGTTGCAGTCATCACCCCCCCACAACCTCAACCCCGATTCCACCACCGCAACCGCGCCACACCACCACCCAGCGTAAACCGGCAACTCGCCCCATAACCAAGATCCCACCCCAGCGTAGTAGCCAGCGGCACCCCGAGCCAGTGCGCTGCCAGCATACGCATCGGCCCCGCATGCGCAACAACCCACAGCCGGTCCGGAGCATCCACCGGCAAGGCATCAGCCCAAGCCGCCACACGCGCCATCGCCTGCGCGACGGTCTCGCCCCCATGCGGCCGCGCATGCAGCAGATCCGCAGCCCACGCATCCAGCTCGGCGCGCGGCACGGCGTCCCATGCGAGGCCTTCCCAACGGCCAAAATCGAGTTCGCGCAACCGCGCATCGGCTTGCGGCAGCAGGCCGAAATCCCGCGCAAGCAAATCTGCCGTGGCGCGAGCCCGCGTCATCGGGCTGCAAACAATGCGCTGCGGCGCAAGGCCATCGAGTGCCAGCAGCATGCGGGCAGGCTCGGGCAAAACGGGCTGAGCCAGCGGCAGGTCAAGCGCGCCGTAGCAGATCCCCTGCGCCACCTCGGGCGCCGCGTGTCGGATCAGGACCAGGTCCATGCCGCCGCCACCAGATAGATCAACAACTCGGCCAGCTGCTGCGCCATGCCGAGGCAATCGCCGGTGTAGCCGCCTATGCGGCGAACAAAGTAGCGTCCCAGCAAAAAGCGCAGCACCACCAAGGCAACGATCACCACAGCAGCAAACAGCGGCGACACCAGCAGCAGCGGCAATGCACCGCAAAGCAGCGTGAAACCCAGCCCCATGCCGGACAGCCGCTGTGCCACCGGCTTGGCCTTGCCCTCGGCACGCACGTAATCCAGCGTGGCAAGATAGCTCACCGCCATGGCGCGGCTGGCCGCATGCGCGGCCACCAGCACCAGCAGCAACTCCGCCATGCCGCTGCGCGCGGCAATCGCCACCAGCAGTTGCCACTTGAGCAGCAACGCCACCACCAGCGCGATGGCGCCAAATGCGCCAATGCGCGAGTCGTGCATGATGCGCAGCACGTCCTCGCGCCGGTAGCCGCCGCCAAAGGCATCCACGCAGTCGGCCAGGCCGTCCTCGTGAAAAGCGCCGGTGGCCAGCAGCGTCACGGCCATGCCCAGCAGCAAGGCCACGCCCGGCGGCCACCACTGCAGCGCGCCCCAGCTAGCCAGCGCGCCCAGCACGCCAACCAGCAACCCCACCAGCGGAAAGTAACGCGCCGCCGCGTTCAGGTAGTGCGGCGCAAAGCCGACCCAGCGCGGCACCGGCACCCGCGTGAAGTAGCCAACGGCGGTCAGGAAGTAGCGAAGTTCGTCGAGCATGGGCGGGTGCGTTGGGCCAGGTAGCGAAAGCGTGCCGCAGTCTACGCCGACGCGGTGCTGACGCCGGCCGCGCCGAAGGTGGCCATCTCGCGCAGGAAGGCCGCGGCGGACGCGACCAGCGGATAGGCCAGCGCGGCGCCGGTGCCCTCGCCCAGGCGCAGATCCAGCGCCAGCAGCGGCTCGGCGCCGAAATAATCCAGCAGGCGGCGGTGGCCATGCTCGTGCGAGCAATGCGAGAACACGCAGTATTCCAGCACCTCGGGCGCGAGGCGCTGCGCCACCAGCAGCGCGGCCGAGGCGATAAAGCCATCGACCAGGATCACCATGCGGCTGGCCGCCGCGGCCAGGAAGGCGCCGGTCATCATGGCGATCTCGAAGCCGCCGAAGGCGGCCAGTACGTCGAGCGGCTCCACCGCATCCGCATGCAGTGCCAGTGCCTGCGCCAGCACCGCGCGCTTGCGCGCGAGGCCCGCGTCGTCCAGGCCGGTGCCGCGGCCGATGCAATCTTCAATCGGTGTATCGGTAAGCCGGCTCACCAGGCAAGCGGCCGACGAGGTATTGGCAATGCCCATCTCGCCAAAGCCAATCACGTTGCTGCCCTGCTGCGCGTGGCGCAGCACGCGCGCCATGCCGGCGGTGAGCGCCGCCTGCACCTGCTCCGCGCTCATGGCGCGCTCAAAGGCAAAATTGCGCGTGCCCGCGGCAATGCGGCAGTTGACCAGCCCGGGCGCGGACGGCAGCGGCGCGCGCACCCCCGCGTCCACCACCTCCAGCGCCAGCCCGTGCAGGCGCGAGAACACATTGATGGCCGCGCCCCCGGCCAGGAAGTTGAGCACCATCTGCGCCGTGACCTCGGCCGGATAGGCGCTCACGCCGGCATCGGCCACGCCGTGGTCCCCGGCGAACACGATCACCGCGGGACGCTTGAGCTCCGGCGTGCCACTGCCGGTAATCAGGCCGATCTGCAAGGCCAGATCCTCGAGCCGGCCGAGCGCGCCGAGCGGCTTGGTCTTGGCATCGATGGCGGCTTGCAGGGTCGGGCGCAGGGAGGCGTCGAGCGGGGTGATGGCGGGTAACTGCATGGTATTTCTTGGTGTGGCTGAGAAAAGATTCGATTCGCTGGAACAAGAATAGACGTTTTACATCTCGACGCCACGTTGGGCCTTGATGCCTTGCTGGAAGGCATGCTTGACCGGCGTCATGTCCGTCACGGTATCCGCCGCCTCGATCAGCGCGGGCGGTGCGCCGCGGCCGGTGATGACCACGTGCTGCATCGGCGGGCGGGCACGCAGGTCGGCGATGACGGTGTCGACATCCAGGTAGTGCAGCTTGAGCGCGATATTGAGTTCGTCCAGCAGCACCAGCCCGATCGACGGGTCGCGCAGCAGCGAGCGCGCCACCTCCCACGCGGCCTGGGCCTTGGCCACGTCGCGCGCGCGATCCTGCGTTTCCCAGGTGTAGCCTTCGCCCATCACATGGAAGGCGCACTGCTCTGGAAAGCGCCGCAGGAACAATTCCTCGCCGCTGGGAATCGCGCCCTTGATGAATTGCACCACGCCGGCCTGCATGCCGTGGCCAAGCGCGCGCACCACCATGCCAAAGCCGGAGCTGGATTTGCCCTTGCCATTGCCGGTGGTGATGACGATCACGCCGCGCTCGTCCTGCGCGGCGGCAATCTTGGCATCCACGACATCCTTCTTGCGCAGCATGCGCGCCTTGTGGCGCTCGTCGCGGGCGGCGTCTTCCGACGTGGAGGTCTCAAGGGCTTTGGGTTCAGTCATGTTGGGTTTCGTCTGGTGCGGGAGAATGCGCCCCGTCGGCGATCAGCGCGGTATGGCGGCCGTCGCTGACGCTGACAATGGGCGTGCGCAGCGCGTGCGAGCAATGCGCGGGAGTCAGGACCTGCGCAGCGGGGCCATGCAAGCACAGGCCGTCTTCGGCCAGCAGCAGAGCATGGGTCGCGTAGCGCCGCGCCAGGTTAAGGTCGTGCAGGATCACCACGATGGCGTGGCGGCCGGCGCGCGCCAGCCGGGCCAGGGTTTCCAGCACCATGATCTGGTGGCGCAGGTCGAGGTGGGCGGCGGGTTCGTCCAGCATCAGCAGCGGCGCCTGTTGCGCCAGCGTGGCAGCCAGCGAAACGCGCTGGCGCTCGCCGCCGGACAGGGTCAGCACGTCGCGCCCGGCCAGCGCATCGAGATCCATCTCGCGCATCACTGCCGCGACCACCGCGTCATCCTCGCGGCCGGCCCAGCCCCAACCGGAGAGATGCGGGTGACGGCCCACCGCCACGGCGTCGCGCACCGACATCGAGAAGGTGTCGTGCACCGCCTGAGGCAGGTAGGCACGGCGCAATGCCAGGGCCGCGGGCGGCGTCTCCAGCGGCGCGCGGCCATCGAGCAGCACCACGCCGCCGTCCGGCTTGCGCAGCCCGGCCAGCACCGACATCAGCGTGGACTTGCCGACGCCGTTCGGGCCCACGATGCACCACAGCTCGCCCGCCTGCATGGACAAGCTCAGGCCATCGAGCAAAGCGCGCGTGCCGGCGCGCAACTGCAGGGACTGCAGCACCAGCGGCGGACAAGCGCAGACGGGTTCGTTCCAGGTCGGCATGGTGCTCAGCGCGGCCTGCGCAGCAGGAGAAAGAGGAAGGTCGGCACGCCCAGCAGCGCGGTGATCACGCCCACCGGCAACTGCGCGGGCGCAATCACCGTGCGCGCCACCAGGTCGGCGGCCATCAGCAACGTGCCGCCGAGCAACGCCGAGGCAGGCAACATCAGGCGTTGGTCGTTGCCCCAGGCAAGGCGCACCAGGTGCGGCACCACCAGCCCGACAAAGCCAATCGAGCCAGCCGAGGTAATGGCCACCGCGATCGCCAGCGAGGCCAGCACGAACACCGACAGGCGCACCGCGCCGACGCGCACGCCCAGCGCCTGCGCCACGGTCTCGCCCATCAGCATGGCATTGAGCGAGCGCGCCATCGGCATGGCCAGCAGCACGGCCAGCGCCAGCGCACCTAGCGCAAGGCCGTAGCTGGCGGTGCCGCCCAGGTCGCCGGTCAGCCAGAACAGCATGCCGCGCAAACGGGCCTCGGGCGCCACGCTCAGGATCAGGGTAATCAGCGCGCCCCAGCCGGCGGCCAGGATCACGCCGGTCAGCAGCAGGCGCGAGCCGGCCTCATGATGGCCGCCCTGCACCTGCGGATGCAGCAGGTCGCGCCGCGCCAGCGTGGCCACCAGCACCATCGAGAACAGCGCGCCGCCGGCCGCGCCGGCCTGCACCGTCCACAGTGGCCACATCATCAGCATGGCGGTGAGCGCACCGGTGGCCGCGCCGCCCGATACGCCGAGCACATAGGGCTCGGCCAGCGGATTGCGCAGCAGCACCTGCATCAACGCGCCGGTCAACGCCAGCAGGCCGCCGCACGCGAATGCCGCGGCCGCGCGCGGCAGCCGCAGCTCACGCACGATGGCCCCGGCGGTATCGTCGGCGCCGACGGACAGCGCGTGCCAGACCTGCGCCCCCGACAGCGGCACGCTGCCCACCGCCAGCGACAGCAGGAACACCGCCACGCCGGCGGCGGCAAGCATCAGCCAGACGGCTAGCGCGCGGCGCATGTCAGGCGGCCACCATCATTTCTGGCGCCAGCCCAGCGTGACAAAGCCGGCGCGTCCCTGCGTGTTGTAGGGATAGGCGAGCTGGTAGTTCTTGTCGAACAGGTTTTCCACACGGGCGGCCACGAACCATTGCTTGTCGATGTTATAGCGGGCATTGAGGTTGACGATACCGTATCCGCCCAGCGTGCGCGAGCCGCTATCCATGCGCGTCGAGGAAATGATCCACTCGCCGCCGAGGCGGAAGTCGCCAAACTGGCGGCCCACGTCGAAGGCGGCATGGCGGCGCGCGCGGCGCAGCAACTGCGTATTGCTCTGCTCATCCACCGGGTTCTGGAAGGTGATGCTGGCGCCCACGTCGGTGCCCATCAGCTTGGCGCGCCAGGAGGCTTCAATGCCTTGCACCTTGGCCTTGTTGACATTCTGCGCCAGGAACAAGCCATTGGGCTGCAGCGCCGCGGTAATCAGGTTGTCGTAGCGGGTCTCGAACGCGGTCACGCGCAGCAGGCCGGCGGCGTCCGTGTTGTACTGCGCGCCCAGCTCGACCGACTTGGCGCGCTCGGGCTTGATGCCCGGCTGGCCATAGCCCGGGTAGTACAGCTCGTTGAACGTCGGCGCGCGGAAGGCGTTGCTGGCGTTGGCGATCAGCTTGAACGCCTCGGTCACGTTATAGCCATAGCCGGCGAAATAGCTCGCCTGGCTGCCGAAATCCGAGTAGTGGTCGTTGCGCACATTGAGCTGCAGCTGGTGCTTGCCCAGCCGGCCATCGTAGCCCCCGAACACCGACGCAATATTGCGGCCCGGCGCGCCATACGTGTTCGAGCTGAATTCCTGCTGCGCATACTCCGTGCCGAACAGCAGCTTATGGGTCGGCGCCAGCGCATATTCGTTCTGCCAGGTGTACTGGCGATTGCGCGTGTTGAAGTTGCTGTTGAACAGTCCGTTCAAGGTGTTTTCGCTATTGTCCCCGCTCTGCGCGACCTTGAAATGCGTGGTCCAGTCCCGGGTGAGCTTGCCGTTGACAAAGGCGGATACAGTGTACAACTCGCTGTTCATCCACCAGACATCGGTCGGTTTGCCTGTCGTGGTGTCGTAGGAGAGCTTGCTCTTCGAGTAATAGGCTGTGACGCCGGCGTCCCAGTCGCTGGTGAAACGATGCTTCACCTGGCCCGATACGCTCTTGTTGTCATACGGGTTGTCGTTCGGGTTCGGGCCCATGCCCTTCTTTGCCTTGGCCGGATTGTCACCGTTCCATTGGGCCGCATTGATCGCCGAAAAACCGTCTGTCTTGACTGCCGACCCGGTGATATTGAACGAGGTATCGCCCACCTGCCCGCCGTAGCCCACCGTACCCTGGCGCGTATTGTTGCTGCCGTATTCAATCTGAGCGTTGGCTGCGGGAGCCTGGCCCGCACCGCTCTTGGTGAAGATCTGTACCACGCCGCCGATCGCATCCGAGCCATAGAGCGCCGAGACATTGCCGCGCACGATCTCGATATGGTCGATCTGGTCGGGCAGGATATTCGAGAGCTGGGCCGTGCCGCTGCTGGCCGCCGAGATCCGCACGCCGTCGATCAGGATCAGCGTCTGGTTGGAGTTGGCCCCGCGCATGAACAGGCTGGTATTGGCACCCAGGCCGCCGTTGGCGGCAAACTCCACACCGGCCTGCGTGCGCAGCAACGAGCGCAGGTCGATGGCTTGCGAGTTGACGATGTCCTGCTGGGTCACCACAGTGGTATGCGGCAGCGCCTCGGTCAACGGCTGGACAGTGCGGGTGGCAGTGACCACCACCGGGTCGAGCTGCGCGTCGGGCGCGGGCTGCGCAGCGGATTGCCCGGCGGACTGGGCCATGGCGGCGCCGGGCGCGCTCATGGCGAGCCAGGCGGCGAGCGCGGCGGGCAGTTGCCGCGAGACGAAAACAGGTATGGTGTGGCGGCGCGCCGGCAATGCCGGACGGCTCGACGTGGGGGGCGAAAAGCGCATGATGCTGAGTGGGAGAGAGCTGCCTGGTCCGTTCCCCCGCGGACCGTCTGGCGACGAAGCGCGCCGCTGGCTTGCGCGGCAAAAAGCAGCGGAGGGCGGCGCACTCTCGTTCAGGCCGGTATCCGGGCTGACGACACCAGTCCGACCGCCTTCCCGAACCTTGCGGTTCAGTGGCTGAGTGGTCGGCCTTGCGATCTTGCGATCACGGTCGCTTACCGTTGCGGGGGCAGCACAGGTTGGCTCGGCCCTGCCCTGGCGGCGGTGGCTGGCTCCCTGTTTCCCGTTGAACTGCAACCCTGTAGTGAATAGGATTACGAGCACCTGGAACGTGCGCGAGTGTAGGCAGTTTCGAGGCAAGCGTCAATGCCGCGGCAAAACAAGGCGAAAGCGCCTGGAAACAGGCATAAAGCCGTCGCCACGGATGCCGTTAAACGACGATGCATGCAACTTCGGCGCGCAGGCCTGGTCACACACGTCTGCGTTCGCCGTCCGCACGATAGCGCTTGGGCTAAAATCCCAGAACCCGAGACCCTAGATATGACAGGCTCTATGCTCACCGAACTCGAACAACTCGCCGCCAAGATCGGGCGTGTGCTGCACCATGCCGATACCCTGGCGGCTGAGAACCAGCGGCTGCGCGAGGAGATCGAACGCCTGCAGGCCGACGCCAGCCAGCTGCGCGGCGACCGTGAAGCCATGGCCGCCGACCGCGAGCTGCTCAATATCAAGATCGAGGAAGCGCAGCTGCGCATCCAGTCGATCCTGGACAAGCTGCCCACCGCCAGCGACGCCCGCCAGCTCGACCTGCTGGGCGAAGGCGACGCGGCCGGCCGCGCCGAACAGAAGGCACCCGGAGAAAACGCATGAGCAATAAGCAAGTCGAAGTGAACATTGCCGGCCAGTCCTACCGGTTCGCCATTGCCGCCGACAACGAGGCCGCGCTGCTGGAGGCCGTGGCACTGGTAGACGGTCAGATGACGCGGCTCAAGGGCGGCGTATCCGCCAAGGGCGTGGAACGCGTTGCCGTGATGGCCGCGATCAGCATCGCCTCGGACCTGCTCTCGCTCAAGCGCAAGCAGCAAGAAGATGGTGCGATTCCCGTTGATGCAGTGCGTGCGCGCATTCGCGAGCTGAACGAACGCGCGGACGAAGCCCTGCGCCAGTACGCGCATGTGGGCACCAATTCGCCCGTGCCGCGCAACTGATGCCCTGCCCTGCGCCGGCTGTACCACACGGCACAGGCAGGCGGTGATACGCTCGCGATTTCGGCCCGATGTGCCCCACATGCCGCGCGCGTCAGCAAAATGTAACGACACGCAAAGACGGGCTTGGTATGGAAAGCCTCGCGGTGTATAGTGGAGCCAAGCCGCACCAAGCCACATAGTTGCGGCACCTTAGGTCGGGTTATCGCGCCTGACCGCCGTTTTCATCCCATCCAAGTTAGAAACGGCAAACGTCTGACAGCCATGCCAAAGCAGTATGCGTTTGGCAGTGCAAAAAAGTCAGACGTTTGACAGTTTCCCTGCCTGGTTCGTCAGGATCATATTCCTTGAACCGATAAGCATTTGTTGGTGCGGGATTATGCCGTGTGGGCGAGCGCGTCGCATGGTTCATAGTTGCAGTCTGGACTCCCTGAACCGGTGATGTACCCGAAATGCGGCTTCCGCAGCCACTCTGAACCTCACTTGGGTTCAGGATGCCGATCCAGCGGCCGAGGCGGGGACCCCTCTAAAGGCGGTGGTTATTCAACCACCGCCTTTTCCTTTTGTGGCGCAGATTGACCTGCGCTGCCTCTGCAGTGCCCTCCCTCTGTTTCTGCGCCACGACCCACGCCCACATCCGCCAGACGGTTTTCTTTTGGCCGTGCTTGCTGCACCATATCGCTGTCGCCAACGTCACGCCCGCCCTGCCCGCCCATGAGCCGATCCACGCAAGCCAATGCCGCCGCGCGCGCCCGCCAGTACTGGCTGATGAAGTCGGAACCCGACGAGGCCAGCATCGATACGCTAGCCGAACGCGGCACCCTGCCATGGACCGGCGTGCGCAACTACCAGGCCCGCAACTTCATGCGCGACGGCATGCAAATCGGCGACGGCGTGCTGTTCTATCACTCCTCCTGCCCACAGCCCGGCATTGCCGGCCTGGCCGAGGTCAGCTCGCAGCCCTACCCCGATCCCACCCAGTTCGACCCGAAGAGCGATTACTACGACGCCGCCGCCAAGCTGGATGCACCGCGCTGGATGCTGGTTGACGTGCGCTTTGTCGGCAAGGGCCCGCTGATCTCGCTGGCCGACTTGCGCGCGCATGACGAACTGGCCGACATGGTCGTGCTACGCCGTGGCAACCGGTTGTCGATCACGCCGGTGACCCCGGCCGAATGGCGCTTCATCACCACGCGGCTGATGCGCTAGCCTGGCACCGGCGGTCACAGCAGCGGCATGACACAATGGCTGCCGACGACATAACTACAACGCCAACAAGGTCGATTCCGCGTCATGAGCTTTTCCCTGATTCCCGGACTGCTGCTGCTCGGCGCCTTTACCGGCTTCTGCGCCGGCTTGCTTGGCGTAGGCGGCGGCATGCTGATGGTGCCCTTCCTCACGCTGCTGTTCACCGCCCTGGCCTTCCCCCATGAGGCCATCGTCCATATGGCCATCGCCACCTCCATGGCGACCATCCTGTTCACCTCGCTGTCCTCGGTGCGCGCCCACCACAAGCGCGGCATGGTGCGATGGAAGCTGGTGCTGGCCCTGGCGCCCGGCATCCTGATTGGCGGCATGATCGGCGGCGGCAAGGTCTTCGCGGCGCTCAAGACCAGTTGGCTGTCGCTGCTGTTCGCCGTATTCGTAGGCTTTTCGGCGTGGCAGATGCTGCGCAACCGCAAGCCCGCCCCGCACCGGCAACTGCCGGGCACGCCGGGCATGCTGGGCGCGGGCGGCGTGATCGGCTTCCTGTCCAGCCTGGTGGGCGCGGGCGGCGGCTTTGTCTCGGTGCCGTTCATGACCTGGTGCAATGTGCCAATCCACAACGCCGTGGCCACCTCGGCCGCACTCGGGTTTCCCATCGCGGTGGCGAGCGTGATCGGCTATGTGTGGAGCGGGCTGGGCCAGACCGGGCTGCCGGCAGGCTCGCTCGGCTACATTTACCTGCCCGCGCTGGCGGTGATCGCGGTTGCCAGCGTGCTGACCGCGCCGCTGGGCGCGCGCACCGCGCACCGCATGGATGTCGCACAGTTGAAGAAAGTCTTCGCCTGCCTGCTGTTCAGCCTGTCGGCCTACATGATGTGGAAGGCCTGGCACGCGTTCTGAGGCCACAGGTGCCAGCGATGCACGCCGCGGATACAAGTAGATACAAGGTCGCACGGGACGTAGCGGAACGATCACCTGGGCGGCGCGTCTGATACCCATCGTCTGACAAGGGAGAATCCAATGAAACATCTGCTTGCCGCCACGCTGCTCGGTACCACCGCCATGGTTGCCTCCGCCCAGGGCGGCGGCCCGACCCACGAGCCGGCCCCTGCCGGCGTGCTGTCGCTGTCCGCCCAGGCCGCCACCGAAGTGCCGACCGACGTGGTGCACCTGACGCTCGCCGCCGAGCAGGAAGGGGCGGAACCGGGCGCGATTTCCTCGGCGCTGTCGGCCAAGACCGCGGATGTGATCGCGCAGGCCAAGCGTACCAATGGCGTGCAGGCGCAATCGGGCGGCTTCACCATCTATCCGTCCAACGACAAGAACGGGCGCATCAGCACTTGGCGCGGGCGCGCCGAGGTGATTCTGGAATCGCGCGATTTCACCGCCGTGTCCAAGCTCGCGGGGCAGCTCGCCAGCCAGATGCAGGTGCAGAACATCAGCTTCTCGCTCTCGCGCGAAGCCCGCCAGGCGGCCGAGACCAAGCTGACCGAGCAAGCCGTGGCCTCGTTCCGCGACAAGGCTCAGGCCACCACCAAGCTGTTCGGCTACGGCAGCTACACCATCCGTGAAGTGCAGGTGGGCGAAGTGGGCGCGGTGCAACCGATGCCGCGCATGTACGCGGCCAAGGCCATGATGGCCGATTCCGCGCCGGTGCCGGTCGAGGGCGGCAAGGCCCAGGTCACCGTGACTGTGAACGGCTCGGTGCAGATGCTCAAGTAAGCGCCGTCCAAAGCCACAGGCTCAAGGGGCAAGGCAGAAGGTAGAAGGTAGAAGGCAGAAGGCACGGAACAAGGCCCCTGCCGCGCAAGCGGCAGGGGCCTTGTCTTTGATGCATGAGCCATCAAGGAGCGGCGGTGCTTACAGCGCCCCGAACTGCTGGCGCAGCACGTTCTTCTGCACCTTGCCCATGGTGTTGCGCGGCAACTCATCCACCACGTGCACGCGCTTAGGCACCTTGAAATTGGCAATACGACCCTTGAGCCCGCCAATCAGGCTCAGCGCATCCAGCGAGGCACCTGGCTTGCCAACCACCACCGCCACCACCGCCTCGCCGAAGTCGGCATGCGGCACACCAATCACGGCGCTTTCCGCCACGCCCGGCATCTCGTCGATAAAGCTCTCGATCTCCTTGGGGTAGACGTTGTAGCCACCGGAGATGATCAGGTCCTTGCTGCGGCCGACGATGGTCAGGTAGTCGTCAGGCACCTTGCGCTCGCCAGCCTGGCTGACGATGGCACCGCCAAAGCGGCCCACGTCGCCGGTCTTGAACCAGCCGTCGGCGGTGAACTCTTCCTGCGTCTTCTCCGGCATGCGCCAGTAGCCCTTGAACACATTCGGGCCACGCACTTCCACATTGCCGATCTCGCCGGCCGCGCAAGGCTTGCCGTCGCCGTCCACCACGCGCACCGACACACCCGGCAGCGCCTTGCCGACGGTACCGCCGATACGCTCGCCGTCTTGCGCCTCGTACGGGTTGGAGACCAGCATCACGGTCTCGCTCATGCCGTAGCGCTCCAGGATGGTGTGGCCCGTGCGCTCGCGGAAGGCATCGAAGGTTTCCATCAGCAGCGGCGCGGAGCCGGACACGAACAGGCGCATGCGGCGGCAGGTGTCGTCGTCAAAGCGCGGCTCCTGCACCATGCGCACGTAATACGTGGGCACGCCCATCATCACGGTGCAACGCGGCAGGAATTTCAGGATCTGCGCCATGTCGAGCTTGGGCGCCCAGATCATCTTGGCACCGGCCAAGAGCGCGCCGTGCGACGCGACGAACAGGCCATGCACGTGGAAGATCGGCAGCATGTGCAGCAGCACGTCGTCGCTGCGCCAGCCCCAGTACGCATGCAGCGTCTTGGCGTTGGAGGCCAGGTTGCCGTGCGTGAGCATGGCGCCCTTGCTGCGGCCCGTGGTGCCCGAGGTGTAGAGAATGGCGGCGAGTTCGTCGGCGCCGCGCGCCACCGTGGCGAAGCGGTCCGGTTGCACGGCGGCGCGGGACAACAGCGAGCCTGAGCGGTCGTCGTCCAGCGTGAAGACGTGCTTGGTGCCGTGGCGGAACGCCACCTTGGACACCCAGCCGAAGTTAGCGCTGCTGCACACCACCACCGCCGGCTCCGCGTTGCCGACAAAGTAGTCGATCTCGGCTTCCTGGTAGGCGGTATTGAGCGGCAGGTAGATGTAGCCTGCGCGCAGCGTGGCGAGGTACAGGAACAGCGCCTCCGGCGATTTTTCCACCTGCACCGCCACGCGCGCGCCCTCGGGCAGCTTGAGCGCGGCCAGCAGGTTGGCCATCTTGGCGGTGGCGCGGTCCAGGTCGTCCCAACTGTAGTAGAGGCCGTCGTGGGTTTCAATGCAGCAGGCACTGCGGTCCGCCGGGAAGCGGGATTCGAATAGGGCGAACAGGTTGGCGTTCATATTGCGGAAGATGAAAAACGGAATCGGCAATAGCATGGGCAATCCGCATGGGCAATCCGATCAATAGCCGGCAATGATACCTAAAGCGATTGCCCGTGCTATTGCCCGTGCTATTGACCGCTGAAGCGCGGCGGCCGGCGTGCCAGGAATGCCGCCACGCCTTCGGCATGGTCGGCGCTGTCGCCATAGCGGAAATGCGCGTCGAGCTCCGCCGCGGTGAGCGGCGCGGGCACCGGCGCCAGGCGGCGGATGCTCTGCTTGTTGATGCGGGCGGCCAACGGCGCACCGGCCACGATGCGCTTGACGGCCGCGGCGACTTCCTCGCCGAGTGCCGCTGCCGGCACCACGCGCGTCAGCAGCCCTTTCTCGCGCGCCTCGGCGGCGTCGAACACCCTGCCCTCCAGCAGGATCTCCAGCGTCACGGCGCGGCCCGCCAGGGCCAGCAGCCCGGTCAGCTCGCCGGGCGCCATGGGAAAGCCGAGCCGGTTGATCGGCACGCCGAAGCGGCTGTCGTCGGCGGCGATGCGCAGGTCGCAATGGCAGGCGATCTCCAGCCCGCCGCCCACGCAAACCCCTTCGATCATGGCAAGCGTCGGATGCAGGCAGCCCGCGATGGCGGCCAGCGCAGGCGCAATCACCGCCTCGTGGTAACGGCGCAGCGCGGCGGCGTCGCCCCGCTCCTCGGGGAACTCGGCAATGTCGGCGCCGGCGGCAAAGTTGCCATCGGCGCCGCGCACCACCACGCAGCGCAGCGAGGGATCGGCGGACAGGTCCGCAAAGCCCTGCGCCAGCGCGCGCCACATCGCCACGGAGATGGCATTGAGCTTGCCAGCGTGGGACAGCGTGACCGTGGCCACGTCGCCCTCACGCGCGAACGCTACCGTGCCGCTCATGCCTGCGCTCCACGCGCACGGGAAACATCGGAAACCATGCGGCGATCCTCCATCAGTCGATCTTGGCGCCGGACTGCTGCACCACCGTAGCCCAGCGCTTGATCTCGGCGCGCTGGAACTGCGCGAACTGCTCTTGCGTGAAAGCCGGCGTATCGGAGCCGTTGGCAAGCCAGATCTGCTTCATCTCGGGCGTGTTCAGTGCCTTCTCCACTTCGGTGTAAAGCCGGTCGACGATGTCCTTGGGCGTGCCCTTGGGCACCCACATCGCGTACCAGGTGGAGACTTCGTAGTTAGGCACCCCAGCCTCGGCAGCGGTAGGCACATTCGGGAACGCGGCCGAGCGCTTGGTCGATGCCACCGCCAGCGCCTTGATGCGGCCGGCGCGGATATGCTGGGCCGAAGAACCGAGACCGTCGAAATCCATATCCACCTGGCCCGCGATCAGGTCGGACAGCGCAGGGCCCGCACCCTTGTAGGGAATATGCGTGATGAAGGTCTTGGTCTGCAGCTTGAACAGCTCGCCCGCCAGATGGTGGGACGAGCCGTTGCCGGCCGAGGCGTAGTTCAGCTTGCCGGGGTTCTTCTTGGCATAGGCGATCAGCTCGCCCAGCGTGTTGGCGGTGACCTTGGTCGGGTTCACCACGATCACCTGCGGCGGCTGCGCGATCACCGTGACGGGGATGAAATCCTTCTCGATGTCGTAGTCGAGCTTCTTGTAGAACGACGGCGCGATGGCGTGGTGCGCGCCGCCGATGAAAACGGTATAGCCATCCGGCGCGCCCTTGGCCGCGATGCTCGCGCCCACGGTGCCGCCAGCGCCGCCACGGTTATCGATCACGAACTGCTTGCCGAACTGCTTGGAAAGCTGCGCGGTCAGCGGGCGGGCGAAGGCATCGGTGCCACCGCCGGCCGGGAACGGCACGATGACGGTGATCGGCTTGGACGGCCAGGCGTCAGCCTGCGCCACGGGCGCTACCGCGCCCAAACCCGCGCCCAGCGCGCAAGCCAGCCCTGCCAGTTGAAACTGACGACGATTCATGACTCTGTCTCCTCTCTCTTCTCTCTTCTGCTGTGGAAAGTCAAAACGAAGAACTGCTGGAATGGCCCATGAACGCGGCCCGCGGCCTTGTCTTTTACCTGACCAGGGTTACAACAGCTTGCTCACCGCGCGGCTCATGCGCGGGGATCCGTTGCCAAGGCGCACCAGATTGTCATCTAGCGCCTCGGGCACGTAAAGATAATTCACCATCATCCCGCACGACTGCGCACGGCCCTTGCGCGACAGGTCGGCGGCCCAGTTCAGGCGCTCCACGCAGGCGCCATTGCCCAGGTGAAAGCGCGCCACCGGATCGGCCGGCAGCGCCTGCTGGCGCTCGCGCACCAGGTAGTGCGCGGCCAGCGCCAGCGCGATGTCGCGCACCGTCGCATCTTCGGAATCGGCAGGCAGCGCGGCCAGCCAGCCGGCGCCGTCGGCGGGTGGCGTGCCGTGGCGCTCGCTCCAGCGCGCCAGGCGCTTGTCGCCCAGCACCTTGGCCACCGCTTCTCCGTCGCGCTTGCGCAGCCAGTCGGCAAACCCGGGGATGGGCGAGAGCGTGGCGAACTGCTTGAGCTTGGGAAACTCGCGCTGCAACTCCCCGATCACGCGCTTGAGCAGGAAGTTGCCGAAGCTCACGCCGCGCAGGCCTGGCTGCGTATTGGAGATGGAATAGAAGATCGCCCACTTCACGCGGCGCAGGTCCTCCAGCGGCGCGGCTTCGTCCAGCAGCGCGTGGACGTTGGCGGCCATCTCGGGCACGAAGGCCACCTCGACAAAGATCAGCGGCTCGCGCGGCATGCGCGGGTGGAAGAAGGCGTAGCAGCGGCGATCAGAATCGAGCCGGTTGCGCAGGTCCGCCCAGGACGCGATCTCGTGCACCGCCTCGTAGCGGATCAGCTTTTCCAGCAGCGATGCGGGCGAGTCCCACGTGATGGGTTGCAGTTCCAGCAGGCCCACGTCGAACCAGTTGGAGAACAGCGCCTCCAGATCGTCGTCAAGCGGGCGCAGTCCCGGCACGCGCTTATGCCAGCGCAGCATGTCAGCACGCAGGCCGATCAGGAAATGCAGGCCGCAGACGCTTGCGCCCTCCTGCCCGTGCAGCGCGGCCAGCCGCTTGAAGAAACGGATGCGCGCGTTGGACATGGCCTGCGCAAGCCCCGACGCGGATTTGGGCGTCTTGCCATCCTTGGCATCGTCATCCGATTCCGGGCCGCCGCTGGCCGCGACTTCCGCCAGCACGCCGAGCATGGCCTGGCGTGCGTCATCGCCCGCGGCTTCGTATTCGGCCCGCCAGGTTTGCGCTGCGGTATTGGCGGCGCTGTCGGTCAGGCGCGCATCGAAGCATTGACGCAGTTGCTCGCGCTGCCGGCGCAGCACGCGCGCCGGCAGCCCCACGGCCTTGGCGTCCGCCTTGGCATCGGCATCCGTATTTGGCTTGGCGCGGTCATCGCCCTTGCGGCCCCACCACCGGCCAAAGCGGGACAACAGGGATTGCGCCGACGGCTCCAAGCCGCTCAGGGGCGCGCTGACTTTCTGTTCGCTATTGCTGAGGGAATCCATGGGCGTACCTGCTCTGTGCGCGTCAGTTGGCCGCTATCGATCAACGGGGGACTTACCGGCCAAGTGCAGGCGGCCGGGCTGTGCTTCGGGGATGGGATCGCCACCGCTATCGGCGACCTCGGCGACCTCGGCGGCGTCCAGTGCCCTGAGCGCGCCGCGCTGGCGCAGCAAGTGCGTCTTCATCAGGGTTTCGGCGCCCTCCGGGTCATGCGCCTTGAGCGCGGAGAACACCGACAGATGCTCGGCGCAGGATTCGCGGATGCGGCCCGGCAGCTTCAGGCTCTTGTGGCGCGACAGCCGCAGCACCTTGCGCAGGTCGCTGATCAGGCCGGACAGCCAGCGGTTGCCGGCGAGCCGCTGGATGGCTTCGTGGATCTGGTAGTTGGTTTCGTAGTAGGCGTCGATATTGCCGGCCTGCGCATACTGGGTCAGGTCGGCATGCAGGCTTTCGAGCGCGTCGAGGTCCTCGGCGGTGGCGTTGCGCGCCGCCTCATAGGCGCAGCGTCCTTCCAGCAGCGCCATCAGCGGGAAGATCTCGTCGAGGTCCTGCTCGGACAAGGCGTTGACAAAGCAGCCGCGGCGCGGCTCCAGCCGCACCAGGCCTTCGGCGGCCAGCACCTTGAGCGCCTCGCGCATCGGCGTGCGCGAGATCCCCATCGACTCGGCCACCGTGGCCTCATCAATCCAGGCGCCGGGCATCAGCGCGTGCTCGTCGATCATGGCGCGCAGGCGCTCCGCGACTTCGAGGTACAGGGCCTGCTGGATGATGCGCATGGTGCCTCCGGACGGAAGAATGCAATGGCATCGGGGTGGCTTGCGGCACGGTGAAATGTGTCTTGCCAGGCCCAATAATTCATAATTATGAATAACGGCGACCGGATGACAAGACAATTCGATGTTGCACAGCCGCATGTGCGGCATCTTCCAGCGCTCGCGCAACGCTTGCGCGCCGATCAACAGGAGGGTCAGTCTCACCATGCGCCAGGGGCGGCGCGGACGAATGCAAGGCAGGGAACGCCACGGGGCGCCGCGTGCGGACTAGCCCGCCGAACCCCTTGCCGCGTGGACGCCGAACCAGTGCGGCACGTGCGCAATGGCCTCATGCAGCGTGCCCAGTACCCGGAAACTGAATCCGGTCACGACCGGCGAAGGCGGCTTGATATCGGGCACCACCACCACCTGCGCCCCCGAGCGGTTCGCGGCCGTTGCGCCGTTCTCGCTGTCCTCGAAGGCCAGGCACGCCCGCGGCGCCACGCCGAGGCGCTCGGCGGCGAGCCGGTACAGCGCCGGGTCCGGCTTGCCGCGGCGCACCTCATCACCACCCGAGACGGAAGAAAAGAAATCCAGCATGCCCACGCGCCCGAGCCGGTCCCTGATCTCCTCGACACGGGATGACGATGCCACCGCGCAGGGAATGCCCGCGCCGCGCAGCGCCGAGAGCAATTCCCTGGCGCCGGGCTTCAGCGGAAACCGGGGCCCGGTGGCCGGCGCATGCAATTGCGCGCCCGCCATCGCCTGCACCTGGCGGAAGGCATGCTCGTCGCCAAGCAGGGAAACCAGGAAGGCATCGGACTCCGGCTTGGCCTTGCCGATGACCTGCACGTAGTCGCTGGCCGCCAGCGTGATGCCGATCTCGCGCGCGGCGCCGATCCAGGCTTGCATGATGGCGCGCTCGGAGTCGATCAGCAGGCCATCCATATCGAAGATGGCAGCGGTGAACAAAGTCATCTGCGCCCGCTTTAACGGATCGGGGCCTGCGCCGCCTGTCCGTGACGGTTCGCCCAGACCACCATGGCAATGCCAGCCAGGATCATCGGCAGGCTCAGCCACTGGCCCATGGAGAAGTTCAGCGCCAGCAGGCCCAGGAAGTTATCCGGCTCGCGCGCGAACTCGGCGAGGAAACGGAAACCGCCGTAGCCGATCAGGAACACGCCCGAGACCGCGCCCATGGGGCGCGGCTTCCTGGCGAACAGCCACAGGATGATGAACAGCGCCACGCCTTCGCCGGCGAATTGATAAAGCTGCGAAGGATGGCGGGGAATGTTGTCGCCGGCCTGCGGGAAGATCATGCCCCACGGCAGGTCCGTGGGACGGCCCCACAGCTCGCCGTTGATGAAGTTGCCGATGCGCCCGGCCGCCAGCCCGCAGGGAATCATCGGCGCGATGAAGTCGGTGACCTCCATCCAGTGCCGCCCACGCAGCTTGGCGAACAGCCACATCGCCACGATCACGCCCAGGAAGCCGCCGTGGAAGGCCATGCCGCCCTCCCACACCTTGAAGATCTCAAGCGGATGGCTCAGGTAGTAATCGGCCTTGTAGAAGAACACGTAGCCCAGCCGCCCGCCCAGGATCACGCCCAGCACGCCGAAGAACAACATGTCGTCCAGGTCCTTGACCGTCCAGCCCTGGGCCGCGATATGCGGCTGGCGGATGCGCAGGCGCCCGAACCACAGGAACATGATGAACCCGGCGAGGTACATCAGCCCGTACCAGCGGATGGCGAGCGGGCCGAGATGAATCGCAACCGGGTCGAATTGGGGATGAATCAGCATGTGTGCCGTGGTTAGGGTTGTAGGTAGAGAGATCGCGCACGGGCAACCTGGCGTCCGGCGCGATATCAGGGTTCAGGCTGCGTTAGTCAGGTGCGTTGCCGCAGCGGCAGTGCCAAGCTCCGCGCCCGGCTCCGTGCCCGGTGTTATGCCAGCGTTTTGCGTCAGCGTCATGGCAGCGGCCAGCGCGCCGGCGATCTCGATAAACGATCTCAGCACGGGGCTCACGCTGTCGGCACCAGCCTCACGCCACACCAGCCCGGTTTCGATATCGGGCCCGGCGTCGCGCAACGGCAGGTAGGACACACCGGTACGGCGAAGGTTGCAAAGCGAGGCCGGCACCAGCGCCACCCCCATGCCGGCGGATACCAGGCTGACGATCGTCTGCATCTGGATGGCCTCCTGGGCGATCACCGGCGTGAGGCCTTCGCGCGCATAACAGCCCGTAATGATGTCATAAAACGCCGGCGCGCTTCGCCGGGGAAAGATGATAAGCGGCTCGTGCGCCGCATCTTTGAGCGAAACGCCCTCCTCGGCTGCCGCCGCGCCATCCGGGCGCCAGCCTTCCGGCACGGCCAGCACCAGCGGCTCGCGCACCAGCGGCAGGTAGGCCACGCCATGCGGCATGGCCGGCAGTTGCGGGCGGATCACCAGCCCGGCGTCGATGCCGCCGTCCATCAGGGCCTCCAGCTGGATATCGCTGGTGGCCTCGCGCAGTTGCAGCTGCACATTGGGGTGCCGCGCCCGGAAGCGCCGCAGCAGGTCGGGCAGGATGCCGTAATCGGCCGTGCTGACAAAGGCCAACGACAGCGTGCCGGCCTCCCCGCGCGCCAGCCGCTGGGCCAGGCCCGGCAGCGCGGCCGCATCGGCCAGCACGCGGCGCACCTCGGGCAGCCATTGCTGGCCCGCAGGGGTGAGCGCCACCGAGCGCCGCGTGCGGGCGAACAGCTGCACGCCAATCTCCTCCTCCAGCGCCTGGATCTGCTGGGACAGCGGCGGCTGCGTCATGGTGAGCCGCCGCGCGGCGCGGCCGAAATGTAACTCCTCCGCCACGGTAACGAAGTAGCGCAACTGGCGCAGGTCCAAAGGAGCTCCTGATATGTTTATCGACTCAATAAAGGTTGAATAATATATTTGACACGATAAAAGGCAAGCGGCATGCTCTCGTCCACAACATGGCAAGAGCCTGCCCGGTCCTCGGAACCCTGAGGCGCCCCGCGCAGGCCGGCACACTTCCCCCGGAGATTCCCATGGCATACAACAAACGCTCGCAGCACATCACGCAAGGCGTGGCGCGCTCCCCCAACCGCTCGATGTACTACGCGCTGGGCTACAAGAAGGAAGACTTCGACAAGCCGATGGTGGGCATCGCCAACGGCCACTCCACCATCACGCCGTGCAACTCCGGCCTGCAACGCCTGGCCGACGCCGCCGTGGCGGCCATCAAGGCCTCCGACGCCAACCCGCAGATCTTCGGCACCCCGACCATCTCGGACGGCATGTCGATGGGCACCGAAGGCATGAAGTATTCGCTGATCTCCCGCGAAGTCATCGCCGACTGTATCGAGACCGCGACCCAGGGCCAGTGGATGGACGGCGTGGTCGTGATCGGCGGCTGCGACAAGAACATGCCGGGCGGCATGATCGCGCTAGCGCGCACCAACGTGCCGGGCATCTATGTGTACGGCGGCACCATCAAGCCGGGCAACTGGAAGGGCAAGGACCTGACCATCGTGTCGTCGTTCGAGGCCGTGGGCGAGTTCACCGCCGGCCGCCTGAGCCAGGAAGACTTCGAGGGCGTCGAGAAGAACGCCTGCCCGTCGTCGGGCTCGTGCGGTGGCATGTACACCGCCAACACCATGAGCTCCTCGTTCGAGGCGCTGGGCATGTCGCTGCTGTACTCGTCGACCATGGCCAACCCGGACCAGGAAAAGGTCGACAGCGCAGCCGAATCGGCACGCGTGCTGGTCGAAGCCATCAAGAAGGACATCAAGCCGCGCGACATCATCACGCGCAAGTCCATCGAGAACGCCGTTGCGCTGATCATGGCCACCGGCGGCTCCACCAACGCCGTGCTGCACTACCTGGCGATCGCCCACTCGGCAGAAGTGGAATGGAGCATCGACGACTTCGAGCGCATCCGCCGCAAGGTGCCGGTGATCTGCAACCTGAAGCCGTCGGGCCAGTACGTGGCAACCGACCTGCACCGCGCGGGCGGCATTCCCCAGGTCATGAAGATCCTGCTCAAGGCAGGCCTGATGCACGGCGACTGCCTGACCATCACCGGCCGCACCCTGGCCGAGGAACTGGAAAACGTGCCGGACACCCCGCGCGCCGACCAGGACGTGATCATGCCGATCGAAAAGGCGCTCTACAAGGAAGGCCACCTGGCCATCCTGAAGGGCAACCTGGCACAGGAAGGTGCCGTCGCCAAGATCACCGGCCTGAAGAACCCGGTCATCACCGGCCCGGCCCGCGTGTTCGAGGACGAGCAAAGCGCCATGGACGCCATCCTGGCCGACAAGATCAACGCCGGCGACATCCTGGTGCTGCGCTACCTGGGCCCCAAGGGCGGCCCCGGCATGCCTGAAATGCTGGCCCCCACCTCGGCCATCATCGGCAAGGGCCTGGGCGAATCGGTCGGCTTCATCACCGACGGCCGCTTCTCGGGCGGCACCTGGGGCATGGTGGTCGGCCACGTCGCGCCGGAAGCGCACGTGGGCGGCAACATCGCGCTGGTGCAGGAAGGCGACTCGGTCACCATCGACGCGCACAAGCTGCTGCTGGAACTCAACGTGAGCGAAGAAGAGCTGGCCAAGCGCCGCGCCGCCTGGAAGCAGCCGGCACCGCGCTACACCCGCGGCGTGCTGGCCAAGTTCGCCAAGCTGGCTTCGACCGCCAGCAAGGGCGCTGTGACGGACTGAGGCTGCGGCTTCATCGCCAGAAGGACAAAAGCCCGCGAGCAATCGCGGGCTTTTTTTTGGCAGCGCAGACTCAAGCTCCCGCGTGGTTGCTCCCCTCTCCCGCCTGCGGGAGAGGGGTTGGGGGAGAGGGCGGGCGCTGGATACGTCGCCATGCTGGAAACAACCACGGGCTTCGCTTCAAGTGGCTCCTAGCTAAGCCACCCCTCTCCCCGGCCCTCTCCCCCTGAGGGGAGAGGGAGAGACAGCCGTCGTCATCGCCGGCGGCTTTGGCCTGTTCGCCGGCTTCGTTCGGTGCCTGGGGCCTTCACATGCCGCCCGGGTCCCGCTCGATTTCTTCCAGCGTGGCGTCCAGCCACTCCACCAGCCGGGCCTCCATCGCCTGTGTCAGTTCCGCCGCCAGTTGCGCGGTCAGCGGGGCCAGGCGCGATTGCAGCGTGGCTTCGGTATGGGCCTCCACCACCTGCGGCCACTCAGTGCGAAACCGCATCATCACGCGGGTCAGCAGCTCGCTGCGCACGGCGCGCAACTCGTCCGGGCTGGGCGGCGGGCTGGCGTGGTGCGTGGCGTGCGAGACCGAGTAGGCGCCATCCTGGGTTGACGGGGTTGGCTGGTGCAGTGCCGGGATATCGGGCGCGGGCATGCCGTCGCCGGTCTCACGGGGCATGACGACGTGGGTGACCGGGCCGGGCCAGGTCATGTCATGCACGGGCTGGGCATGGCTGGGGCTGCTAGCGCCGGCGTCCGACCACGCTACCGTCTGCGGCGCTCCTGCCGCATCCGGCGCCGGTTGCCTGGCGCCGTCGGTGGGCAGGTCGATCACCTCCGTCAGCAGCGGAATGCTGTCGTTGGGCCCGATGCGCGGGATCACCCGCGAGGTGGTGCGTTCGGTCATGCGGCATCCCCCTTACCCTGTGTTGGCTGGCCGGCCTGGGCGATATCGTGATGCGCCAGCGGATAGCCGCGCTCGCGGTACAGGCGAAAGCGCTCGCGCCCGGCGGCACGGTCGTCGGCGTCGCTGCCGACCACCTCGATCATGCGCTCGAAGCTGGCGAACTGCACCGGCGGCTCGGCGCTAAGGTTGATCAGCAGCTGATGGTGCGGAGCCTGGTCCAGCGCGGCCGCCAACACGATCGGCGTCACCCCGGCGTTCGGGCTGTCCACGCCGCAATGCGGCAGGAAATCCAGCGCGGAGAACGTCCACAAGCGCGCATCGAGCTGCGCCAGCTGCTCCGGCGCGCCATGCACCACCAGTTTCTGGCCGGCGCCGTACGCCTTGCGGATCAGCCGGCAAGCGTAGCCGAGCTTGTCGGGCACGTTGCTGTGGAAATCGATACGCGTCATGGTTGAAAGCAATCCTGTGAGAATGAAGCTAAACAGGGACGGACCCGCGCAGATGCCGGCGCCGGCCCGTCCCTGCTGTCAAGCATCAAGCTTAACCATCCAGCTTCAGCCAGCGCGATCCATCAGGAACTGCGCCAGCAGGGGCACCGGGCGGCCGGTGGCGCCCTTGGCGGCGCCGCTCTTCCAGGCCGTGCCGGCGATGTCCAGGTGGGCCCAGTCGTACTTCTCGGTATAGCGCGCCAGGAAGCAGGCGGCGGTCACGCTGCCGGCCGGGCGGCCACCGATATTGGCCATATCCGCAAAGTTGGACTTGAGCTGGTCCTGGTAGTCATCGTCCAGCGGCATGCGCCAGGCGGTGTCCATGGCCTTGCGGCCGGCTTGCAGCAACTGGTCCGCAAGGCCGTCGTTGCGCGCGTACAGGCCGCTGTTGACGTGGCCCAGCGCGATGATGCAAGCGCCGGTCAGGGTTGCCACATCCACCACGGCGGCCGGCTTGAAGCGCTCCACATAGGTCAGCGCGTCGCACAGGACCAGGCGGCCTTCGGCGTCGGTGTTGAGGATCTCGATGGTCTGGCCGGACATGCTGGTGACCACGTCGCCGGGCTTGGTGGCGTTGCCGGACGGCATGTTCTCGCAGGTGGGGACCACCGCGACCACGTTCAGCTTGAGGCCCATCTCGGCCACCGCCTGCAGCGTGCCCAGCACCGAGGCGGCGCCGCACATGTCGTACTTCATCTCATCCATGCCCTCGCCGGGCTTGAGCGAGATGCCGCCGGTATCGAAGGTGATGCCCTTGCCCACCAGCACCACCGGCGCCTGCTTGGCCGAGGCGCCGTCGTAGCGCAGCACGATGAACTGGGGCGGCTCCACCGCGCCCTTGGTGACCGCCAGGAAGGCGCCCATCTTCAGGGCCTCGAGCTGCTTGCGGCCCAGCACTTCCACCTTGAGCTTGTGGCGCTTGGCGATGCCGCGCGCGGTATTGGCCAGGTAGGTCGGCGTGCAGATGTTGGACGGCAGGTTGCCCAGGTCCTTGGTCAGCTCCATGCCGTTGGCGATGGCCGCGCCGCGAATCACGGCCTGGGCGGCCGCCTTGGCGTCAGCCGCGTCCACGGTCAGCACCACCTTGCGCAGGCCGGTGAGCTTGTCGGCGCCGTTGCCGTTGCCCTTGGCGTTGGCATTGGTGCGCTTGAGGCCCGGATGGCGCTCCAGCAGGCGGTAGCCCGCCTCGCGGATCAGGGTGACGGTGGTGATCAGGCGCCAGGCCAGGTCGCGGGCGTTGCCAGCTTGCTGCGGGGCCTGCTGCTGGGCCAGGCACCACAGCACATTGGCGGCGCGCGTGCCGGACAAGGCACGCAGCGCGGTGCGCACGGCCTCGGCGAACGCCTTGTCGCCGAACTCGGCTTCCTTGCCAAAGCCCACCAGCAGCACGCGGGCAGCGCCCACACCGGCCACTTCGTGCAGCATCAGCTGGGTACCGCGCTTGCCTTCGAAATCGCCCAGCTTGATGAGCCGGGAGACCAAACCCTTGGTTGCCACGTCGAGTGCCTTGGCCACACCGGCCAGGCTCTGTCCTTCAAACAGGCCCACCACCAGACAATCGGTCTTGGTTGCCAGGAAACCATTTTGGCCCGCTTTGCTCCAATCCAAGGCTTTTGTGCTAAATTCCATCGCGCTTCCTTCCAGGGGCTTGTCCACCACGAAAGCTCCTATTATCCGCGATTTGCTGCCGGCGGTCCGCTATGCTTGCTAGCAAGCCCCCCGGCACCGACATCGCCCGCGCCGGCCGGCAGCCCGGAACCGACTCCGCATGATCTTTCAACAAGCCTTGCGTCGCGAGCTCGCATACACCGCCGGCGCGGTGTTTCTGGTCATGCTGACCTTCATGCTGACCTCGCTCGTGATCCGTATTCTCGGCATGGCCGCCAATGGCCAGGCCAGCCCCAATGACGTCCTGATGCTGATCGGCCTGGCCACCATCGGCTACCTGTCGATCCTGCTGTCCGCCACCCTGTTCATCTCCACCCTGATCGTGCTCACGCGCTGGTACAAGGACTCGGAGATGGTGGTGTGGTTCTCGGCCGGCATCTCGCTGCGCGACCTGGTCAAGCCGGTGCTGCAGTTTGCCGCGCCCTTCATCATCATGTCGCTGCTGCTGGGCATGTTCGCCTGGCCGTGGGCCAACCAGCAAAGCGCGCTGTTCCGCGACCGCTTCGAGCAGCGCGGCGTGCTGTCCATGATTGCCGCCGGCCGCTTCATCGAGCCGGCCAAGGGCAATTACGTGCTGTTCATCGAAGGCATCGACGCCGACATGAAGCACGCGCGCAATGTCTTCGTGGCCAACGCCGAGGCCGACAAGATCGGCGTGGCACTGGCCCACCAGGGCCAGTTCCAGACCATGCCCAACGGCGACCGCATGGTGGTGATGGAAAACGGCCGCCGCTATGCCGGCACGCCCGGCAAGATCGACTACCGCATCGTCGAGTTCGACCAGTACGCGGTCAAGGTGGACAACAAACCACCTGAGTCGGACGCCAACCTGCCGACCAAGAGCCGCGACACCATCGACCTGCTGCGCAACCGCACCAACGAGAACCTGGGCGAGTTGCTGTGGCGCCTGTCGCTGCCGCTGCTGGCCTTCAACTTTGTGCTGATCGCCATCCCGCTTGCCTACGTCAACCCGCGCCTGGGCCGCTACACGCCCCTGGTCTTCGCGGTGCTGATCTACCTCACCTACAGTAACGTGATCAATCTCTCGCAGGCCTGGGTGCGCTCCGGCTCCATCCCGTTCGCGTTGGCCTGGTGGCCGTTCCACCTGATCGCCCTGCTGGGCGCGGTGATGCTGTTCCGCTACCGCCAGAACCGCAGCCTGGGTGGCTGGCGCGCGGTCTTCGGCCTGCCCCGCAAGGGCGGCGCCCGGGGGAACCAGGCATGAAGGTATTGCGTGTCTACGAGCGTTATTTCGCGCGGCTGATCTACGGCGTCTTCGCCTTCATCCTGTTTGCGGTGCTGGCGCTGTTCGTGTTCTTCGACATGCTCAGCGAGCTGGAGAGCGTGGCCGGCCGCTACACCTCGCTGGTGGCGTTCTTCCACGTCATCCTGCAGGCGCCCACCCGCATCTATGAGGTGCTGCCGATCGCCGTGCTGATCAGCGCCATCTATGTGTTCTCGCAACTGGCCAGCCAGTCCGAGTACACCATTTTCCGGGTGGCCGGGCTGAATACGCGCCAGGCGCTGTTCTCGCTGTTCAAGCTGGCGATTCCGCTGGCCATCGCCACGTTTATCTTCGGCGAGTTCATTGGCCCCAAGGCCGAGCAGTATGCGCAAAAGGTCAAGCTCGAAGCACTGGGCGCCACGGTGTCGGCGGGCTTTCGCTCCGGCGTGTGGGTCAAGGACCGCGACCGCGATGCCTCCAAGGGCCATGAGGTCACGCGCTTCGTCAACGTGGCCGGCCTGCGGCCCGACCAGAGCATCACCGGCGTCACCATTTACGAGTTCGACGACCAATACCGCCTGAGCGTGATCCGCGTGGCCAAGGAAGGCCGCTACGAGGGCGGCCAGTCCTGGCAGCTCACCGGCGTGACCGAGACCCACTTCCTGGAACTGCCCAGGGGCGAGCCCGGCAAAGCGGACGCCCTGGCACCGGCCTTCCGCGGCGAGCAGCAAAGCGTGCCCACCATGGCCATGCGCTCCGAGCTGACGCCGCAGATCCTGTCGGTGCTGCTGGTGGAGCCGGAGCGGATGTCCACGGTGGACCTGTTCCGCTATATCCGCCACCTGCGCGACAACAAGCAGGACACCCAGCGCTACGAGATCGCCTTCTGGAAGAAAGTGATCTACCCGCTGACCCTGTTCGTGATGGTGGCGCTGGCCCTGCCCTTTGCCTACCTGCACGCGCGGGCCGGCGCGGTGGGCGTGAAGGTGTTCGGCGGCATCATGCTGGGGCTGTCCTTCCACTTGTCCAACACCCTGTTCTCGCACGTGGGGCTGCTGCATACCTGGCCGCCCATCGTCTCGGCGCTGATCCCCGGCACGCTGTACCTGCTGGTGGCGCTTGGCGCGTTGCGCTGGGTGGACCGGCATTAAGCCAGCCAGCGCAAGCACTAAGGCTCGAAGATGAATACCACGCCCCTTCCCCGCCAGGCCATGGTGCTGTTTGGCCACGGCGCGCGCGATGCGCGCTGGCGCGAGCCGTTTGACCGGCTGCACGCCAGGCTGACCGCTGCGCTGCCGGATTGCGCGGTACGCCTGGCCTTCCTGGAACTGATGACGCCTTCGCTGCCGGATACGCTGGCGGCGCTGGCCGCAGGGGGCGTTACCGACATCAATGTGGTGCCAGTGTTCTTTGGCCAGGGCGGGCATCTGCGGCGGGACCTGCCGGCGTTGCTGGATGATTGCCGGGGCAAGCTTCCGGGGGTGACGATCCGCTGCGCGGCGGCTGTTGGCGAGGATGACAGCGTGCTGGATGCGATTGCGGCTTATTGCGTGGGGACGCTCGGCAGCGCGGAACAGCGCACCTGAAACATCGAACGAAGCCGAAGAACGGGCCACAACCCCGCGCTACGACGACGGCAGTCGCTCCCTCTCCCCTCAGGGGGAGAGGGCTGGGGAGAGGGGTGGCTTAGCTAGGAGCCACTTGCAGCGAAGCCCGTGGTTTTTGACGGCACGACGGCGTAACGAGCGCCCGCCCTCTCCCCCGGCTTGCTCTCCCGCAAGCGGGAGAGGGGAGCAAACCGGCGCAGCCCGAAAGCTCACAAGCACACAAGCACAAAGAAAAAGCCGGACAACGCTACGTTGTCCGGCTTTTTTACATCGCACCCAGTGCTTCAGGCCGCGCGAGTCTGCGCGTATGCAACGTCGCCATCCACATCCTGCGGCACCACCTCGCTAGCCCGCGAGGCCAGCGCTTCGCCGATCATCAGCAGGCTGGGATGCACCGGATTGATCCAGGCCGCCGCTTCGCCCGCCGCCATCTGCCGCAGCGTGAACTGGCGGCTGCGCTGGTGCGCCGAGGTAGCGGCCTCGACCACCCAGGCAGGCGTGGAAGCCGGCTTGCCGTGCGCGATCAGCTGCGCGGCGATGGCTGCTGCCTGGTCGCGGCCCATGTAATACACCACCGTATCGGCCTTGACATCCGCCTCCACGTCGATCGTGTCAGCCGCCTTGGATTGCGTCGCAAACGCCACGCTGCGCGACACACCGCGCTTGGTGAGCGGCTTGCGGATCGCGGAAGCCGCCGCCAGCGCGGCGGTGATGCCCGGCACGATCTCGTACTCGATGCCGGCCTCTTCCAGCGCCTGCAACTCCTCGTCGGCGCGGCCGAACAGCATCGGATCCCCGCCCTTCAAGCGCACCACGCGCTCGAACTTGCTGGCCTGGTCCACGATCTGGCGGTTGATGAACAACTGCGCGGTGGAGCGCTGGCCGCAGCGCTTGCCCACCTCGATCAGCTGCGCCTGCGGACACCATGCCAGCATCTCGGGCGAGACCAGCGCATCGTGCAGCACCACCTGGGCTTCGCCCAAAAGCCGTGCACCGCGCACCGTAATGAGGTCCGCGGCGCCGGGACCCGCGCCGATCAGATAGACCTTGCCCATGCCATGCTCCTTCGCGCTCACTGGATCGATTTGTCTATGCACTCGCCTTAAGCGAACGCACGGATCATGCCAGCGGCCACGGTGTGGTTGGTGGCTTCGTCGATCAGCACGAACGCGCCGGTTGCCGGGTTGTCGCCATAGTTGTCGCAGACGATGGGCTTTTGCAGCGAGATCTGCACCGAGCCGATATCGTTCAGGCCGATCTCGTGGCGGTCGGTCTCGTGCAGCAGCGTATGCACGTCCAGCACGCGATCCACCGACGACACGCGCGCGAACACACTGGCCGTGGTGTGCTTGAGCACATATTTGCGGGCCGGATTGAGCGATTCATCGTCGAACCAGCACAGGTCGGCGGTCAGCTTCTTGGCCGAAACGCTGTCCGCCGCGGCAGCCACGAACATATCACCGCGTGACACATCCACGTCTTCCGACAAGCGCACCGTCACGGTCTCGCCCACGCTGGCCGATTCGGCCACGCCGTTGGGGGTCAGCACTTCCGCCACCAGCGCATCGCGGTTGGCGGGCAGCACGCGCAGCTTCTGGCCCACGCGCACGGTGCCTGCCTCGACCCGGCCGGCATAGCCGCGGAAATCGTCAGCCTGGGCGCCGTCCTGGCGGATCACCAGCTGCACCGGGAAACGCAGCGCGGCGTCGCCTTCGGGTGCGGGTTCTTCCACCGGCAGGGCTTCCAGCAGCGGCAGCAGCGGCTCGCCCTGGTACCACGGCATGGCCTGGCTGGCGTTGACGATATTGTCGCCACGCAGCGCCGACACCGGCACGTAGCGCACATCCTTCAAACCCAGCTGGCTGGCCAGCTCGGTATAGGCCGCGCGGATCTGGTTGAAGCGCTCTTCGCTGAACTCGACCAGGTCCATCTTGTTGATGGCCACGATCACGTGTTGCAGTTCCAGCAGCTTCAGGATGGCCGAATGGCGCTTGGTCTGCGCCAGCAGCTCGGCGCGGCCGTCCGTCACCGTCACGCGGGTGGCGTCGACCAGCACGATGGCGGCGTGCGCGGTTGAGGCGCCCGTCACCATGTTGCGGGTGTACTGCTCATGCCCCGGCGTGTCCGCGATGATGAACTTGCGGCGCGCGGTGGAGAAATAGCGGTAAGCCACGTCGATGGTGATGCCCTGCTCGCGCTCGGCTTCCAGGCCATCGGTCAGCAGCGAGAAATCGATCTGCTCGCCGGCGGTACGCTTGTTCTTGGCGTTGGTCAGCGCGGTCAGCTGATCGGACAGCACAGCCTTGCTGTCGTACAGCAGGCGGCCAATCAGGGTGCTCTTGCCATCGTCGACCGAACCGGCGGTGATAAAACGCAGCAGGCCTTGGTGTGTTGCTTGGGTGCTCATTTTAAATCCTTTCTTCGTCCCTCTCGCAGCGCTCGCTCCGGCGCATAGGCGGGAGGCAGCGCTAGGCGCGTGAGGGCGACGTGTACATTGGTACACGAGCACTCTCGCAACGACGCGATGTGCCCGCCTATGCGTCCGGGTTAGAAGTAGCCTTCTTTTTTGCGGCGTTCCATGGACGCTTCGCTGGTCTGGTCGTCCATCCGCGTGGCGCCGCGCTCGGTGATCTCCGTCACGGCCGTCTCGGCGATGATCTCGATCGGCGAGGCCGCAACGCTGGCCACCGGGCAGGTGCAGCTGATGTCGCCCACGGTGCGAAAACGCACCGAGATCACTTCGCTGACGTCGCCGTCTTGCTTCGGCGTGATCGGGGTGACCGGCACCAGCAGGCCGTTCTTCTTCACCACTTCGCGCTGGTGCGCGTAGTAGATCGGGGGCAGCTCAAGCGCTTCGCGGGCGATGTACTGCCACACATCCAGCTCGGTCCAGTTGGAGATCGGGAACACGCGCATCTGCTCGCCGGCCGCCATGCGGGCGTTGTACAGGCTCCACAGTTCCGGGCGCTGGGCCTTCGGGTCCCATTGGCCGAACTCGTCGCGGAAGGAGAAGATGCGTTCCTTGGCACGCGCCTTTTCTTCGTCGCGGCGGGCACCGCCCATCAGCGCGTCGTACTTGTTGGCTTCGATGGTTTCCAGCAGGGTCACGGCTTGCGCGGCATTGCGCGAGTCGGTTTCCTTGCGCAGGCGCACGGTGCCGCGCTTGATGGAATCTTCCACATGGCCCACCACCAGGCGCGCGCCAAGCTCGGCCACGCGCTGGTCACGGAAGCGGATCACTTCCGGGTAGTTGTGGCCGGTGTCGATATGCACCAGCGGGAACGGCAGTTCGGTCTTGCGGTCGCCCAGGCGGAAGGCCTTGAGCGCCAGGTGCAGCATGACGATGGAGTCCTTGCCGCCCGAGAACAGCAGCGCCGGGTTGCGGCACTCCGCCACCACCTCGCGGATGATGTAGATGGATTCCGCCTCGAGCTTGTCGAGGTGATCGTTTTGCACTTGCAGCAGGTGCGCCACTTCCGGCGCGCCGGTCAGTTCGTTCATGATGCCCATTTCGTCTGGCCTCAATGCTTGATGTTCTGTTCGTGAAGCCCGCACTCTTTCGAGTCCTTGCTCTCCCACCACCACCGCCCGGCGCGTACATCCTCGCCAGCGCGCACGGCACGCGTACAAGGCTCGCAGCCGATGCTGGGGTAACCCTTGGCATGCAGCGCGTTGACCGGCACGTTGTGGCGCTTCAGGTAAGCCCACACCTCGGACTCGCTCCAGTCGGCGAGCGGGTTGAACTTGGGAATGCCGCGTGCCTCGTCCATTTCCTCGAACGGCAGCTCCGAGCGCGTCACCGCCTGCTCGCGGCGCTGGCCGGTCAGCCAGGCGTCCGCGTGGGACAGCGCGCGGTTCAGCGGCTCCACCTTGCGGATGCCGCAGCAGTTCTTGCGCAGGTCCACGCTGTCGTAGAACGCGTTCAGGCCGTGGTTCTTCAGGTAGTTCTCCACCGCCTCGGGATCCGGCGTGAAGCGCTCGATGTCGTAGCCGTAATGCGCCTTGACCTCATCGAGCACCGCCAGCGTCTCGGCATGCAGGCGCCCGGTTTGCAGCGTGAACACGCGGATGCCGGCGCGCACGGCCTCGGTGCCGCGCAGGATGGCATCGGTCACCACCATGTCTTCGGCTGCCAGGCTGGACGCAAAGCGGGCGCGGAAAAAGCGGCCGGCGATCTGCGCCAGGCGCAGGCCCAGCGCACGCTCCTTGGCCTCCAGATCCGCCACGCTGCCGGTGTACGCCGGCGCGGTCCACAGCGCCGGCGGGCGCAGTGACGAGACGGCAGCCTCGACGATTGCAATCTCGCTCATGCCGTTTCCTTGCCCAGCGCTTCGGCGCGGTTGCGGCGAAACAGCGGCAGCGGCTCATCCACCGATGCCTGGTAAGCCACGGTGAACTCGGTGAAGCCCTTGATGGCGTCATCGATGTTCTTGTCCGCGCGCACCGCAAAGGCGTCAAAGCCGCAGCGCTTCATGAAGTTCAGCTGGTCGCGCAGCACGTCGCCGATGGCGCGCAGCTGGCCGGTCCAGTTGTAACGGGTGCGCAGCAGGTAGGCGGTGGAAAAACCACGGCCATCGCGGAACACGGGGAAATCCACCGCCACCACGGCCACGCTGGCAAACGCGGCCTGCGCGTCGGCCGGCTCGTCTTCCGGCGCCAGCCAGATGCCGGTGATGTCGGCAGCGCGGCCAGCCAGCACGCCGTCCTTGTGCGCCAGCCATGCGGTCAGCGGGAACAGCACAGCGTCCTTGCCTTGCGCGGCGGCGGCGATCTGCTCTTCCGTCAGGGCCGCGCCCTCGGCACCGCGCAGCACCGTCCATGCGTCGTCGATGATGACCGGAACCGGGTTGGCGCCTTCGCCGCGTTGCAGTTGAATAATCTTTGCCATGTCGTTATCTCCGGTGCTCAGGCTTCGGCGCGTTCGCGCTGCTTGTCGGCGTAGACGCGTTCCTTGAACGGGGCGATGCCGATACGGCCCAGCACATCGATGAAGCGTTCGTCGTCATGGCGGTTGGCCACATAGGTGTCGATGATGTGCGACACCACATCCGGCATTTCCTCAGCCTTGAACGACGGGCCAATCACCTTTCCGATGGCGCTCTTGTTGCCTTGCGCGCCACCCAGCGTGACCTGGTACCACTCCTCGCCGTCCTTATCCACGCCCAGCACGCCGATGTTGCCAACGTGGTGGTGGCCGCAAGCGTTGATGCAACCCGAGATATTGAGCGAGATCTCGCCCAGGTCGTGCACGTAGTCCAGGTTGTCGAAACGCTCCTGGATGGCCAGCGCGATGGGGATCGACTTGGCATTGGCCAGCGAGCAGAAATCGCCGCCCGGGCAGGCGATGATGTCGGTCAGCAGGCCGATGTTGGCGGTGGCCAGGCCGCCCTTCTTGGCCTCTTGCCACAGCGCGTACAGGTCGCGCTTCTTCACGTCCGGCAGCACCAGGTTCTGCTCGTGCGCCACGCGCAGCTCGCCGTAGCCGTAGCGGTCAGCCAGGTCAGCCACCAGGTCGATCTGCGCATCGGTGGCATCTCCCGGGGGCGATGCCGGGCCGGGCTTGGTCGACAGCGTGATCGCCGCGTAGCCCGGCACCTTGTGCGCATGCACGCTGCGGCTCACCCAGCGGGCGAAAGCCTTGTCTTCCAGCAGGTGCTTTTCATATGAAGCGTCGGTGTCCGGCAGCTTGTCGTAAGCCGGGGGCGCGAAGTACTGCGCCACGCGGTCGAACTCGGCCTGCGTGATGGTGGCGGGACCATCCTTGCTGTGCTGCCATTCTTCCTCGACTTCCTGCGCGAACTTCTCCGCGCCGATGGCCTTCACCAGGATCTTGATACGCGCCTTGTACTTGTTGTCGCGCCGTCCATAGCGGTTGTACACGCGAATGGCCGATTCCACGTACGACAGCAGGTGCTGCCAAGGCAGGTCGTCCTTGATCACCGAACCCAGGATCGGGGTGCGGCCCAGGCCGCCGCCGGCCAGGATGCGCAGGCGCGTTTCGCCCTCGGCATTGCGGTAAGCGTAGATGCCGATATCGTGCATCTGCACCACGGCGCGGTCATCGGCCGAAGCGGAGATGGCGATCTTGAACTTGCGCGGCAGGAACGCAAATTCCGGCTGGAACGTGCTCCACTGGCGCAGCAGCTCAGCCAGCACGCGCGGGTCCACGGACTCATCGGGCGCAACGCCAGCGAAGTGGTCGGTGGTGATGTTGCGCACGCAGTTGCCGGAGGTCTGGATGCCGTGCATCTCGACGCTGGCCAGTTCGGCCAGCACGTCGGGCACGCGCTCCAGCTCCATCCAGTTGTACTGGATGTTCTGGCGGGTGGAGAAGTGGCCATAGCCGCGGTCATACTCGCGCGCGATATGGCCCAGCATGCGCATCTGCTTGCTAGACAGCAAGCCGTACGGAATCGCCACGCGCAGCATGTAGGCATGGCGCTGCATGTACAGGCCGTTTTGCAGGCGCAGCGGCAGGAATTCTTCCTCGGACAGCTCGTCGGACAGGCGGCGGCGCACCTGGTCACGGAACTGGGCTACGCGTTCGTTGACGATGCGCTGGTCGTATTGGTCGTACTGATACATGGTGTGGGTCCGTTCAGTATTCGTTAAATTCAGGAGACGAGCTTGATGGCCACCAGCGTCAGCGTGGTAGCCAGCGCGGCACGCACCAGCCGCTCGGGCAACGCCCGCGACAGTTGCGCGCCCAGCCAGATGCCGGGGATCGAGCCCACCAGCAAGGCCAGCAAAAGGGTCCAGTTCACCGTGCCCAGCCACACATGGCCCAGGCCGGCAAGCGCCGTCAGCGGGA
This sequence comes from Cupriavidus sp. GW823-FHT07A04, assembly GCF_058794615.1. NCBI lineage: Bacteria > Pseudomonadati > Pseudomonadota > Betaproteobacteria > Burkholderiales > Burkholderiaceae > Cupriavidus > Cupriavidus sp. GW823-FHT07A04. The sequence continues at coordinate 34,535 of NZ_JBXAHA010000003.1, forward strand.
CGGCGTAGGCGATATCGGTGCCCGCCACTTCGGCAGGCTTCATGCGGGGATAGAGCAGCAGGATCAAGGTGGCGCCAACCGCACCGGCGCCGATCGAGGACACCGTCACCAGCACGCCGATCACGGCACCCACCACGATGGTGGCAATGGTCTGGGCACGGCCTTCCAGCTGGAATTGGGGGTTGCGGGACAGCCACGCCAGCAGCTGCCTGCGGAACAACAGCGACAATACCGTCAGGATCACCGACACGCCGATGGTCATGCGGATGGCGTGCAGCCACTGCGCGTTGAGTTCACCGGCGCTCTTGAGCACCAGGATGGCCACCACCGCGGCCGGCAGGCTGCCGATGCACAGGCGGCGCACCACCTGCCACTGCACATGGCCGTGGGCGCGGTGCGCCAGCGTGCCGAAACCCTTGGTGATGGCGGCAAAAGCCAGGTCGGTGCCAACCGCCGTGGCCGGCGAAAAGCCGAACAGCAGCGTCAGCAGCGGCGTCATGAGCGAACCCCCGCCTACCCCGGTCAGACCGACGAGGACGCCTACTAGCAGACCGGAAACGGTATAGGCAAGAGACATTGGGGTTCACCGGGCCGGTAAGCGCCCGTTGCTGCCTAAAAGTGAGGCAAGCACACGGAGGTTCCGACCGTTCATTAACAAAGTTCGAGAATCGTAATAAACTGCCCTCATATCTCAAACTAATAAGAAGTTGTTTGTTTATACGAACACAGTTATATGAACCTGCATCAGTTCCGCTTTGTGCGCGAAGCCGTACGTCAGAACTACAACCTGACCGAAGCCGCTAAAGCGCTCTACACGTCACAACCCGGTGTCTCCAAGGCCATCATCGAGCTGGAAGAAGAGCTCGGCGTGGACATCTTTACCCGCCACGGCAAGCGCATCCGCAGCCTGACGGAGCCCGGCCGCCGCATCCTGGAGTCGGTAGAAAAGATCCTGCAAGAAGTGGAAAGCCTGAAACGCGTAGGCAAGGACTACGCCGCCCAGGACCAGGGCAACTTCACCATCGCCACCACCCACACGCAGGCGCGCTACGCCCTGCCCCGGGTGATCGCGGAGTTTACCAAGCGCTACCCCAAGGTGCGCCTGTCCATACAACAGGGCAATCCCGCCCAGATCGCCGACATGGTGCTGCACGACCACGCCGACATCGGCATCGCCACCGAAGGCATCTCGGCCGACAAAAACCTGATCTCCCTGCCCGGCTACCAATGGCAGCACGTGGTCGTCATGCCCCCCGACCACCCCCTGCTAGAAAAGAAGCACCTGGCGCTGGAAGACCTGATGGGTTACCCACTCATCACTTATGATCCCAACTTCGCCGGCCGCCCCAAGATCGACAAAGCCTTCGAGCTGCGCCACCTCAAGCCCGACATCATCCTGGAAGCCATCGACGCCGACGTCATCAAGACCTATGTGGAAATCGGCCTGGGCGTGGGCATCGTCGCCGGCGTAGCCTTTGACGCCGAGCGCGACCGCAACCTGCGCGGCATCCCCGCCGGGCACCTGTTCGGCACCAATGTGACGCACCTGGCGGTGAAGCAAGGCGCCTACCTGCGCAGCTTTGTGTATACCTTTATTGAGCTGTTCTCCCCAACGCTCAACCGCAAGCTGGTAGAACAAGCCATGTCGGGCGACCACGAAGCCTACGAACTCTGACGCACCCCATCCAGCGCGGCTGACCAAATATGGATAGCCATCAGCCGCGCCATGCCAGCCCCGCCACGGCGCCCCGGATGCAACCGGCGCGCGGCAGGGACGGATCACCTTGAATGGCCAACCCCGGTTGGCCAGACTTATCAGCACAACGCAGCACAACCCATTGGCCGCCCCAGGCAGCCAGAAAGACCCTATGACAGAGCAAGCCACCATCCACTGGACCGAAAACGGCGAAGAACGCAGCGCAAACTGGCAATCCGAAGCCGGCACGCCCCCGCCCAAGCGCGTCGTCATCGCTGACGACACCACCACCGGCGACACCGCCTACCGCCTCGCCTGCGAAGGCACCGCCATGCTCTGGCGCGGCGACTTCCAAAACGCCCGCCAGCTGCTCCAGGCCCTGGCCCGCCGCGCCGACAAGCCCAAGAAAGCCGCCAAGGCGTCCAAGGTGCCCAAGGCCAAGCCCACCCCCACCGAAGCCTTCCACCTGCACCGCCAGGCCCAGTCCCAGCGCGCCCGCACGCTCTCCATGCTGCTGCTGCCCTTTGACGCCGACCACCTCGTGCCCCTGCGCCGCTCGCCGGATGTGCGCGAAGCCTGCCTCGAAGCCTACGGCGAGGTCGACGCCCCCTACGTGGCATCCATGCGCGAACTCCTCGGCCTGATCGGCGCCCACGAGTGGCGTAAAAAAGGCGTGGAAATCCCCGCCCTGGCCGAACGCATCCACCCCTACTACGGCGTGTTCTCCCCCGTGCGCGGCGAATACATCGACCTGGTGGCCAAAGCCCAGCTACCCGCCGGCGCCCTCAACCTCGCCTTCGACATCGGCACCGGCACCGGCGTGCTGGCCGCCCTGCTAGCCCAGCGCGGCGTCAAGCGCGTCATCGCCACCGACATGGACCCGCGCGCACTCGCCTGCGCCAGCGACAACATCCACCGCCTGAAGGCCGCCGCCCAGGTCGAGGTGGTGGAAGCCGACCTCTTCCCCGAAGGCCGCGCCCCGCTGGTGGTGTGCAACCCGCCGTGGGTACCGGCACGCCCCAACTCGCCGATTGAACGCGCCGTGTATGACCCGGACTGCCAGATGCTGAAGGGCTTTATCGCCGGGCTGGCGGATCACCTGGAGCCCAAGGGCGAAGGCTGGCTGCTGCTGTCGGACCTGGCCGAACACCTGGGCCTGCGCACGCGGGACCAGTTGCTAGGCTGGATCGATGCAGCCGGGCTGAAGGTGCTGGGGCGGCTGGAGGTGAAGCCCAACCACCCGAAGGCGGCGGACATGACCGACCCGCTGCACGCTGCGCGTGCGGCTGAGGTGACTTCGTTGTGGCGCTTGGGTATCAAGTAAGCTGCAGCCGATAAACCGGGCGACGCTCGTCGCCCGTTAGCCCGGAGCTCGCCTCCACGATCTTGTTAGTGTCGTGCGGTAGTGCCGTGCGGCCGGCCATCCGGGTAGATCAGCGGGCAACTGACGAGGTCACCCAGGCGCGCCAATGGCTGGCCGTCCAGCAAATCGCTGGCAGACCCACGGATGACTTCGCCGCCATGCGTGGTCTTATCGCCTTTCTTGATGCGTTTCTTTGGCATTTGGATTGGCTTTGCGACTATTGGGTTACCACCACTTCGACACGCCGGTTTGCAGCGCGACCCGCGATGGTCTTGTTATCGCCAACGGGTTCGCTATCGCCCTTGCCAATCGCTTCGAGCCGGCCCTTGGCGACCCCTTGACTTGCAAGACACTCACTGACGACGGCGGCGCGTTCTTCGGATAACACCTGATTGGACGGAAAGCGCACGCTCTTGATGGGCTGGTTGTCGCTGTGGCCGATCACTTGCGCCTTGCCTTGCACCTTGTTGATTTCGCTGGCCACCTTGTTGAGCGTTGGCAACAGTCGCTTGCTCACATCAGCCTGACCGGCACGGAACATGTCATCGCCCCGGAATACCACGGTCGTACCTTGGTCGTTGTCATGGACCGCCACCACGCCACGTGCGATCTCATCCTTGAGCAATTCGGCCAGATGCAGCGCCTGGGGCAGCGGTGGCGGCGTCATCCTGCCAATGGCCTCGATCTGCTGTACCACATCATGCTGCTTGAGCAGCAAATCGTATTTCATCCAAGCGAACAGCCCCAAGACAACCACGGCAAGCACCGAAACCGTCGCCCACGGCGACACGCTGTACAGATGGCGAAAGCGCCCCGGCGGCGCGGGTTCAATGTGCGGCGACAGTTCGTTGGGGACGGGGCCGTAGTGCTTCAGCAGCAAGTCGTACAAGCGCTGCCGAATCGTGTAATGCTGCCGGTCTCCGTCGGTCATCCTGCGATAACGCCCCATGAATCCCAGGGACATCAAATGGTAGATCAGTTGGATGACCGCGATATGCTCGTGGGGCGACTCCACCAGACGGCCCAGCACTTGATATACCTTCTCGCCGCCCTGATTGTCCTGGTGGTGTTGAACCAGCAGACTGTGGTTGGCCCACCAGCCCTGTCCCCATTCGTGCTGCAAGGCTACGTCGTCCAGCGCCGTGCAGATGGCATAGTGCGAGGCAATGACATGTTCGCGCTTGACGTTGGCGCGCTCGACCAGTGCCTTGAACGTGTCGAGCTCTTCGTTGATCAGCTCGCGCAGACGTTCCGTTTCCGCCGGCGCCATGCGCTCCGGTAGGTCGCAGAGACAACGAACCAAGCGCCGTGCTGCCTCCAATATTGGATTCGGGGCACGCTGCACATCGGCGAGACGCTGCTCAAAAGTATGCGGCGGCTGCGAATCGCTACCGGCTGCTGGTTTGTTGTCCGGTTCGGGCGAGGGGATGCCTTGCGGGTCCATGTCGGCCATCTTGCTTAGACTCCGTTCGTGACCGGATGGGGCTCATCGGTCACCGTGTAGCCCAAGTCGCGCAGCTTCTGCTTGACCAGCTCGCGCTGCTCCTTGGAATAGGTCACGTCGTCCTCGATCTTGAACGGCATGTCGATGTTCAGCGTCTTGACAAGGATGTTCAGCGCGTAGTCGCGCGCGCGTAGATAGCGCAGCTCTTCGGGTGTCATGGCCGATTCGCTGCCATCCGCGTTATAGCGGCGCAGTCCGATATCCTTGATCGGCATGGGGTCGTTCAGCACGGGAATCAGCACCGGCACAAATTTCGGTGTGCGCCATGCGCGGAACTGGTAGAAGATCATGAGTGGGTCCCTTTTCCCGTCACGGTCATCCGCACTCAGCGCACGCGTCATCAGTTCCATACTGCCGGGGTCGTCCAGCAGCGCGAGGCCGAAGACCGCGCCGACGCGCACCCCGTAGTTTTTTGCCGCTAGATAGGGCTTCAGATCGGCGATGCGCTGCTCCGGTGGCACGGGGATTTGCGCCATCGTGAGCAGGAGATCCCTGTCGCCTTCTTTTGCAGGTGGTCGCATCTGCCCCTTCAGAATAGGGTAAACCTCGGAACGAGGGTTCTCGATCAAGCCGAGTACGCTTGCTTGACCTCCTCCTTTACTAAAGCCTTGCGCCAGTAGCGTCGCCGATTCAAGCGTGGGAACTTTCCGCAGAAAGCCGTAGGCAATTTCCATCGCGGTACTGCTCGTCCTTGGATCGCTCACGATAACGCGGACTTCCGGCACGATGGCATTCTGTTGTCGGCGAACATAGGCATAAGCTTCATCCCACTGTTCGTGGTCGATCATTTGTGCCAGGCCAGGCATATTCGTTTGCTCCTGTATGACTTGATCTTGCGCAGCACACACCTGTGGTACTGCTACGCTGCAGGTGAGCAGCAGGCTCAGGCAAAAACGCCTTGCCCAGCGTTGTCGGACGGTGGTGCCCATACGCTGCTCAAGAGTTCGCGGCGGCGGAATCCAGCGAGGCGTCGGCTTGACGCCTTCGGCTCGCGTCGGCTGCGAATCGTTACCGGCTGCCGGTCTGTTAGCCGGCTCGGGCGAGGGGATGCCTTGCGGGTCCATGTCGGCCATCTTTCTTACACGCCGTTCGTGACCGGATGGGGCTCATCGGTCACCGTGTAGCCCAAGTCGCGCAGCTTCTGCTTGACCAGCTCGCGCTGCTCCTTGGAATAGGTCACGTCGTCCTCGATCTTGAACGGCACGTCGATGTTCAGCGTCTTGACAAGGATGTTCAGCGCGTAGTCGCGGGCGCGTAGATAGCGCAGTTCTTCGGGCGTCATGGCCGATTCGCTGCCATCCGCGTTATAGCGGCGCAGTCCGATATCCTTGATCGGCATGGGGTCGTTCAGCACGGGAATCAGCATCGGCACAAATTTCGGTGTGCGCCATGCGCGGAACTCATAGAAGATCATGAGTGGGACCTTTTTCCCGTCACGGTCATCGGCGCCCAGCGCACGCGTCATCAGTTCCATACTGCCGGGGTCGTCCAGCAGCGCGAGACTGAACGCCGCCGCGATTCGGGTCTGATAGTACTTGGCCGTCAAATAGGGCTTGAGATCGGCGATGCGCTGCTCCGGTGGCACGGGGATCTGCGCCATCGTGAGCAGGAGGTTCTTGTTTTCCTCCTCCTTTGGAGGTTGGAGCTTTGCTTTGAGAATGGGATAGACCTCAGGACGAGGGTTCTCGATCAAGCCAAATACGCTTGTTCGACCGCCCCCTTTTCCCAAGCCTTGCGCCAGTAGCGTCGCCGATTCAAGCGTGGGAACCTTCCGCAGAAAACCGTAGGCAATTTCCATTGCGGTACCGCTCGTCCTTGGGTCGCTCACGATGGCGCGGACTTCCGGCACGATGGCGTTTTGTTGTTGACGGACGTAGGCATAGACGTCATCCCAATCATCCCACCGATTTTGGCTGATATGTTGGTTCATCAATTGTGCGAGACGAGGCATGTTCGGTTGCTCCGGAATGGCGAGATCTTGCGCAGCCCATGTTTGTGGCAATGCAATGGTGCTGGCAAGCAGCAGACTCAGGCAAAGACGCCTTGCCCAGCGTTGTCGGACGGTGGTGCCCATACGCTGCTCAAGAGTTCGCGGCGGCGAAATCCAGCGAGGGGTCGGCTGCGAATCGTTACCGGCTGCTGGTTTGTTGTCCGGCTCGGGCGAGGGGATGCCTTGCGGGTCCATGTCGGCCATCTTGCTTACACGCCGCTCGTGACCGCATGGGCCTCATCTGTCACCGTGTAGCCCAAGTCGCGCAGCTTCTGCTTGACCAGCTCGCGCTGCTCCTTGGAATAAGTCACGTCGTCCTCGATCTTGAACGGCACGTCGATGTTCAGCGTCTTGACAATGATGTTCAGCGCGTAGTCGCGGGCGCGTAGATAGCGCAGTTCTTCTGGCGTCATGGCCGATTCGCTGCCATCCGCGTTATAGCGGCGCAGTCCGATATCCTTGATTTCCATCGGGTCGTTCAGCACGGGAATCAGCACCGGCACAAATTTCGGCGTGCGCCATGCGCGAAACTGATAGAAGATCATGAGTGGGACCTTTTTCCCGTCGCGGTTACCCGCACCCAGCGCACGCGTCATCAGTTCCATACTGCCGGGGTCGTCCAGCAGCGCGAGACCGAAGGCCGCCGCAATTCGGGTCTGATAGTACTTGGCCTTCACATAGGGCTTGAGATCGGCGATGCGCTGCTCCGGTGGCACGGGGATCTGCGCCATCGTGAGCAGGAGATCCCTGTCGCGTTCTTTTGCAGGTGGTCGCATCTGCCCCTTCAGAATTGGGTAAACCTCGGGACGAGGGTTCTCGATCAGGCCAAGTACGCTTGCCTGACCTCCTCCTTGACTAAAGCCTTGCGCCAATAGCGTCGCGGATTCAAGCGAGGGGACCTTCCGCAGAAAGCCGTAGGCAATTTCCATCGCGGTGCTGCTCGTCCTTGGGTCGCTCACGATAGCGCGGACTTCCGGCACGATGGAATTCTGTTGTCGGCGAACATAGGCGTAAGCGTCATCCCACTGTTCGTGGTCGATCATTTGTGCCAGGCTAGGCATATTCGTTTGCTCCTGTATGACTTGATCTTGCGCAGCACACACCTGTGGTACTGCTACGCTGCAGGTGAGTAGCAGGCTCAGGCAAAAACGCCTTGCCCAGCGTTGTCGGACGGTGGTGACCATGCCGTTTTCTTCTCCGTTGACGATTCAGACTTGTTGAGTAGTGCAATCCCGCGTGCCGTTACAATTTCAGAGTCTTCTGGCGAAGACACGACCTTCGGCACCGTCTTGCAGCACAGCATCTTGCCGCCCACATGCCAGCCATTGCCAACATCCTGTTGCCGTCCTCGTTGCCGGGTATTGGCGTCCAGTGGACCGATGCCGTTCAAGCCGGTATAGACATACATCAGCATCCGGCGAGACCAGAAATCCTCCAGGTTGTGGCGTTCATCCCTGCCTTGAATTTGCACGTGAACATCGTCCCCCTTGGGGTTATGCGTTGCGGGGTGCCACAGTCCAAGAAAATGCCCGATCTCGTGGGCGAACGTCTGGATGAGCTGATCCTGACTGGAAGGCTGGCCACCATGCATCTGCTCGGCGGCCACCAGGGCGGTATTGCAAAGCCCCCAGCCAATGCCACTACCGATTGTGGATTCCACCACATACATGTTCAGATGCCTCGCCTTGCGATTCAGACTGGTCACCGCGTGGAACTCGTTCACTGCGGGTTGCCCGTCTTTGGCAGGCTTGACGGTCATCGCCCCTGCCTGCATCAAGTCGATGGTGTCATTCAGCCATTGTTTGACCTCAAAGCGAATCCCCGCTGCCCGCCAGATGTCATTGATCTTGTTGAAGATGGGCTCAAGCTTTGGACGCTGAAGTGACGGAGGAATCCGTGGAATCTCCGGCTTGCCGGCCTGTCCAATGGACACAAAATGCACCGCCACAGCGACGTTGATGGGCGCGTAGACCTGCACAGCCAGGGTGTGTAGTAGCGGCCCGCTGGGACTGCCATAGCGCACTTCAATTGCGGCGGTCGTTCCTTCCGCTTTGTTGCGCAGACCGGCGATTCCCGTCAACTCGATCAAGTCACCCGTCGCCTGACTGATCTTGACCGTGCTCTCATCCGTGCTGACGAAGCTCAGCGGCACGCTTGCCCCGACATGCAGGCGCAGCAGCAACAGGTCAATTCTCTGTCCAGCCATCAGGCTCACGATTGGCCCGTTATGCTCCCGGTAGCCGCGCTCGTCCAGTTCGGGCCTGCCCGGATGAAAGGTGGTCGATTCGTTGTACCGCACGAAACGCACCGGTACAAACCGGTGTCCATCGTAGATTTCGCGTGCCAGCGGTTTTGGCGACGGTCCCGGGGCGGCAGATCCGACTGCGCCTTTGTTTTTCGGTCGTGGCGGAGGCGGGACGGTACATGGCTCCATGGTGCCCGGAGGGGCGCTGCCGCCGCCCGCTGCCAGCTTGGCGACGAAGTCGGGGTGAAACTGCTTGACGCTCGAGCCAGTGAGGTCGCGGTGAAAGCCAAACGCCTGCGACGGATCGATCTTGCTGCCAGCGAGTTCGTGCCGCTCAATTTCGCCATTGGGCTCGAAGCCGCTGTCCACCTGAAAGCGCAGGATCGCGTCCTCGATTTCGATGTGGTCCAACTTGTCATCGGGCGTCTGCGACACAGCCACTTGCCCGGGACGTACGGACCGATAAGGCTTGTCGTAGTAACCCAGCACCATCAGGCGACGCTTGGCACCCTGGATGCCCATCGTCGTTGTGCCGTCGGTCTTCTCGTCATCGCTGTAGTCACGCGCGGTCAACTGGATCAGCGTGCCAAGAATTTCCAGTTCGCCTGTGATGCCAGGTTGCAGGCCCGGCAAGAGAATCTGGCCGTTGGCCCCAGTCGTGCCTTCGCTGTCCGTTTGTCCAGGGATGCGCAGTTTGTAGCTGAGGCCGGCCAGCCCGCGCTCGGCTTCAGTCCGGGAGATACCCGGGAACAGCTGGAAATAGATGCGCAATGGGCGCAGCGGTATCGCCACCTTGCACACCGCGCCGCCCGGCTTGAGGGTCAACTCCGGATACGATGCAGGCTGCGCGGGCGGCTTTTGCGAAGGATGTGTGGAATGGGTTGCCATAAGCGGTCTTATATAATTTCAATCTTTACGGTTTCGCCGAACTCGGCTAGCTTGAGCGCAGTCTCCCCGTGCGCATTGGTCACGCCTTCGATGAGGCTGCCATCGGCGCGCGTAATGCGGTACGACTGGTGCGGTGCAAGGTGGTCGGTGCCATCCCAATGCAGCTTGTAGAAGCCCCCGTAACCTTTGCCGAAGCTCGGCATCGGCACACTGGCAGTCTTCGGGCCGGTCAATTGCTTGCTGCCCGCGTGAACCGTCCATGCGCCACTGGTGCCGCTCTCGATGCCGCTGGGCGTCATGCGGTAGTAAGTGCCTCCAACGTTGAACACGATCTCCTTGGCGGCGGTGACTTCGATCCTGCCTTCGGTGCTGGTGACCTTCAGGGTGTCGCGCGCCACGACTTCCATTTCGTTGTCTTGCGCCTGCACCGCGACTTTGCCCTTGCGGGCGATCAGCTTCACGTCTTCGGTATGGCCGCACAGCGAGACACCTTTGGCCGCGCTGCCGACAATGCTGTGACCCGCAGACATAGACAAATGCTTGCCGGTGGTCAGCGCCGTATGGTCGCCGCTGTGCAGGTGCGTGGTCTTCGGTGTCGTACTGGCGATCCCGGCAGGACTCGCCATGACCATCATCGGCTGTGACAGTTCGCCCAGCGCTTCGCCCGTCCCTTTGATGGCGTCGTTCTGTTCGGCAATGGCCTGCGCCACATTCTTCTGTTCATCGGTCTGCGCGAGTGCCGCCACGCTGGCATCCAGCACGTTGCGGGCTTCGGCCAGTGCCTGTTCCAGCCGCCGGATCGTTTCCCGCATTGCCAGCACATGGCCGTCTGCGTTACGTCGGGCCTCGGTGGTAATCAGCATCCCGTCTGCGCGGATGGCCCCCTTGCCATCGGTGCGCAGCTCGAAGCCCTCGCCGCGCTTTTCCTCGCGCCCCTGCCAATCGTTCACGCGCACGTTGTGGCCGAGCGCCAGCAGGCTGTTCTGGTGGGCCGAGGCGACCTGCACCTGCTGCTGGCCCTGCGTGTCGTCATAAAGCGTCTGGTTGCGGCCTTCGCCGAATAGCTCTTTACTCTGGTAGCCGGATAGCGCGTGCTGATCCGGCAGGTTCCACGCTGGTAGGTTTTCCTGATTGTTCACCACCCCGACGATGATCGGCCGATCCGGATCGCCGCCCAGGTAGGCCACAACGACCTCCTGTCCGATGCGCGGCAGGTGCGTGTTGCCGAAGCGGCTTCCCGACGCAAAATTGGCGACGCGAATCCAGCAGGAACTGTTCTCGTCGTTGTTGCCGTAGCGGTCCCAGGCAAACTCGCAGCGCACGCGACCGAAACTGTCGGTCCAGATTTCCTGATTGGCCGGACCGGTGACCTTCGCGACATGCGTGCCGCCGATGTAAGGCTTCCTGACCCATTCGGGCCGGAACATCTCGCGGGTCGGCTGTGCTTCGAATTCCACCTCGCAGCGCCATTGCTGGCCGCTGCCCGAGAACTCGCCCACATCCTCGATCAGCAGGCGTGTGTCGAAAACCAGGTACTCGCAGTTGGCCTTCCTGCGCAGGGAGCGCGCGAGCGTGAACGTATTGCCCGGCGCCATCGCGCGGACATTCCCCTTGCCGCGCACACGGTGTCCATGCTGCCGGATGGCTTCCATGCGGATGTGCGCCCGCATGTCGCCCTCGGCGCGGGCTTGCTTGCCGCCCGCGGGCTCGGCGTGGTCACCCGGCCAGTCGAACCGCTCGTAGGTCGAATGACTGGTGTCGCGCGGCGCTTCGGCAGACACGTTGAGGTCAGCGCGCGGTTGCTTGAAATCGTAATCCCCGTGCGTCCATTGGCCGGTGATCAGCCGGTCGCGCGCCTCAAACTGATAGAGGTGTTCTTCGTCAACCCGGTCAGAGGATGGATACCAGCTAATGGTGTGATACGCGGCACTGGGAATGACCTTGAACGCGCCGTTGCCATCGGTCAGCACCAGACGGTGGTGACCATCTGAATGCTCGAAGAAGAACGATATGCCCCATTCTGCCAGCAGGCGCCGCACGAATTGGTAATCGGTTTCACCGGCCTGCAATTGATACTCACGCTGAGGATATTGGCTATCCAGCAGGCGACGCTCGACGGGGAAGGTGTAGTTGCTGAGTACCGCTTCGACGATTTCCAGTACGTTCATGTTCTGGAACCGCTTGTAGTTACTCGTCAGTGTTGCCAGCCACAGCCACGCACGCAGGGTCAACCGGTACAGAATGCGCTCGTTGTCATAGAACGGCCCCCGAACTTCCGTGACGAGGCCGGTGATTTCCCGCGTGCCCTGACCCAGGCCACCGGCTTGGCCGGTGCCAGATCCGTCCAGTTCAATACTGACGGTGAGTTCCTTGCCCTGCATGGCCTCCATATCAAGGTCGCCTGCCGGACCGTAAAGGGCATTGCGGTCGTCGGGGGTCTTTAACTCCAGTTCGTACTCGAAAAGGGCGTTAATGCCCTCGGTGCCGGATATGCGGGAAAACACCAGCAGCGGCTGTCCCATCAGTTCCGGCAACCCCTCGCCGGACACGGTGACGGTACGAGAAGAGAGCAGCAAGCGGTTACCCATGCAAGTAAGCTCCGTGATGTCAGGCGCCCTCGGCGCATTCCTGACGCGACGCGAAACAACCCAGGCCACCTTACGTGACTTGGGCTCCCGAAAAAAATCCGCTACTCCGATGAATTTAGCTTCACAAGCCTATCGACTTGGAAACGGGAGTGTCTATGAGACTATTCCGGAAATGAACCCAGACAATTCGTAGTAATGCGAGCATTACAGAGATTTTGGATGGCACTGCGAACAAGCATGCCGCCAATTCGGCCAGCCATCGCGCTCGACCGGATCGCGCTAAGCCACGTCCACCTCGCCACAAACCTCATCGACATGCCGCCTACAAGGCTTGCTGAGGCCTAACTTGGGTGGATTGAGGATGGGCCCCGCATCAAGGGCGCTAGCCTCAGCGCACCAGATGCAGATCTACGGCAATTTCGCCCTTACGCGATCCAGCCAGGTCGGCGGTAGGTCCACGACGCCATTATTCTCAGTCGCCCCCAAATCGTATTGCACGAAAATTGGATTCCAAATCAAGCTACGCCGATCAGGGTCTAAATATGTGCGCTCGGCCAGTAACTCCCCAGTGCGGGTCTCATACAGACGAAATAGCGTGCCGTACTCGCGCGGAAGATAGCAAATTTCGCCTATGTATTGGCCTGTAGGAGAACGCTCTCGCTCGCATTGATACCGGGCTGATCGGTTCAGCGCGTTGCAGCCATAAATCAGCGAGCTAAACAGAGCTACGAGAATGACCAGCAACTTAGCCAGAAATTTAACGAGGCGCATCATAGCTCAAACTCCACTATGATCGGATTTAGAAGATGCAAGACCATCCGGTCTGAATATAGGATCGGGTCGCCCAAGGATTTCTGGCATGCCCGGACCCGTCACGCGGACAGTACGATTGGAAGCCGATGGCAAACGAATACCCATGCGAAAACACTCCGCCGCAGGTGAAGTTGCAAGATCCGCAAGGCCATGAGGCTTGAACCTGATGTACCTTGTGCCAGTGCTGGCGCACCGATCCGCAATTGATTTTCACAAATACCAGAACGGTATCCTGCAGCGAGAAATGCTATGCCGCAATCGGACAAGTACGAAATTCGATGAGAAATTTGGCGATGAGGGCGGCTATGAAACGATCAGAAAAGCGGCTACCGTTCGGTTCATTCAGCACCCCGTAGGTGCTCAGGCGCGAGCCGGCATGCTGCACCATCGAGGATGTGGAAGCGTTCTAACTTCCAACGGAACACCCTGCCACCCTCCTCCGCAACCGCCCCATCGCCGCCCACACCGCCACAACCGAAGGCGCAGTGCGCCCGCCGACATCGCGCATCGAAAGACGATTCTGGCGTTTCGCTAATGGCTGAACGCGCCCGTCAAGATCCGCTTGTTGTGGAGTTGGACCTATGAACATAGGCACCAAAATCAAAGCCGAACCTCGGCTACGTTCGGCGATCAGGCTGGCGGCGCTCGCCGCCGCTGCCGTATTTCTTGTTCTCTATGGCTTGGATGTTAGAGACAGATCCACTGCGCACGAATGCCAGCGGGAGAATTCTGGCGACTACATCGCAGAAACCTGCTATTTGGCGCGTGAGTATGGCACTTTGTTTCGCCTTTATGCTGCACGTAGCGATGAATTACTCGCAGAACGCACGTACCTTGACCCCGACGCTCCGCGCCTGCTTTGGTTTCACGACCATGTGCTGTATGACATCGGCGCGCGCGATGGTAAGGGCTATGTAACACTGCCACCGACACGTTGGGACTGACTACGGGCTAGACTCCCGTAGCGAACGAAGGCACCTGCTTCCGGTCGTGGAATGACAGCCGTGAACTGACTGTTTGGGAGGGGGCACAGGAGCGACACGCGCCGAACCTATGCAGCCCCTCCTCCCCCTACCTCAAAGCAACCCCTGCACCCGATTCAAAGCCGCATCCAACTGCTGCTTCAACGGCGTCAGCAAGCAATGCAGGCCGTGACTGTCTTCTACCTCGTCACTGTCGTAATCCAGCAATCTCAGAACAGAGCCAAGGCCCGCGCTAACGCGTAGCAAGTCAGCACAGCTTTCCTGCGCGATGCCTTGGGCGTCGTTGCGCAGCGCGTCTAGTTGGTAGGCTAGTTCCTGGACGCTTAGCTTTGTGGGGGTGTCTGCTGGGAAGGTGATGCGGATCAGGTCGGCGAGCAGGTCGGATTGCCGGGAGAGGGTGAGCGTGCGGTCGGGGTACTGCGAGGGGATGGACTGGTCGATGTGAGCGGAGGAGTCGGACATTGCGGTTCCATAGAAAAATTAGCCGCGTGCGGCGGCTGGTCGCCTATGCTTTCGCAGGTTTCCACTCCTGGTCACCTTTGTTTGAGGTGAGTAAGGATTGTCGGGGAGGTTTGGGGAGGATGTCAATCCGGAGCGGACTTGCGCTGTGGACGACTTCTGCGTCCGGACACGTGATCGGCGCGATGGCGCTTGTAGCGGTCGCTTGCCGGCCCTGCGCTGATGCCTGTTTTGAATTGAAGGGAAGCGACGACGGACGTCCGCAGTCGACCCATTTGGGACACTGAACCGCACTCTACCGTGCGGCCGCAACCCAGTGTAAAGCGGCCGCTCGCGCTTATAGAGCTCGACATAGAAGAACCAGGGTCTCGCTGGGCTGGCCGATTGGCTGACATGTTCGACTTGGCTGTGCCGATGCGGTCGAAGTCGTCGACCTCGGCCGGGGTGTTGTCGGCCGGATGCGGCATCGAGCGGTTTCCATGAACAAGACATGGCGGATGACGTCACGCCACTTCGGTCTCGACTACTTGCCCGCGTATTTTAATCTCCGGCCGCGTGTTCCTTTTCATCGCCTACGACCACTGCTTTTAGCCCTTCACGCAGTGCGGTCGCATTTTCTATGCCGTTTAGTTCCTCGAACTCCCGTTGTGCAGCTCGCCAGAACGGGGCTGCTCTTTCGTGCAGCCGTCGACCGTCCTTGGTGAGTTCGATCAGTCGGATTCGGCCGTCCGTTGGCGACGGCTTGATTTTCACGAAGCCATCGCGTTCGAGAAAGCCAACCATCTTTCCCATCGCCGTCCGCTCAATATCGAGTCTCTCGGCCAGCGCGTTGACCGGGGCACTTCCCACCTCGTCCAGTGCCGCAAGCGTCAGGAATTGTGTAATGCGCAGACCCACCGGTTCGAGATGGCTATCGTAGAGTCGCGAGATCTGCCTGCTTGCCTTCCTTGCGGCGAAGCAGTTGCACTGATCGATTCCAAGCGGCTGGTTAAACAGCGACATCGCGGTTCCACTCCTTATCTATTTGGGCTAGTCATGCATTAAATTTGGAGCAGCTTGCGCCGAGCCGGGCTCCGGGCCACTCGGATACTCGGGTCGGCCGACCGGACGATACGCGTGCAAAACGGCCATCGTCATCGGACGGTCTACACTCCGTCCGGCGGTACGATATACCCAGGCACTTCGGCCGCGAGGGTGCTCTTCAGGACTGCAGTGCCTTTGTCAGCCATTACTTCGCTCTTGCCGGCGGCTAGAGCGTCGTAGGTCTTCCGAACAACATCATCCGGACTCGCCTTAGGTACGTCAATGCCCTTGGTCAAGTCTGTATCGACGAAGCCGACGTGCAGGCCGAGCACGTGGATGTTACGCTCTTTCAGGTGAAAGCGAAGCTGGTTCGTGAAGCTCCACGCCGCTGCCTTTGACGCGGCATACGGCGTCAGATAGGGGCGCGGCAGCCACACAATGTCGGAAAGGACGTTGATGATGGCCGCATGTGATTTGATTGCTAGTATCCCTTCGAAGGCTTGAGAGACACGCACGACGCCATAGTAGTTAGTATCGAACATCTGCTGGGACTGGGTTTCTGTGTCGACCGCGAGAGGCCCATCTATCAGGGCGGCAATGCCGGCGTTGTTGATCAGAAGCGTGGTGTCGGCGGCTACTTTCGCGGCTGCGGCGATCGATGCTCTATCTGTGACGTCAATCTTGATCGGCAAGATACCTGGTTCATCGAATCCGGTGATGTTGCGCATGCCAGCGTAAACTTTCTTCGCCCCGCGACGAACCGCCTCGCGAGCGAACTCCAAGCCAAGGCCACGGCTGGCGCCGGTGATGAAGACAGTTGCGTTCTTCACTTCCATGACAACTCCTTATTAGTGGTGCGAGCCATCGGAGGCGAGTATCCCGGCCCCCAACGCGCCCGTGGTATCAAAGAAAAATCTCTTCTGGAAATCGCTCCGAGAACATTTCCCGCAGATGGGTAGCGATGCTTAGGACAGCACCGAGCGGGGACATTCGTACGCTTACTCTCGGCACCGATCCATCGGAATTTCGGTCGGCGACGACGGTTGCGCTCAGCTTCTCGCCGCTTGTCAGAACAGCCTCGTATTCGAGCACCAGCCGCACGTCGCTGGTTTCAAGGAACGTTGGCGTTTGGGAGCCGTAGAGAGCTCCAACGGCATTGATCAGGAGCCTGATGTCATCGCGTCCTACAACGCGATCACGCAACACGGAACTCGCTAGCTCCGCGTCTGCCGTCAGATCATCCAGAAATGGGTGACGTTCATTCCGTGAATCGGACACGTTCATCTCCAATCGTTGCAGGACAACGTTCATGCAAAAGCGGCGCGATTCTGTGCAACATACTGTTCGACCGAGAGCGGTGGCTTACCGGTGATCCTCGCAACAACGTCGTTGGTACCAGAGAAAATTCCTTCTTGGTAGTTTTGCGCCACTTCCACCAAATGCTGGGTGAGGAACGGCGGAAACCTGTAGAGGTTCTCCATCTTGTGCTGAAACTCTTCGATTGAAGTCGGTGTGTATTCGATGCGAGCGCCAAGTACCTCGCTCATCGCTGCTGCGATTTCCGTGTGGTCCATCTCGACGGGACCATGGAGCGTGTAGGTTTTTCCTGCGTGGGCCTCAGGCGCTGCCAGCACATGGGCGATCACTCGGCCCTGATCGTCACTGGCAATCGGCGCATGTCTGCCGTGGCCAAAGGGGAACTCAATTCTTTTCTTGGCCCAGATCTCCCTCGCAAAGTGCGGATATACCAGCCAATCGGCGAAAAAAGTGGGACGCAGGTGCGTAGTCGGAACGTCCGACCAGTCGAAAACACGCTCGGAAATCCAGTGATCCTGAGCGGCGTGGCTTGCCGACTCCCGGCGTGCAGAAATCTGTGACATGTTGACGATCGCCGCGACGCCCGCTTCCTTCGCGGCCTGCGCGAAGGAAGCGGCAGCGCTGATAATCCCTGGCGCGATCGGATGAAGGAAATACGCCGAACGGATGCCCTCCATCGCCGCGCGGATCGCGTCAATACTGGTGAAATCGCCAACAGCGATATCCACTCCACGCTGCCTCAAGGCGGCAGCGCGATCGTCGTCCGTGCGGACGTAGGCCCGCACGCGTCTGCCGAGCGTGAGCAGTTCGTCGATGGCTGCACCTCCAGTGCGCCCGGTTGCGCCGCTTACAAGAATGTCAGGTTCGTTCATTGTTTCGCTCCGTTTTTGAAATGAGGGCATATGCTCTCTTGCGGTAAGAGTAGGAGCATATGCTCGTAATGTCAAGAATTGCCTAGCGCCGGCCTGTCCGGATGGCACTCCCAAGAGCGTTTTGCCCGTCCCGGGGTGGCGAACCAGCACGATGTTGTGGGTGGGTTCAAGGGCTTCTCAGCGGTAGAGTTGCCCCAACAGTGCCGCGTCGGACTCGCCGCAACTAAAGTCGCAGCCAGTTAGACCATGATGACCGGGAAGCGGGCCACCTTCATCTTCCAGGCCTTCTAGTGCACTTCCTGCTCAGTGGGTTCTGCCTCCAGCAGGCGAGACAGAATGGGAACGATGCTCTAATAGACAGTGAGTCCTGCGCCGTCAGGTCGTCCAGCGGCTGAGCGATACCACGCAGCGTCAAGGATTTGAGAATCTCTGTCATGGCTCTATGCGGCATGCGGTACGTCCTGGTCACGCAGACACTGAACCGCCCCGGGAGTCGTGGGGGCTGGTTGGTTTAAGTTAATAGCGGTTCAGCGCAGAGTGGCGAATGGGACCGTGGACGTTATGCAGGCGCCTCGAGGCCAGAGATCGGGCCGCCGGACCGCCGCTGCCCCCCCGCGCCGCTACGCGAGCAGCTCTCGAATAGTTAACGGCTGCTTCCGACGGCAAGGCTGCCGTCCAGATGTCTGAGCGACAGATCCGACGGCTGTCCCTTTGTGGCCGAACTCGGAAGTTCGTCGCCGGCCAGCGCTCGATCGACCCGACTCAGCTCTGAACTTCCGTAATCGCACCTACGACATCCAGGAAGGCCAAGTCCTGGGCAACTAGGCCTATCTCCGCAACCACATCCGCATGACCGTAACGCCGCCTGACGGCAGCCCAGCCATGCACCGCTCCGGCTACACGCTGACCATCATGCGCAAAGACCCCGACGGACGCTGGCGGCTCACCCGCGACGCAAACCTGCTGGCAGCGGAAACCGCAGCGCCCCCGTGACAGCGGCATCGCCAAGTGAATTGCGGGAATGAAACAGTCATTGTGCAGCGCACTAAAAAGAATCTCCGGCTCACAGTCCCCCACCACGCACACCGCCCCCACCCCACCCCAGATCCGGATTCACCCCACATGGCGTTCCCACCCCATATCGCCAATAATGATCTCACTGCCATTGCCGGACGAGGGCGACCATGCTTTATAGTCCCGATGCAATTCGTACCGTCGCCCTGCTGGGGCACGCGGGGTGCGGCAAGACCTCCCTGATGGAGGCGCTGCTGCACAAGGGAGGTGCGCTGCACATGCCCGGCAGCGTGGAGCGCGGCACCACGGTCTGCGATTTTGATCCGCTGGAGCGCAAGTACCACCACTCGCTCACCACCGCGGTGGCCCACCTCCACTATCGAGATACCCGCATCTACCTGCTGGACACGCCCGGCTATCCGGATTTCTCCGGGCTGTCGATGAGCGCCCTGGCGGCGGTGGAGACGGCTGCCATCGTCATCAACGCGCAGACCGGCATCGAGATGACGACGCGGCGCATGATGGCCTGGGCGCAGGCGCGCAAGTTGTGCCGGATGATCGTGGTCAACGGCATCGACAAGGAGAAGGTGGATCTGCCCAAGCTGCTGGCCGATATCCAGGAGGCGTTTGGCAAGGAGTGCTTGCCGATCAACCTGCCGGCGGGGCGCGGCGGCGAGGTGGTGGATTGTTTCTTTAACCCGGCTGGCGAGGCGGATTTCCTGTCGGTGGCGTCGGCGCATGAGGCGCTGGTGGATCAGGTGGTGGAAATCGATCCGAAGCTGATGGAGTTGTATCTGGAGCAGGGCGAGCAGATTGCGCCGGAGCAGTTGCATGCGCCGTTCGAGCGGGCGCTGCGCGAGGGCCACCTGGTGCCGATCTGCTTTACTTCGGCGGCCAGCGGGGCTGGTGTCGCGGAGCTGCTGGATGTGTTTGTGCGCTTGCTGCCGAACCCGGCCGAGGGCAATCCGCCGTTGTTTTACCGTGATGCGGGCGAGCGCCGGGTGGCCATTCGCGCGGAGCCGGTGCCGGACAAGCATGTGCTGGCGCATGTCTTCAAGATCACGATGGACCCGTATCTGGGCAAGATGGCTGTGTTCCGCATCCACCAGGGCACGGTCACGCGCGACAGCCTGCTGTTTATCGGCGATGCGCGCCAGCCGTTCAAGGTGGCGCATCTGCTGATGCTGCAGGGCAAGGAGCGCGTTGAAGTGCCGCAGGCTGGGCCGGGCGATATCTGCGCCGTGGCCAAGATCGATGAGATCGCCTTTGATGCTGTGCTGCATGATGCCAGCGAGGACGGCAACATCCACCTGGCCCCGCTCGATTTCCCCACCCCGATCTATGGCCTGGCGATCGAGCCGGCGCGCCGCGGCAACGAGCAGCGCTTGTCGGAGGTCCTGCAGAAGCTTGGCGCGGAAGACCCCTGCCTGCGCATCGAGCACCCGGCGGGCACCAATGAGACGGTGATGCTTGGCCTGGGTGAGCTGCAACTGCGCTGCGCGCTGGAGCGCCTGACCGGCCAGTACAAGCTGGAGGTGGTGACGCGGCCGCCGAAGATCGCTTATCGCGAAACCATCGGCGGCAAGGCCGAGGGGCATCATCGCCACAAGAAGCAGACGGGCGGTGCCGGCCAGTTTGGCGAGGTGCAGCTGCGCGTGGAGCCGCTGCCACGCGGCACGGGGTTCGAGTTTGTGGATGCGGTCAAGGGGGGTGCGATTCCGGGCCAGTTCATCCCCGCTGTGGAAAAGGGCATCCGCCAGGTGCTTGAGTGCGGGCCGCTGGCGGGCTTTCCGATGCAGGACGTGCGCGTTACCGTGTTCGACGGCAAGAGCCATTCGGTGGATTCGAAGGAGGTGGCTTTCGCGGCGGCGGGGCGCAAGGCCTTTATCGAGGCCGTGCTCAAGGCGCGGCCGAGCGTGCTGGAGCCGATCGTGGATATCGAGGTGACGATGCCCGAGGCGGCAATGGGCGACATCATCAGCGACCTTTCCGCCAAGCGCGGCCAGGTGCGTGGCACGCGCACCGCGGCAGGCAACAGCGTTCTGGTGGCGGGACAGGTGCCGTTGTCGGAGTTGAACGACTATCAGTCGCGCCTGAACAGCATCACAGGCGGCCACGGCAACTACACGATCCAGCTCAGTCACTACGAAGCCGTGCCACCCGCCCAGCAGCAGGTGATGGCGTCGCAGCACAAGGCGCATGGCAACGGCGTGGACTGAGGGGCGGCCGCAATGCCGCGATGCCGGGATGGGCATCGCGGTGAAGACTGCCGGGCTTGCGCTATGGCTCGGCTGTCTTCTGCCGTGCCCTGCCCTTGCGGCGCTGCAAGACCAGTTCCTGTATTTTCCGGCCAAGGCGGCGTTGCCGGAGTTGCTTGCTGGCGGGCTGAAGGCGTGGCCGTCTTCGCAAGACTTCAAGGGCTTGGCGGCCGAGCCCACCGGGCCGGTGCGCGCCACCGCGATTGTGTTCCATGGCAATGCCGGACATGCCGGCCACCGTCGAGCCTACGCCGCAGCGCTGGCGCCCCAGGGCGTGCGCGTGATTCTTGCCGAGTACCCGGGCTACGGACCGCGCCCGGGGCCGTTGGGCGAAGCCAGCCTGGTGGCCGATGCCGAGCAGATCATCGCGCAGGCCTATCGCCAATACGGCGCCCCGCTGCTGGTGATCGGCGAATCGCTGGGGGCTGGCGTTACGGCCGCGGCCGCGGCGCGCCAGCGGGACAAGACAGCAGGCCTGATGCTGATCACGCCGTGGGATACGCTGCAACATGTTGCCGGCTACCACTATCCCTGGCTGCCGGTGTCGTGGCTACTACGAGACCGCTATGACAGCGCGGCCAACCTGGCGCGGTTCGACCGGCCGGTTGTGGTGGTGGTTGCGGAGCGCGACAGCATCGTCCCGGCGCGCTTTGGCGTGGCATTGCACAAGGGGCTGATAGCGCCTCGGCTATTGTGCGTACTGCCTGATGCCGAGCACAACGATTGGTTTGGGCGGGTGGACGGTGGCTGGTGGCGCGATGCCGTTCGATTTTTGCTCGGGGGTTCAGATTAAATCGTTTCCTCGACATTCGGCCATACCCGCATCTCAAACCGATCGGGCGGAACCGGCTCCGAATACAAATAGCCTTGGGCAAAATCACAACCCACGGCGACGAGGAAATCGCGCTGCTCTGTCGTCTCCACGCCCTCGGCAATGACCTTCAATCCCAGCTTGTGAGCCAGCATGACCATGGCCTCGCAAAGCGCCTGATTGTCGCCGTCGGAGCCGAGGTTCTGCACGAATGAGCGGTCGATCTTGAGGTAATCGATGTCGAAGCGCTTGAGATAGGCCAGGGACGAGTAACCGGTGCCGAAGTCGTCGATCGAGACGCCGATTCCCGCATCGCGGAAGGTCAGCAGCTTCTTGTTCAGTTCAGCGTCCAGCAGCAGGCCCTCCGTGATTTCAACCACCATGCTCTGCCCCGGCATCCCTTCCCGCATGAGATAGTCGGACCATTGCGCACAAACCTGGCTGTCTTGCCGAATCTGCATCGGCGACATGTTGACGCTGATCTGGAAAGACGGATGGAATCGGTTGCGCCATTGACGGGCCTGATGCACGGCCTGCTTGAACACCCAATCCCCGATCGGCACGATGAGCCCCGTGTCTTCGGCCAGCGCAATGAAATCCAGCGGACTGATCGTGCCGCGCTCAGGGTGCAACCAGCGGATCAGGGCCTCGGCTTTGCGGATTTCCCCTGTCGCCAGGTCAACGATGGGCTGATAGTAGACCTGGAACTGCCCGCCAGGCAGGGCGGCGCGCAGATCGCTGGTGAGACGCAGGCGCTTTTCCGCCGCCACGCGCAAGTCGGGCGTGAAGTAGTTGAAACGATTGCGCCCGGCGTTCTTGGCCGCGTACATGGCCTGGTCGGCATTCTTGAACAGGACGTCCAGCTCGCTGGTGTCGTCGGGGTAAAGCGTGACGCCGACGCTGGCGGAAATGAAAGCCTCATCCGCGCCGAGCGCGAAGGGCTCGGCCAGCTTGTGGATGATGGCCTTTGCGATGCGTTCAATGCTTTCGGTATCGCCCGTGTTGGGCAGAATGACGGTGAACTCGTCACCGCCAAGGCGAGCGACGATGTCCGATTCGCGCACGCACGAAATGATGCGCCTGGCCGCCTCGATCAGCAGGATGTCTCCTGTGTCGTGTCCCAGGGAGTCATTGACCTCCTTGAAGCGATCCAGGTCAATCAGCATCAGGGCCATGCGCTGCTCGGAGCGATGCGCCAGGCTGGCTTCGTGCTCGAGCCGGCTGTGAAACATCTGGCGATTCGGAAGATGGGTCAGCGCATCGAAATTGGCCTGTTTCCAGATCGTCGCCTCGAATGCCATCCGGTCCGACAGATCACGCCCCACGGCCAGCACCGAGTTCACCTTGCCCGAGCGGTCGATTTCTGGCGTCAGGCGGATGTGGGTGCAGTGTTCCTGTCCATCCCTGCTGACCCATCTCAGCTCCATTTGCCCACTTTTTCCGCTTGCAATGGTTTCGGCTATCTTCTGCTCGTAGATCAGCGCATTGGCGCCGCCGGGGACTTCCGAGGGCCGCTTGCCGAGCGACTCGGCTAGGCTGCACCCTGCCGATTTACAGAAGGCGGGATTGGCGTAAGTGCGGCGGAGATCTCGGTCGTAGCGGGTAATGGTGTCCGGCGAGTTCTCGATCAACGTTCGCGACTCCTGCTCCTTGGTGACGAGCTCCGCGGTTCGCTGGTCGACGGTCTGCTCCAGGGAGGCGTTGATCTCGTTGATCTTCTGGATCTTCTGCTTGATGGCCCCACTCATTCTTTCAAAACGCTGCGCGAGCCGGCCTAGTTCATCCCTGCCGCCAGCATCGGTGCGCGCTGGCGCCGGCGCCTCGGCGCCGGTATCGTTGCCGGTGTCGTGCATCTTCCGCACCAGCTCTCTGAGCGGTGCCGAAATGCTGTGGGAAATAAAGTAGGCCAGGAAGATGGAAAGCAGGAAACCCGAGATGCCAACCAGCACGATCTGATTGCGCACGGACTGTGCCTCCGCCGTCAGTTTCTTTTCCGGGATTGTGCTGACCACGATCCATGTCGTGCCGGGAATGCCTGTGTACGCGGCAAGGTAGCGCCCCTCGCGCTTGTCCTCGAAGTCGACGAAGCCACTGGACTCCCCGTTTAGCCCGTTGCTCGCGATCTTCCTGATCAGGTCGGGCTCGGCCGTCCCGTCGGTGTTCGTGGAGATGCCGTCGGTGCGGACAACCAGCTTGTTGCTGCGGGCATCGAGCACGTAGATCTCCGTTCCGCTCCCCAAGGCGACGTCATTGAAGATGGTCGAGAACTGTTCGGGGCGAATGACCAGGACCAGCGTGCCGATCCGCCGATTGTTGCTCTTGCCGATGATGGCACGCACCATCCCGAGGTTTTGTTGCCCAACACCGTTGTCGTAGCTGCCCCAGTAAGGCCGGCCATTCCGATCGGGCGCCTGCTTGACCAGACGCATCACGCCCCGGGTCAGTTGCGCGAACGCCTGGGTGTCCAGGATCCGGTTGTTCTTGTCGAGCAGGTACTTCTGGTTGATGAAGTCAACCGACCCGTAGTGCTGCAGGAGCAGCCGGGTCATATCCTGGCGTGCCTCGTTCTGCTCCTCTGCGCTGCCATTGACCACGTTTGTCAGCGCATTTTGAACGCGATCGGACAGGACAAGAAGGCTGCTCTCCGTCTCGACCTGCTCCATGCGCAGCGCGATGTTCTTGGAGACCTGCTTGACCATCTCCTTGGAGAATACCTCGGCCTTCTGCTTGATCGCGGCGGTCGACTCTACATACGATATGTAGCCCGAGATCAGTATCGGTATCAGCGACAGCAGGATGAACGCGGTCATCAGCCGGTAGCGAATCTCGACACGGCGCAGCAGGTCCAGCGAGAGATAGGCGAAGGCGCTTCGCAGCGAACCTAGGATTGAGCTCATTTGTAATGCATCTTCGCTTCATTCTTGACGGACGCGTCGAGAAGTTTGGCGGCCTGTCTGGGCGTGATCTTTCTGGTCAGCACTTCCTGCATCAAGTGATGAAGCTGCTCGATCGAGTTGGAGGGTAGAACCGAATAGTATGGGCTGGCGGTCACCGGATAGCGGCTGACCATGTTTGTGTAGTCGACCATCTTCTGATCGCTCACGAGCGTGCCCGCGGCTTGCTTGAATGGGGGGATGTTCTGGCGTTTTCTTTGGAGAATGGAGAAGCCTTTCCCGGCAATGAATTCGAGAAAACGCATGGCTGCGGCCTTGTTGGGCGTGTCACACACCGCAAACCCGGTTTCGCTGCCGATCACAGGCACCACACGCTTGCCGGGCGCGTTCCAGGGTGGAATAAACACGCCAACCTCGAAAGGGTTGCCGTGCAGCAAATGGCCAGCCGCCCAACTGCCGTGAAAAGCCATCGCGACCTTGCCCTCCTTGAACAACCGTATGCCCTCATCGTAATCCGTCGCCATGAAGGCGTCTTGCACGTAGCCGCGTTGCGGCATCAGCGCAATACTGGCAAAGATATCGGCTACCTGAGGCGTGTTCAGGTCCAGCGTGCCATCGCCGATTTTCTGCTTCCAGGCTGGCTCGCGCGCCACCACGTTGTTGGCAAAGCCAAAGCTGAAGGGGCCGTTGCCGAGCATGTTCGGGAAGCCGCCGCTCCACATGATGGGTGTGAAGCCCGCAAGCTTGAGCTGCTCGCAAACCATCAGGAACTCGTGGAAATTGGTTGGCAGTTCCTTGATCCCAGCTTTCGCGAACAGTGCCTTGTTGTAGTAGATCAGCGTTGTCGCCACGCCGCCGGATATGCCAAAGCGCTTGGATTGGCGACTGGTCCAGTCCCCCTTGAGCGGGCTGAGCATGTTGTTCCATGCCGATGTGGTGCTCACATCTGTCAGGATGCCTTGATCGGCCAATTCAGCCGCATAGGCGTTCGGGTTGACACTCACCAGATCCGGCAAGTTGCCAGAGGCGATCCGGGGCTTGATATTCTCCTCGACCGAATTGCCAATCATGAACTGCACATCCACGCGGACGTCTGGATTGAGCTTGCTGAATTCAGCCGCAATCTGGAGCATCTCCTCCGGCCAGTCTGGCGCCCATATCAACGCGGTAATGGCGGTCCTGGCGGGCACGGCCGCGCCTGGCGAAGCGTTGTCTTGCTGTTGGCAACCGGGCAAGAACAATAAAAGAAGGCTGACCAGGCCCGTTAGCAGGGCGGCAAACCCAATGCGTCGCGCTTGGTGATTCACTTTGCGGATTCGGGATGGATTAGCCGTGCTTCAGCAGGCACTTTTGACGCAGTGGAAAGCGAACCGCTGGAACTTGCATCGCGAAGGAACCGATGGCGAGGCATGGTGGCGTCCGGGCTGCGATGGCTTGCAACGACATCGACAAGCGTGAATGCGCAGCCAACCCACATCGGGAAACGCTTACGACGGCTGGGATGCGTATGTTTGACCATGACAGCAGATCGGGCGAATTGAGGGGGGCGGTGCCTACACTGCATATCGACAACGAGCGCGAATACTGTACCGGGACAAACCCGAATTTCCTCGCCATGACGCGTAGTTGCCGGTATCGCCAGAGCCAGCATCATAGCCGAATGAGCGCGCCTGACTGGGGATTCAACCGGCGGATTGCTGATTGCTGATTGCTCAATGCCTTGTCCCACTTGTCGCACCAGGGCCAACGATGCGCAGCGTTTGGACCACCAGCGAAAACGCCGGCGAGGGCTGGCGCCTGCTGGGGTAGTACAGGTGGTAGCCCTCGAATTTCGGGCACCAGTCCTCCAGCACGCGCACTAGCTGGCCTGCCTCGATATGCTGCATCAACTCATCTTCGGGCAGCAGGGTGATACCCAGCCCGGCCAGCGCCGCGTCCACCTGGGGCTGTGCGGTGTTGAAGATCAGCTGACCATCGACGCGTACGTTCACCCGGCGGCCTCGGCGCTCGAAATCCCAAACGTACAACCCGCCGGATGTGGCCATACGCTGATTGATGCAGCGGTGCGCCGTCAGGTCATTTGGCGTCCTGGGGATGGGGTGAGCAGCAAGATATTCCGGCGAAGCCACCACCGCCAGACGCAACGGTGGGCCGATAGGCACGGCAATCATGTCTTTGTCGATGGTGTTACCCAGGCGTACGCCGGCATCGAACCGGTCAGCCACGATGTCACGGAAGCCGTAATTCACGTCGAACTCCAGCTTGATGTCCGGATACTCGCGCAGCAGCGGCGTGAGCTTGGGCAGCAAAATGCTGTGTAGCACGTTGTCACCGCAGGTGATGCGCACGGTGCCGGCGGGCTTCTCGCGCAATTCGGTCAAGGCATCGAGCTCCGCCTCGATCTCGTCGAAGCGATGGCCGATGGCCTGCATCAGCCGTTCGCCCGCTACGGTTGGTGAAACGCTGCGCGTGGTGCGCGTGAGCAGCCGGATCTGCAATCGCTCCTCCAATCCGCGAATGGTCTGGCTCAGGGCCGATTGCGTCACACCCAGCGCAGCAGCGGCACGGGTGAAGCTGCCTTCGCGCGCCACGGTGACGAAGGCCAAGAGATCGTTGAGGTTGCGTCTGGCCACGGCGCAGTCTCCCAAGGCATATTCAGTAGCCTAGCTTATATCCCATTTAAGTATTCATTAGCTAGTCACGGTGGCTTGCGTTCGCGAAGATACAGGGCATGAGAAAGTCAATTTCAATGTCATGACAACGAACGTTTGTACCGCCCCTGCGGGCGAAACCTCCACCCAGCGGGAGGCTGGAGAGCAGCCGGCGTTCTGGAGCGGCGTCTTTGCGATGACGCTGTGCGTCTTTGCGCTGATCGCCTCGGAATTCATGCCCGTCAGCCTGCTGACGCCCATGGCTGCGGATCTCCATGTCACCGAGGGGATGATGGGGCAAGGTATCGCGATCTCCGGCGCATTCGCTGTGGTGACGAGCCTGTTCATTTCCACGCTTGCCGGCAGCATGAATCGCAAGACACTGCTGCTGGGGCTGACGGGCGTAATGACCCTGTCAGGCGCGGTCGTCGCGATGGCTTCGAGCTATTTCACCTACATGGCAGGCCGTGCGCTCATTGGCGTGGTCGTAGGCGGGTTCTGGTCCATGTCGGCGGCGACAGCCATGCGGCTCGTTCCAGCCAGTCAAGTGCCGCGCGCCTTGGCCATCTTCAATGGCGGCAACGCACTGGCCACGGTGGTGGCCGCGCCGCTAGGCAGCTACCTGGGTGCGGTCATTGGATGGCGTGGCGCCTTCTTTTGCCTGGTGCCGGTAGCGTTGATCGCGCTGGCGTGGCAATGGATCAGCCTGCCGTCCATGCGCGTGGAGCCGCGTAGCGCCGGCTCCAGCTCCGGCAATGTCTTCGCGCTATTGCGGAATCCGGTGGTGACCTTGGGGATGCTCGGTGCTGGCCTCTTCTTCATGGGGCAGTTCACGTTGTTCACCTACCTGCGGCCGTTCCTGGAAACGGTGACGCAGGTTGGCGTATCCGCGCTCTCGCTCATTCTGCTGCTGATCGGTGTGGCAGGCTTCATCGGCACCACGCTCATCGGCACGGTACTCCAGCGGCGCTTCTACCAGACGCTGATTGCCATACCGATCTTGATGGCCGCCATCGCCGTGGCATTGATCGCTTTTGGAGGCTGGATGACTGCCGTCGTTGCACTCCTGGGTTTTTGGGGGCTGGTTGCCACCGCAGCGCCCGTAGGATGGTGGGGCTGGGTGGCCAGGACATTTCCGCAGAACGCCGAGGTCGGCGGCGGGCTGATGGTGGCCGTTGTCCAGCTTGCCATTGCCATAGGCTCTACCGTGGGGGGCTTGCTGTTCGACAGCAGCGGCTACCAAAGCACCTTCGAAGCGAGCGTAGCCCTGTTGCTGATCGCAGCCTACCTGACTTTTCTGACATCACGCGCGGAAGCGGCGCAGACCGGTTGATCGATGCACGGTATCAGCGTTGTCGCTGTGGCAACCCGTAGTGGGCGGGTGAACCCGCCGGGTGCCTCAGCGAAGCGCACGGCAAAGTCCTATCCTTTGTCAATGACGTGCCGGACGCATCGCGCGGCCGGGCTGGCATCATGGCCATCAGCACGTTCTCAGTCACGGCCCAACAGTACGGCGGTGTCGGCATGAAGCGTGTTTATGCACTGATTGCGACTTGCATCCTGTTGGTTGCCTGCGTATCGACGGGCGTCGATGTGAAACCGGAGCAATTGTCGAACTTCATTCCCGATTTCTCTACCGTTGACGACGTTACCGCGCAGCTTGGGACGCCCACCTCCATGACGACGCTGCGAGACGGATCCACGATACTGATCTATTCCTTTGCGACCTCCAAGCCTCACCCGGAGAGCTTTATTCCATTCATTGGCCCGCTGTTTTCCGGCGGGGAGATCCGATCGTCGACGGTCCTTTTCGAGTTCGACGAGAACGGTGTCCTCAGGAGTCAACGCAAGACGACATCGAGTGGTGCTTCGGGGTGGAGCGTATTGCCTGCCGGTGCGCCGCCTTGAAGCACTTCGACAACCCGGTGGGCTGCGCATCCGCCTGCTGTTGCAATGTCTCCACCGCCGATCACAGGCGGACAGGAGACAACGACATGTGAGCCGTGTGCGCCGTATGCGCCGTCTCATCGCGCATCCATTGGCTGAACGCAAGGATGCGAGGATCCTGGCTGCTGCGCGCCGGATAGACGAGATGATAGGCATACGCCGGCGCGATGCTCACGCTAATCTCGAATAGGCGCACCAGGCGGCCTTGGGCCAGGTCATTGGCGACCATGGGCAGTTCCACGAGGCCAATGGCAGCGCCGTCGATCACGGCCTGCACGACATGGCTCGAATCGGAAAAGGCAACGCAGCGGCTGTCGTCGAAATCGTCGACGCCGGCCGCGGCCATCCACATGCGCCAGTCGGGCCAGGCCATGCCGTCGACCGGACAGTCGACATGGCACAGCGTGTGGCCAAGCAAGTCCCGCGGTGTTTGCAGCCGGGCACCGGCTTCGCGCAGTTTCGGGCTGCAGATCGGGACGACAACCGTGTCGAACAGCCGGTCTGAGCACGTGTCTTCGTAATGCCCGGCGCCAAAGCGGATCGCGATATCCACGTCGTCCGCGTCGAAGTCCCGTACCTGATCGGAAATATCGAATGTGAGTTCAAGCGCCGGGTTGGCGGCCCTGAACCGCGCAAGCCGGGGCAGCAGCCAGTTGGTGGCGAACATCGCGCCTAGCGAGATGCGCAGATGCGCCGGTCCCCGCGCCATTCTCCGGGCCCGGCTGGTGGCCCGCTGCAAGGTGTCGAGCGCGTCGGCGGCCGCCTCGAACAGGACGGCGCCGGCGGGCGTCAGCTGGATGCTGCGGCTGGTGCGCGCGAACAGCGTGATGCCTAGCTGGTCCTCGATCTCCTTGATCTGGTAGCTGACGGCCGCCGGCGTCAACCCCACCTCCTGCGCCGCGCGCGTGAAGTTCAAGTGCCGCCCGGCTGCCTCGAAGGTCCTCAGTGCTCGTGTGCCCGGCAGCATTCGCTTCATCGATCTTCAAGCCATTTTTAATGATCCGGCAAGAAATACTCGTTTCTCAAAGCGCGGTCAATAGCAGATAGTTGCGGCCAACCCTGCGCATGCAGGCGGCGCGCGACGTTCGCCAAGCCCATTGCACGCCACTACCGGAGTCACAGCAACCCATGCCAGCTAGTCAGTCTTCCTTTATCGTTCAACGCAACGGCCTGCCGGCAACGCTCGCCGAGTTGGCACCCCTCGCCTTTGCGGGCTACGCGCATTTCACCGCGATGCAGGTGCGCGGCGGCCGGGTCCGTGGGCTGGATCTCCATCTCGAGCGGCTCAGGGTTGCCTCGATGGCGTTGTTCGGCCGCGCCTTGCCCGACGATCAGGTGCGTGCCTATCTGCGCGCGGCGCTGGCATGCGCGCCGGCGGACGTCTCGCTGGTGGCCACCGTGTACCTACCGGCGGGTGAGTTCACCGTGGCCGGCGCGGCTGTCGAGCCTGAAGTGCTGGTGCGTACCGGGCCGCCCGCGTCCGGCCCACAGGCCCCGTTGGGGTTGGCCGCTGTCCCTCACGAGCGGGTGCTCCCCGCCCTGAAGCACGTTGGCGAAGTGGCCAAGACGTATTTCCTGCGCCAGTCCGTGGGCAAAGGCTTCGACGATGCCGCTTTCGTTGACGCCCAGGGGCGGCTTAGCGAGGGGAGCATCTGGAACCTGGTCTTTTGGGACGGAGAAGCTGAAACGGTGGTGTGGCCCGAGGCCGAGATGCTGGCAGGCACGACCATGGGTATCGTCCGCCGGCAACTGGATCGCCTCGGTGTGCGTCAGCGCGTCCAGCCCGTGACGCTTGCCGATCTGCCTGGCCTGGCTGGCGCGGCGGTGATGAACTCCTGGACACCGGGGGTGGCGGTGAGCCGGATCGGTTCCGCGCCCATGCCTGAGGCGCCTAGCTTCCTTGCGCTGCTTCATCGGGCTTATCAGATGGAGGAACCTGTCTTGCCGTGAGCCCGTGCCAACGATTGCCCATTGTCGCGGATTGCGGTTGAATGGCTCCAGCTTGAATGGCGCCATTGTGGCCAGAGACCACCGTGGCAACATATGCGGGAGGGCTCAACGATGACACCTGACGGCCAGGTCAAATCTCCGGGGCAAAGTGATCGTCGCCCTGTGCTGGTCTGGGACGCGCCGACGCGGCTGTTCCACTGGCTGGCAGTGGTGCTGGTAGCGGGAGCCTATGCGACCTGGCGGCTGAACTGGATGGACTGGCATGTCCGGATTGGCGAAGCACTGCTCGCGCTGGTGCTTTTCCGGTTGCTTTGGGGCTGCTTCGGTAGCGAAACCGCACGCTTTCGCAGCTTTGTGGCCTCGCCCGCCGCTGCGTTCCGCCATCTGCGGCATATGTTGCGCCGCGAGGCCGACGTGCAAGTCGGCCACAACCCGGCGGGCGGGTGGATGGTGCTGCTGCTGCTTGCGTTGATGCTGGGCGAAACGCTCAGCGGGCTCTACATCAACAACGACATCGCGGACAAAGGGCCGCTCACCGAATGGGTGCCCGCATCGGTCGCCAATGCGATCACGGCGCTGCACACCATCCTGTGGGACGCGCTGCTGGCGGCGGTAGCGTTGCACGTGCTGGCCATCGCACTGTATGCACTGGCCAAGGGCCACAACCTGCTGCTTCCCATGCTGACCGGCCGCAAGCCATTGCCGGCGCGCATCGCCACGCCACGACTGGCATCCGCGCTGCTGGCGCTGCTTGTGCTGGGCGTTGGCGCCGCCGCGGCGGCGCTTCTCACGGCGTATCTCTGAGCTGCCCAGACCTGAGCGCAAGCGCCGCGTTAGTTGCTCTTAGGCGGCAGCACCTGGCCACGGATTTCGCCGGCGGGATGATCCTTTGTGTGCACGTTGATGTACATCTCGCCGGCAAGAAACTCTTGCGCGTCAGCCGGGGAGAGGGTGGCCTGGCCCTTGAGGGGACTGGTGACCGCAGCGCCCTTCCCGGACAGCCAGATTTTCACGCTCGCGTTCTTGCCGCTTGTGGCAGGCCCGTGGAAATGCGCCATGGTGGCCTCGCTGGGTAGGCCGCTCAGCGTGACTGCCCAGGTGACAACCCGTGTGCCAGGGTCGTAGGTGAGGTCGGCGGAACCGCTGCCCTTGGTCTCGACAGGAGGCACCTCCTGCGCGCCGCTGAGCGGCACGGTAAACGAGATTGGCGCCGCCTGCACCCAGGTCATTGACCCCGCCAAGGCGAGGCCGGAGAGCCACATGAGGGCCCGCCGCGATATTGAAACACGCATTTGATTGTCTCCTGTCCGGTATGGCACCGGTTGAACAGCGGCCGCCTGCTTTCACTGCGTGGCGGCGAGCGTACCCGATGCCGGCGCTTCCGGCGCCGGGTCAATCTGTCAGCCGACCGGTCGCTGGCATGAGTCCGAGAAAAGGATAGACCCGGCTGTCTGCCAAATCCAGAACCGTGGTTGGCAGCCAGGCCCGCATGGCGCCGCGCGTCCGAGCGCTACTCGACTTCCCGCTGGAGCGCTTTTTCAGAGTTTGAGCGCCCGATCCTGGCCGCGCCTGCCGAATGCTCAGCCCGCAGCGGTCTCCAGCGCCGCGTCATATTGTCCCAGGCTGGCCAGGCCATTCAGCCGTGAGCGCTGCAGCAGCGCCCGTTGCGCTTGCGCCGCGTTAGCGGCCTCGCCGCGCCAGGCCAGCAAGGGCGGCTCCTGCAAGGCGCGCCCGTAGGAGAAGGACAGCCGCCAGGGCAACTGGGCGAGCCGGTTCATGGCATCGAGATTGGCGGTGGCCTCGGTGGGCGTTTGGCCGCCGGACAGGAAGAAGATGCCCGGCACCGCCGCGGGCACCGTGCGCTTGAGCACCTGCACGGTCTGCATGGCAACCTCGGCCGGCGCCGCGTGCCCGGCCTCCTTGCCGGGGAGCACCATGCTGGGCTTCAGCAGCATGTGTTCGAGCACTACCGCATGCTGGTGCAAGGCGTGAAAGACTTCATGCAGCACGGCCTCGGTGACCTCGGCGCAACGCGCCATGGCGTGCGCGCCATCCATCAGCACCTCGGGCTCGACGATCGGCACCACGCCCATCTCCTGGCAGATCGCGGCATAACGCGCCAGCGCCTGCGCATTGGCCTGGATGGCAAGCCGGCCGGGCAGTTTGTCAGACACGTTGTACACCGCGCGCCACTTGGCAAAGCGCGCGCCTTGCTGGCGATAGGCGGCAAGCCGCTTGGCCAGCCCGTCGAGGCCCTCGGTGATCTCGTCGCCGGGAGCGTGGGCGAGCGCGAGCTTGCCCTTGTCCACCTTGATGCCGGGCACGATGCCATGGCGCGCAGCCAGTTCTGGCAGCGGCGTGCCATCGTCGGCGCACTGGCCTAGCGTTTCCTCGTACAGGATCACGCCGCTGATGCATTCACCAAGACCTGGTGTCGACAGGAGCAGGCTGCGCCACGCCCGGCGGCTTTCCTCGCTCGATGCCACGCCGATGCGCTCGAACCGCTTGGCGATCGTCGCCCCGCTCTCGTCGGCGGCCAGCAGGCCTTTGCCCGGTTGAACCAGGGCATCCACGGTGGCTTGCAGTTCGCTTCGTGTGTCCATGATGCGGCTCCGTGAAGGTGACATGGGAACAAGCATTAGCGCATAAGGGCAATCGCGCAAGCGAGCCGGGGGGCGTGGCCAGTGCTGATGGTGGCCAACCGAACACTTCGCGCAGCTTGCCCTTGTCCTTGCCCTGCTCGGGCGTGGTGCGCAGGGCGTAGTCAGGCCCGAGGCATCTGCGCCGCCTTGGACAGCACACAAACGGGCACCGGGTCATCGCGGCCTCGCAGGCGTGCGGCAAGCTGCGGCAGGCCCGCGGCCGAAACGCCGGCTTGCTGGAAGACCTGTTCCGAGACGATCGCCTCGCAAGCCATCTCCTTTGTCAACTGCTCGAGTCTCGAGGCCACATTCAACGGGTCACCAATTGCCGTGAACGTAACGTGGTCGCGGAAACCAATCTCGCCCATGATGGCCCGGCCGCAATGCAAGCCGATGCCAAAGCGGATTGGCGTCTGCAACTGCTGCTTGAGCGCAGCGTTGAGTTCCTCAATATTGGCTGCAACCAGCGGCACTGCGCTGAGCGCCTGGCGACAGGCCTCGGCTGGCTCGCAGCGCAAGCCAAAGATCGCGAGCACCGCGTCTCCCAGGAACTGGTTTGGCAGACCGCCTGCCTGAACCACCGCGGCACAGACCGCACTGAGGAAGCGGCTGACCATGAACAGGCTGTCGAACGGCAATTGTGCCGCCGCAAGCTTTGTGGAATCCCGCATATCCACGAACATGAACGCCGCGAACCGCTCTTGCGGCATGACGTCCCGCTGGCGCCGCTGCAGGAAGGCCGCCGATGCGGCCGGCGGCACCAGCGGCCACACGGACAGATCATGGGTCGGCCGCAACTGGCAGGCGAGGCGCACTGTCCGCGAATCCGCTCCCAGCCGCTCCAGAACGCGCCGCTCGGCCTCCGCCGGCGCGGGCAGCGGCACAGCACTGAGCACACGCACCCGGCACAATGTGCATCGGGCACGGCCACCGCAGGTGCTGGCATGGGGCACGCCGGCCATGCGGCTAGCCTCCAGCACCGAGAATCCGAGCGGCGCGAATACCTTTCGCCCGTCCGGATACAGAACACAGAGCCGCCCGGCCCGGCGCTCCCGCGCCGTGCGCACCAGGCGCGCTGCAAGCACCAGCAGCAGCGCGCCTCCATCGAAGAGCAAAAAGTCGTTGCGCAGCTCGGCGAGCCAGAGGTTTTGCAACCCCGTTCCGATGATCGTGGTCCGGGTCGCCGCGGCGCGCCAGACGGGATCCTGCGCGAGCGCGACCACTTCCCGTCCGCCCTGCAAGAAACCTAGCAGCGCGAGCACCGGGATCAGCACGGCGACGCTCAGCAGCACGCTGCGCCACGCCCCGAACCATGGTTTCAAGCGCAACCAGAACCAGATGCCGTAACACCCATGCAGCCAGGCGACCACCAATAGCATCAGCTGCACGCGGCCGAAGAACGGTGAATCGATCCAGAACGAGTACAGCAACTGCGCGTAGCCCTTGTTCAGGCCGAACTCGGCAAAGGCGACCCGCGTATTCACAACATGGTTGGCTAGCAGCGGCGGTATGCACAAGCCGAGGACGAGTTGCGCTACCTCACCCGGGGTCCAATGCAACGAGCGCCGTTCGTACAGAGCCCACAGACCCAGGACGAAATGCGTCACCAGCGCGCTGTACAGCACGGCCGTTCCAAGCCATCCCTGCCAGATGAACTTCTGCACGAGCAGACCACGCTCCAGCCAGGCGAGCGAGATATTCCCCAGCGAGTGGTTCAGCAGGTGCGTACCAACATAGGTAAACAGCACCAGTCCTGTGGTCAGACGGACCGATCGCACACCCGCCGGCCACCACCTTTGAAGATAGGGAACGTGTGACATGCTCTACTCTACCCTCCACGCCTGTCGATGCGCCAGCGCTTGCCACCAAGCGCCAGCACTGCCGAGCAGCACGCTAGGTTAGCATCACTTCCAATGGGTAGTGCAGGCGCCTGAGGCGCCTTGGATTCAGGTTCATCCGACGTTCGCGTGGGTCGATGCATCGCCGGGCTAAATCCAGCGCTGCCGTAGCTCCCTTCTCCCATTTCATGGGAGAGGGGAGCAAACCAGCGTTTTTCTTCCTGCCACTTGCACCCGCGTGCAGTACGCATACGACAGTCCGAAGAACCTCTATTTAAGCCGCCTGTGGATCTGGCGGCGTCTTAGCTGTGCGCGCCGTCGGTGAACGGATCGCGCCGATCCGTGATTTTTGCGCCGTCGGAATAAACGTCGAACTTGCCTGCTTTCGCGCCATCCGTGTAGGGATCGCGCGGCCCGACAGTATGGGTGCTGCTGTCAGAAGTTGGGGGGGTGCTGGACGACTGGGCCATGGCAGCGAAGGAAGTCAATGCCGCGACAGCGGCCAAAATCAGGATTTTCATGACGAGCTCCAAATACAGTAGGGATAGCTTCCAAAGCGCATCTCCGTGAAGGCTACGCTTGGGCACGTAACTCGCTTCCGGTTTCCGGGGGTATCGATCAATCCCGAGAACTCGTTCGCCGTGCATTTGTAGAACCGCGCAGCCACCCGTTTTATTCCGGCACAAGCTATGGATGCGGCCAGCGGCCAAGGGAAATTCCTGTGCCTCGGTTCATGTTCCTTTGTCCTCTTATCCCTGATGCCGCGGATGCGTTTTTTCCGCGAAGGAAATTGGGGAATAAGCAGACCGGCTCCGCGGTTTACCCATGCAGAGCGTCCTGCTGCGCAGTCGGGTCGACCGCGGGCATCGCTCGCTCGGACAACCAAGGAGTACTGACATGAAATCGAACTCGCTGAATCGGCTTTTTGCGCTGCCCATGCGCGGCTCGCTCATCGTGAGCACTGCGTTGATGGCAACTTCCGTTTGTGTCTATGCGCAAACGCCGCCGGCACCCGCCACGCATCAAATCACTCGCGCGCAAGTGCGACATGAACTCGAGGAACTGGAGTCGGTCGGCTACAACCCATCCCAAGGCGACAATGGTGACTATCCCGCCGACATTCAAGCAGCGGAGCAAAGGCTGGAAGCCAAACATCAAGCGCAAAGGAATGCGCTGATGGGTGGAAACCAGGCAGCACAGGCCGGTGACAACCAGACCGCACAGACGAAGCCCGCGCCTTGATTGCGGGCGCAGGCCGCACACGGCATCTCGAAAAAGGATACGGCTGGCAGAGCAGTTGAACGACCTTTTTGTGGCGTACCAATCCAGATCGGATGGGATCATGAATCGCGACCAGTTCAAGTTTTGGAACGCCGTTGGGATCATTACCATCGGCCTTCTCTTTTACTACCTCTTGGTCAACTAGTGCCCGCTGAAGCTGGTTTGAGGATCGTTCCGGGCGCGCTATGCCTGAGCCGCAGCGCCAGCGTGAGACCGCGCCCGGCAAGATCCAGCGACCAGATTCCGAGCGCTTGATTGGCCAGGTGGAGAAAGAGGTAGATCAGCAGTCATCCGCTTGCGACGCATGGGCGGCTCGCCGGTGGTGCTGGTCTGGCAGCCCGAGACGTCGACGGCTGCAGGCGGCATACCGATCACATGATCGGCGCTTGCCATGCGGAATCAACACGGGATCCATTTCAGGTCGCGGTTCCGGGAATAAAAATGGCATGCCGGCGGTCTTGCTGTTAACTCACTGCCGGTCACGGATTGCGGTTACAGCAGACACTTCAAAATGGCCGATCCAGACACCGCGCAGCGCTTCGAGACGCTTTTATTGCCGCATATGAACTCGGCCTTCAATGTTGCGCGATGGTTGACGCATAACGACCAGGATGCCCAGGACGTGGTGCAGGAGGCGTACCTGCGCGCATTCCGGTTCTTTGGCGGATTCCGCGGCGAGGATGCCCGTGCATGGCTATTGAGCATTGTGCGCAACACCTTCTACACCTGGCATCAGCAGAACCGGGGGCATGCAGCGCAGACCATGATGTTCGAAGAAGACATGCATAGCCTTGAGACGAGTGTCGCCGACCATGACGACAGTCCTGAAGCCATGCTCATACGCAGCCAGAGCCAGAAGCGGGTGCACAAGGCGTTGCTGGGCTTGCG
Source organism: Cupriavidus sp. GW823-FHT07A04 (assembly GCF_058794615.1). NCBI lineage: Bacteria > Pseudomonadati > Pseudomonadota > Betaproteobacteria > Burkholderiales > Burkholderiaceae > Cupriavidus > Cupriavidus sp. GW823-FHT07A04. The sequence goes on from NZ_JBXAHA010000003.1 coordinate 72,450, forward strand.
GCTGGAATACCGGGAGGTTGTCGTGCTGCGGGAGCTGGAAGACTTGTCGTACAAGGAAATCGCCGCCATCGTGGGCATCCCGATCGGCACGGTGATGTCTCGCCTGGGCCGAGGCCGCCAGCAACTCGCGGCGCTGCTCGCCCCGACGGATCAGGAGGCGTGATGGATCACAAACAGGCGTTTGAATTACTGCCGGGCTATCTCGACCAGGAGTTGAGCCTGTCCGAAGCGCTCGAATTCGAGCGTCATCTTGCTGACTGCGAGCCGTGCCAACAGGTCTATGCACAACACCGCCAGGTGAGTGCGCAGCTGCGGCAGGCGGAATTGCGCGTAGCGGCGCCGCAGGAACTGGTGAAACGCATCAAGGCTGCGTTGCCGGTGCGCCGCACGCTCTGGCAGCGCCTGGGTGAACGATTCGGCCGGTGGAGCGGCGGTGGGTCGCTGGCCTGGGCGCCGGCTGGCGCGATGTTGATGAGTGTGGTCGCGTTGACCTGGAGCGTGGGGCTGTACCTCTCGGTGCCGTCGAGCGAGACGCGCCTGACCCAGGAACTCGTGGATAACCATATTCGCTCGCTGCAGGTCAGTCACCTCTCCGATGTGATTTCAACCGACCGGCATACGGTCAAGCCGTGGTTTGACGGCAAGCTGGACTTTGCGCCGCCTGTGGTCGATCTTGTGCAGCAGGGGTATCCGCTGGTCGGCGGGCGGCTGGATTACCTGAAGGGACGGGCGGTAGCCGTGATGGTCTATCGCTACAAGCTGCACCCGATCAATCTTTATGTGTGGCCGGGCAACGACGCGGGCGCCACGCCTCGCATCTACGCGCAGCAGGGCTATCACCTCGCCCACTGGAGTGCCGCGGGGATGAATTACTGGGCGATTACCGATGCCGGCGAAGCTGAGCTGAACGGCTTCATCACGGACCTGCGTGCACATCCTGCTTCCTAGCCGCCGCAGCGCGGTACACATCGCGGAATAAAACGGATGGCACGGCGGTTTACCTGGAGAACCCAATCGGGAGGTCCGTCGGATGGTCCGGTGAGCCACCTCTCGAACTTTCCTTGCGAGGGCAATATGTCGTCAGATCTTCCGTCCAACCCGTCGCGCCGCGGCGCGTTGAAGTGTCTCGCGTTCGGTGGCGCGGGCACCGTCTTTGTCTTGGCAGGCGGCGTTCTCGCGCCCGTGGAACTGGGCCTTGCCGCCTCCGGGAAAGGCCCGTCATCTGCCGCGGGCATTCCTCTTTTCCTGCAGATCAGCGACACGCATATTGGCTTCAATAAGGAAGCCAATCCCGACGTCGCGGGCACGCTCAGGCAGACCATTGACTTCGTCAATGCCATGCCGGTCAAGCCGGCGCTGACGATCCACACGGGCGACATTACGCATCTTTCAAAGGCAGAAGAGTTCGACCACGCGGCCCAATTGATGTCGGGGCTGAATATCACCGAGTTGCATACCGTGCCCGGCGAGCATGACGTGACCGATGGGCCTGGAACGGAATACTTCAAGCGTTTCGGTCAAGCCTCCGGCAACAAGGGCTACTACAGCTTCGACCACAGCGGCGTCCACTTTATCGGCCTGGTCAACGTGATGCATTTCAAGCCAAACGGTTTGGGGGGCTTGGGCGACGACCAACTCGCCTGGCTGAAATCGGATCTGCGGGGCCGCTCGTCCAGCACGCCGATCGTCGTCTTTGCACACATGCCAATGTGGACGATCTACCAACCATGGGGTTGGGGCACCGGCGACGCCGGCGAGGCCATGAGCTATCTGACGCGCTTCGGTTCGGTCACGGTCTTGAACGGCCATATCCACCAGATCGTGTCGAAGGTGGAAGGCAATATCACCTTCCATACGGCGCGCTCGACGGCCTATCCGCAACCGACGGCAGGCAATGGGCCCGGTCCCATGCCGCTGACGGTACCGGGCGATCAGCTTCCCAGGATGCTTGGCGTGACCAGCATCAAGATCATGCGCCACCCGCTCGCAGCGACACTCGCCGACACCACGCTCGCCTGACTTTCCAGGCACCGCTCACCAACCAGGACCCAGATCATGCTAACAACCATCCTTCGCCGCGCCTTCGTCGTCCCCCTCGGGGTCGGGATACTCATGGCGGCATTGACTTGCGAGTTCTCCTTCGCGCAAGCGCAGGAGAACCATGTCGTCGTTGTGAAGAATTTCATGTTCTCGCCGATGTCGCTCACGATCAAAGCTGGCTCGACCGTGACCTGGAAGAACCTCGATGGCGAACCGCACACGGTTGTCAACGACGCCGGCCTGTTCCGCTCCAGCGCGCTCGATCAGAACGACACCTACAAGTTCAAGTTCGACAAGCCGGGGGTCTACAAGATCTTCTGCGGCATCCACCCGAACATGATGGCGACAATCACCGTCCAGTAGGGGCCGACGAACCCGCCGTCCAGCCTCCGCTCGCCGAATGGCCCGTGAGCGGAGGCGGCCATCCAGCTCGTTGAGCTCGCGGTTGGCGATCGTCGCTTCCGTGGCCATCGCGAACGTTGTCCACACGAAACAAATGTAAGCTTCTGTAAATACCATGCGCCGCGGCCCTGTTTTGATAACAGAAGCGCCCTTGCGCTTTGGTACGATCGCGCTCTTTCCGCCAGCGCCCCGCCACCGTGATTCGCCGATATGCATCGTTGTTTTGTGAGCATTGCGCACGGTGGCTCGCCCGTGTCCAACCGCTGGCCGCCGCCGGCAGCACGATCACCAGACTCGCGCTCAACGGCGCGCTGCGCCGCCTGCGCCACCCGACGCGACGCGGCGTCGCGCTGACGCTCGCTGCATTGCCGGCGCTCTTCCTGCTATACGTGCTTGCGCTCGTGCCGTTTACGCCGGGCATCGGCGACATCCGCAAAGCCCGCGTTGATCGGCCAGCATTGATCGTGTCGGCCGACGGCAAACTGCTCGACGCGTTCAAACCGGTCAATCGCGAGTGGGTGTCGCTCAGGCAGGTCTCGCCGCATATGGTGGATGCATTGATCGCGACCGAAGACCGCCGCTTCTATGAGCATCATGGCATCGACTGGAAACGTACCGCGTCGGCCGCGCTGCATACGTTCTCCGGCGACCGGCAAGGTGGCTCGACGATCACGCAGCAGCTCGCGCGCAACCTGTATCCCGACGAGATCGGCCGCGCGCCAACGCTCACGCGCAAGCTCAGGGAAGCAATCACGGCATTCAAGATCGAAGCCGTGTACAGCAAGGATCAGATCCTGGAGACGTACCTGAACACGGTGCCGTTCCTCTACAACGCCTACGGCGTGGAAATGGCCGCGCGCACCTACTTCGGCAAATCGGCCAATCAGCTCGACATTCTCGAAAGCGCGACGCTCGTCGGCATGCTGAAGGCCAACAGCACCTACAACCCCGTGCTCAATCCCGAGCGCGCGTTGCAGCGGCGAAACACGGTGCTCGGGCAGATGAACAAATACGGGAAGCTCAAGCCCGATGCCTACACTGCATTGAAGCGGCAACCGCTCAACATCGATTTCGAGTTGCAGACCGCGCAACCGGGCGCCGCGCCGCATTTTTCGGCGCAATTGCGCAAGTGGCTGATCGCATGGGCCGATCGCAACGGCTACAACATCTATGCCGACGGGCTGGTCGTGCGCACGACCATCGATTCACGCCTGCAGGCCATGGCGACGCAGGCGTTGGACTGGCAGACGAACCAGTTGCAATGGATCGCGAACGGCGCATGGAACGAACACACAGGCTGCTGGCCGGGCAACGACCTGTTCCGGACGTTCATCCGGCAGTCGCCCGACTACCGCGCCGCACGCGATGCGGGTCAATCGGATGAGGCCGCGCTCAGGAAGCTCGCCACGAACCCCACGTTCGTGCGCGCGCTCTGCCGGAGCAAGACGCAGATCCAGGCGGGTTTTGTCGCGATCGACCCGCGCAACGGAGATATCAAGGCATGGGTTGGCAGCCGCGACTTCCGTGACGAGCCGTTCGATCACGTGCAGCAGGCCCGGCGTCAGCCGGGTTCGACGTTCAAGCCGTTCGTCTACGGCGCGGCCTTCGCGGACGGTGCGCGGCCGAGCGATACGATCGTGGACCGTAACGTCGCCATTGCGCTGACCGGGAATGCGATCTGGCGGCCTACCGACGCAGAGCCGCCCACCGGCCGGCCGATGACGCTGCGCGACGCGCTAGTGTATTCGCGCAACCGCGTCACCGCACAGCTCATGCAAAAGGAAGGCCCCGAGAAGGTCGCACGGCTCGCACACGCAATGGGTGTGCGCGCGAGTCCGCTCGAAGCGGTGCCGTCGCTCGCGCTCGGCACAAGCCCGGTCACGCTCAGGGAAATGGTCTCGGCGTACAGCACGATCGCGAACCGTGGCGCCTATATCGAACCGCGCATGGTCACGCGCATCGAGGATCACGACGGCAAGGTGCTCGCCGAATTCGCGAGCGCATCGCCAGAGCAGGCACTGCCCGCCGGCGCGGCGCAAACGCTCGTCGACGTGATGCGCGACGTCGTTAGCCGGGGCACCGGCGCGGCGATCCGGGCGCGCTTCGGGATTCGCGCCGACGTGGCCGGCAAGACAGGCACGACACAGGACAACACGGATAGCTGGTTCATCCTGATGCATCCGCAACTGGTCGCGGGCGCGTGGGTGGGTTTCGACGATGGACGTGTGACGCTCGGCAACTACTGGGGCGAAGGCGCGCACAGCGCCCTACCGATGGTGGGCGCGTTCTACGACATGGCGCTGCGCGCACGGGTGATCGATCCGGATGTGCGGCTCGGCCCCGAAACCCGGCCTCCTCGCCCGGTCCATGAGCGGCGGCATCGACACTTCCTCTTCTGGACGTTCTGACGTCGTCGCTGGCGCACGCGTCATTCGCCGCCTCCACCGACTACCCGCTCGGCAACCCGATCGCGGTGAGGGGCTTCACGAGCGGGAAGCGGTGCATGCGCACTAGCCGCGCCAACCTTGCACGGCGCCCTACATCATCCGGTGCGCGAAATGCCCGCGCCGAGCTTCGGTCATGAGGGCGGCGAACTGCTCGGTGCTCATATGCACCAGTTCCTCATGGTCGCCCGCCTCGAAGTAGACGTCGGGATGCGTCAGCAGGCTGTCGTCGAGCCAGGTCAGCGTGCCGTACGCCATGCCGACCGGCGGGAGCGCGCCGATTTCGCAGTCCCTGAACACTTCGCGCACGCCATCCCCATGCGCCAGCGACAGCTTGCGGCCGGTTTGTTCGCAGATATCTAACAGTTTCAGCTGGTGGGTGGAAGGGATCACCGCTGCGAGATAGCCTCGGTTGTCCTCCAGCAGGACAGTCCGGGCGAGCCGGTCTCCGGGGACATACGCAGTCTGCGCCGTTGCCAGGCCGCTTGGGCTGCTTGGGCGAGGAACGGTTTCAAACCGGCTCTGCTTCTTGCTCAGGCATCTTGCCAGCGTGGTAGCCATGGTCATGATTGCAACCTCCGAGCGCTGATCGCTGCAGTTGCTTACGTATCGGAACTATAGGTCAAGCACCGAGCGACAATCGGTGGGGCTAACCCCAGCACGGTTGCGGGTGACCAATAGCGATGCGCTATTGAGGCAATTGCAAACCTCTCATTTGGTTGCCGAGCGCTTTCAACTATATTTTGTGTGCGGCAGGCCTGCCGACGCAGGTCCCGAGTGGAAGCATTGACGCGGAAATACTAGAACTCACACTAGAACTCACGTTTGGTACGCCTCCGAAGGAGAGAGCATGTCTAACGAAAAGTGCCCCTTCAACCACGCCGCCGGTGACGGCACCACCAACCGGGACTGGTGGCCGAAACAGTTGCGGCTAGAGTTGCTCAGCCAGCACTCCGACAAGTCCAATCCATTGGACAAGAGCTTTAACTATGCCGAGGCGTTCAAGAGCCTCGACCTCGCCGCAGTCAAGAAAGACCTCGCGGCGCTGATGACTGACTCGCAGGACTGGTGGCCGGCGGACTTCGGCCATTACGGTGGTTTGTTTATCCGTATGGCCTGGCACAGCGCCGGCACATACCGCATCGGTGACGGCCGTGGCGGTGGTGGCCGGGGCCAGCAGCGTTTCGCACCGCTCAACAGCTGGCCGGACAATGTCAGCCTGGACAAGGCTCGCCGGCTGCTCTGGCCCATCAAGCAGAAATATGGCCAGAAGATTTCCTGGGGCGACCTGATGATCCTCGCCGGTAACGTTGCCCTTGAAACCATGGGCTTCAAGACATTCGGCTTTGGTGGCGGCCGTGAAGACACCTGGGAACCGGACCAGGACGTGTATTGGGGGAATGAGAAGACCTGGCTGGGCGGCGACGTCCGCTACGGCAAGGGCGCCGCCGGCAAGGACGGCAACGAAGGTGTGATTGTGGCCGACGAGGAATTGCACGGTGGTGAAGTCAGCCGTACCGACCCCGGCCGCAACCTCGAGAATCCCCTGGGTGCCGTGCAGATGGGCCTGATCTACGTGAATCCGGAAGGCCCCGATGGCAATCCGGACCCGCTCGCCGCCGCGTACGACATCCGGGATACGTTCGGCCGCATGGCCATGGACGATGAGGAGACCGTCGCGCTGATTGCCGGCGGCCACACCTTCGGCAAGACGCACGGTGCCGGTCCCGCTGATCACGTAGGCCCCGCGCCCGAAGCCGCCGACCTTGAAAACCAGGGTCTGGGATGGAAGAGCAGCTTCGGCACAGGCAAGGGTGCGGATTCGATCACCAGCGGCCTGGAAGTCACCTGGACGACCGCGCCGACGAAGTGGGACAGTGGCTTCTTCGAAAACCTGTTCGGCTATGAATACGAGCTGACCAAGAGCCCTGCCGGAGCCAACCAGTGGGTGGCCAAGAATGCCGGCGAAACGGTTCCGCACGCTCACGATCCGTCGAAGAAGCTCAAGCCGACCATGCTGACCACGGACCTGTCGCTGCGCTTTGACCCCATCTACGAGAAAATCTCGCGGCGCTTCATGGCGAACCCTGAGGAATTTGCTGATGCCTTCGCCCGTGCCTGGTTCAAACTAACCCACCGGGACATGGGACCGCGCGCCCGCTACCTCGGCCCGGAAGTCCCGGCCGAAGAGTTGCTCTGGCAAGATCCCATTCCGGCGCCGGACCATCCGCTGGTCAATGACCAGGACGTGGCGGCGCTCAAGCAGAGGATCCTGGCATCGGGGCTGTCGGTCTCGGAACTGGTGAAGACTGCCTGGGCATCGGCATCGACGTTTCGCGGTTCGGACAAGCGCGGCGGCGCCAACGGCGCGCGCATTCGCCTGGCTCCGCAGAAGGACTGGGCGGCCAATGAGCCGGATCAGCTGGGCAAGCTACTGAAGACCCTCGAAGGTATCCAGAGCGAGTTCAACGGTGCCCAGTCCGGTGGCAAGAAGATCTCGATGGCCGATCTGATCGTGCTGGCGGGCGGCGCCGGTATCGAGAAGGCAGCGGAGAAGGCTGGGCAGAGGCTGACCGTACCATTCTCGCCGGGCCGCATGGACGCTTCGCAGGAAAAGACCGACGTGCAATCGGTTGGCGCCCTCGAACCCACGGCCGATGCCTTCCGCAACTACCTCAACCCGAGCGTTCGTGTTCCGGCAGAAGCGATGATGCTGGACAAGGCGCAGTTGCTGACTCTGACCGCGCCCGAAATGACGGTGTTGATCGGCGGCCTGCGTGTGCTGAATGTCCATACAGGGAACGATGCGCACGGTGTCTTCACCGACCGCCCGGAAACGCTGACCAACGACTTCTTTCGCAACCTGCTCGACATGGGCGTGGAATGGAAGGCGCTCACCCGGGATGTGTTCGAGGGACGTGACCGTAAGACGGGGCAGGTCAAGTGGACCGGATCGCGAGTGGATCTGGTGTTCGGCTCACACTCTCAACTCCGGGCCCTGAGCGAAGTCTACGCAAGCGAGGACGGGGCGGATAAGTTCGTCAAGGACTTCGTCGCTGCCTGGGTCAAGGTGATGAACCTCGACCGCTTCGATCTGCGTACATAGCGTTAAGTCAGGGGCAAATAAGGGGCAAACAAGGGCGCCGGACCACGTTCGGCGCCCGTCCGGACCGATTGATCGTGGTAGAGTCGATCATCACTCTCTATCGCGTAGCCTTATGTCGCCACCCGTTGAACGTGGATCCGCCGATTCGTCAGACCATCAACAGGGCATGGAAAGCGCCGCTGATGCGCACAGTGTGACCATGCGGATTCCGGCAATTGTTCCAGCGCAAACCGCGCTGGTGGTCATGCATTATCAGACCGACATCCTGGCGTTGTTTCCATCGGTCGCGCCCACCTTGCTCTCCAATACGCGCAAGCTGTGTGACGCCGCGCGAGCCAAGGGCGTCAGCATCTATTTCGCCAAGATCCACTTTGGTCCAGGCTATCCGGAAGTCAGTCCGTTGAACAGGAACGGACAGGGAATCAAGCAACTTGGTCTATTCGTCGACGACCAGATCTCACCGGAACTCGGCCAACAGGCCACGGAACCGCTCATCATCGCGCATCGTGCCAGCGTGTTCTTTGGTACCGACCTGCAGGTGCGGCTTTCCGCCCAGGGCATCGACACCCTGCTCATGGTGGGCATTGCGTCGACCGGTGTGGTGCTGTCGTCGGTCGCGTACGCGAGCGATGCGGACTTCCGTTTATTCACGGTCAAGGATTGCTGCTACGACCCGGATCAGGTCGTGCACGATCATCTTTTTTCAACGGCGTTCGATTCGCGCACAACGGTGCTCTCGCTCGCTGATGCCTTGCTGTTGCTTGCTTAGCATTTGCCGGGATTTCTGTCGCTTCGACTTGAATACCGCGTAGTGGGCGCGACAAGCGCTGCGTTTGCGGGCTATCCCGCCAGGACAATTCTCGCCAATACAAGTCGTCTTATGACGTCCTTGCGTCGGTCGTAGTGGAAACGCCGCAACCCAAAACCGTGCTCGATCGACCCGACTCAGCTCCGAACTTCCGTGGTCGAACCCGTCTCCGACATTCCTCATTGAGCGCGGAATGTCCGCTATCCGCAGTTGAACCCTCGGATCACGCCGGGGCAAACTCAAAGATCGCGAAAAAACTCAATCAATGCGGAGTTGACCAAATCCGGTGCCTCTTGTTGTAGCCAGTGCCCTGCTCGCGGAATCACTTGGGAGAGGCGTAGGTTTGGCACGAGCTGGGGCATGGCGCCGATGACCTCGTGCATGCCTGGAATTGCCAGACCTGTGTCGCGCTCGCCGACAAGGTAAAGCGCCGGGACCTCGACGCGCAGGCCCTCGAAAGCGGCTTGCACTTCCCAGTTGCGGTCGAGGTTGCGATAGTAGTTCAATCCGCCGCGAAAGCCAGAAACGCTGAATGCCTGAACAAATTTGTCCAGGTCGGCGGGGGCGAGCCACGCGGGCAACGAGGACGGATCATTCAGAGAGTCAAGGAGCCCGCCACTCCGTAACAGAAGTCCAAAGGGATTAGGTGTATTCGCGTCGCGGACACCTACATCGCCCGATGCAGAGAAATAGATCTTGCGCAATGTGGCCGCAACGTCATGCTCAAGTTCTGTTTCGGCCAACCCTGGTTGGGAAAAGTAATGTGTGTAGAACCACGCCTGGTCGGTCTGTGGAAAAAGCCGACTCGGTGCCATCGGCGCGCGGCCCATCATTGGCACCCCGAGCGCAGCGACCGCGCGAAATCGGTCGGGCCGAAGCATCGCGGCATACCAGGCAATGGTTGCGCCCCAATCATTTCCCACGATAACTGCGTCGCGTTCTCCAAGCACATCAACGAGCGCAACCAGGTCAGCGACAACGTCCAAGGTTGTGTACTGTCCGATCATCGCTGGACATTCGCTTGATCCGTAGCCACGCAAATCTGGGGCAACTGCGTGGAAGCCGGCGCGCGCAAGTGCCCCCAACTGGTGGCGCCAGGCATGCGAGGTCTCGGGAAAGCCGTGACAAAGCAACACTAACGGACCATCGCCCTGCTCAGCGACGTGCAGGCGGATGCCGTTGGTTTCAATATAGGTTTGACGGTATGCACTCATGCTTGCTCGAAGAGACAGTTTTACACAAGAAGCTCGGTATATCGTAACATCTAAAGTTACTCATTTCCACATTTTCAAAGTTATGCAACGTGATACCCGGCTGGCTCGACTTCTGCACGTACTCATCCACATGCATCTTCGCGGCGGCGCGACCACTTCGGAGACGATCGCGCAGATGCTGCATACGAACCCCGTTGTTGTTCGCCGCACAATGGCTGCGCTACGCGAAGCTGGATATGCAAGGTCTACAGGCGGTCCAGGCGGAGGTTGGGCACTCGCATGTGACCTCAACGCTCTTACGGTGAGAGACGTTTACGTGGCCATCGCGCACACCGCATTGTTCGCGGTCGGCCCGGCTGACGACAATCGCGATTGCCCGGTAGAGGCGGCGGTAAATCGGCATATCAATGAGGCCTTGCGTTCAGCAGAAAATGCGTTGCTTCAACTGTTTGGCGAAAAGCGACTCTCACAGATCGCGCACGACGTGACCTCGTCAAAGTCGGGCAAGACGATCACCTAATTCTGGGGCCATGGAATGGGTATTAATGGAGGCAAGTCGCGCGGGCTTGCTTGACAACGACTTCTCGAACGAACGGGTGTCAGCTTCCATCCTGCAAGCCGCCGTTGATTTGAGCGCTGTCAATGCCCCTTCCTGGCCGGGAAGGGACCTCGGTCTCTTCCCGACCCGATTCGCCCCCCGGCTTGCCGAAAGCGGCCGTTCGAATCCGAAGCGGCGGATTGGGTTATCAGAGCTTGTGGCGGTGATAATGTTGGTCGGCACCGTCTCCTGAGAGACTCAATGTGATCTCGCACACTTTTCTCGGCATTAACGACTTCGATCGCGCGTTCGAGTTTTATTCGGCTTTGATGCAGGAACTGGGACATCGCCTCAAATTCTGCGAACGCGACAGGCCATGGGCAGGATGGATGGCAACGGACGCACCGCGGCCGCTGTTCCTTATTGGCAAGCCATATGACGGCAATGCCGCGCGAGGTGGAAATGGCCAGATGGTGGCGCTGCTTGCGCGTGACCGGCAGACGGTTGATCGGGCATACGCCTGCGCGCTCGCAAACGGAGCGCATTGCGAAGGGCCTCCTGGCCTGAGAGTCCAGTATCACCCTCACTACTACGGCGCATACTTCCGGGATGCCGACGCAAACAAGCTCTGCGTATGCTGTCACGACCCGGTATCGGATTAGCGTTGTCGATTTAGCACTGCGGCCTGCCTCCGGGCCATGGGGGACGTCTCTTGATGGCCGGCTCCAGTCCACGGAGGGGGCGGAACGGCGGTCGTTTCCTACCTACCCATCTCTGCCGTTCGATCCAGCGAAACAAAGCGGCTAAAAAGGTGAGTCCGGGAACGATCTCGACGCCGAAGTTCGTTATCAGTCTCGAGGCGCTCGATGGCAACCTTCACGCTGAATCCTGCGAAGCTCACCCCTGCCCTTTGTCTCACCATTGCAGGCGATGACCTTCTACTGCGCGGCAGGCTGCTCCCGCATACGACGGGCTTCGTCGCGCAGGAACTGCTGGTAATCGTCCAGATCCCCGTCGAAGGGCTCGACGCCGCCCTTGGTAACCAGCCAGAACTCGTCGCATACGGCGCGCAGCAGGGCCCGGTCGTGACTGACCAGCATCACCGTGCCTTCGAATTCGTTGAGCGCCATGGCTAGCGCTTCGCGTGTGGCCAGGTCGAGGTGGTTGGTAGGCTCGTCGAGCAGCAGCAGGTTGGGACGCTGCCACACGATCATGCACAACACGAGCCGCGCCTTTTCGCCGCCGCTCATCGTGCCAACCGCCTGATGGACCATGTCGCCGCTGAAGCTGAATGTGCCGAGGAAGGTGCGAAGCGATTGTTCGGTGCCACTCTGGCCAGGGGCGCGCATGTGCGCCGGCGTGTCCTTGGCAAGGCGGATCATGTGTTCCAGCGGCGTGTCGAGCGGGCGCAGCACGTCGAGTTCCTGCTGTGCGAAGTAGCCGATGTTCAGGCCTTTGCCTTCGCTGATTTCGCCGGAAATCGGCGCCAGCGCGTGCGCCACCGTCTTCACCAGCGTGGACTTGCCTTGGCCGTTGGCACCGAGAATGCCGATGCGCTGCCCGGCCAGCACGGAACGGTTGATGCCCCGCACGATGACCGTGGGCGGCGTGCCCGGCAGTGCGCCGGCCGGCGCGGGGTAGCCGAAGCTCGCGTCCAGCATGGACAACAGCGGGTTCGGGACGTTGAGGGGCTCCTTGAACTCGAAGTTGAACTCAGCATCGGCAAGCACCGGTGCGATCTTCTCCATGCGTTCAAGCGCCTTGACCCGGCTCTGCGCCTGCTTCGCCTTCGAGGCCTTGGCCTTGAAACGGTCGATGAACTTCTGCAGGTGGGCGATCTTTTCCACCTGCTTGGCCATCGCGGCCTGCTGCAACACGATCTGCTCAGCGCGCATGTCTTCGAACTTGCTGTAGTTGCCGCCATAGCGCACGAGCTTGGCGTTGTCGACGTGCACCGTCACCTGCGTCACCGCGTCGAGGAATTCGCGGTCGTGGCTGATCATTACCAGGGTTCCTTGATAGCGCTTGAGCCAGGCTTCCAGCCAGACCAGCGCGTCGAGGTCGAGGTGATTGGTCGGCTCGTCGAGCAGCAGTAGGTCGGACGGGCACATGAGCGCGCGCGCCAGCTGCAGTCGCATGCGCCAGCCGCCGGAGAAGCTGTTGACCGGCTGGCTAAGCTGCTCAGCACTGAAGCCAAGGCCCAGGATCAGCGCTTGGGCACGTGCGGGGGCATCGTGTGCACCGGCGTCGTGCAGGGCCATATAGGCGTGCGCCATGCGCATGCCGTCGTCGCTGGCCTCGGCGGCGGCTACTTCGGCCTGCGCGGCCAGCAGCCCGGTGTCACCCTCGACTACGAAGTCGGTCGCGCTCTGCTCGGTCTCCGGCATCTCCTGCGCGACCTGGCCCATCTTCCATGCAGCGGGAATCGAGAACTCGCCGCTGTCTTCGTGCAGCGTGCCGTTGAGAAGGCCGAAGAAGGATGACTTGCCGGCGCCATTGCGGCCGACAAGACCAATCTTTTCTCCGGGGGTGAAAGTGACGGACGCGCGGTCGAGTACGACATTGACGCCGCGGCGCAGCGTGACATTACGGACGGAGATCATAAGGAGCCACTTCGGAGAGGATCAGCATGATAGCCGACCGGACGCGCAGGGCTGTCGCTTTTCTGGCAGCACGCGTGAACATAGCGGTGAATGACGGCTCCTGGCCACCTGCGAATCCGCCGCTCGTCGTTCTCTACCGAGCCACACATAAAGCCTTTGCAGGTGAGCGCACTAGAAAACGTTCGATGAGCCCCCTCCCCGCGCTATGTCGCCGGATAAAAAAACGCCAACCCGTTTTGGGTTGGCGCTATGTTTTGGGCGTACTACTGGTATCAGAACTGGTTCATGGTGTTGTCTTTACCAGCCGCTTTCAGGGCTGCTTCGCCGCTGAAATACTCCTTGTGGTCGTCGCCGATGTCCGAGCCGGACATGTTCTGGTGCTTGACGCAGGCGATGCCCTGACGGATTTCCTTGCGCTGCACGCCAGCCACATAACCCAGCATGCCCTGGTCGCCGAAGTATTCCTTGGCCAGGTTGTCGGTCGACAGTGCGGCGGTGTGGTAGGTCGGCAGCGTAATCAGATGGTGGAAGATACCGGCTTCGCGCGACGAGTCGGCCTGGAAGGTCCGGATCTTTTCGTCGGCGAGCTTCGCCAGTTCGGTCTGATCGTATTCCACGTTCATCAGCTGGGTGCGCTCGTATGCCGATACATCCTTGCCCGCGGCCTTCATCGCGTCATACACCTGCTGGCGGAAATTCAGGGTCCAGTTGAACGATGGGCTGTTGTTGTACACCAGCTTGGCGTTCGGGATGACTTTGCGAATCTCGCTGACCATGCCGCCGATCTGGGCGATATGCGGCTTTTCGGTCTCGATCCACAGCAGGTCAGCGCCGTTTTGCAGTGCGGTGACGCAATCCAGGACGCAGCGCGCTTCGCCCGTGCCGGCGCGGAACTGGAACAGGTTGCTAGGCAGGCGCTTAGGGCGCAGCAGCTTGCCGTCGCGCTTGATGATGACGTCACCATTGCCCAGTTCGTCGGCCGACAATTCTTCGCAATCGAGGAAGGAATTGTATTGATCGCCCAGGTCACCCGCCGTGTTGGTCACGGCGATCTGCTTGGTCAGGCCAGCGCCCAGCGAGTCGGTACGGGCCACGATGACGCCATCGTCCACGCCCAGTTCCAGGAAGGCGTAGCGGATGGCGCGGATCTTGGCCAGGAAGTCCTCGTGCGGCACGGTGACCTTGCCATCCTGGTGACCGCACTGCTTCTCGTCGGACACCTGGTTTTCGATCTGAATGCAGCATGCGCCCGCTTCGATGAACTGCTTGGCCAGCAGGTACGTCGCTTCGGCGTTGCCGAAACCCGCGTCGATGTCCGCGATGATGGGCACAACGTGGGTGACGTGGTTGTCGATTTTTTCCTGGATGGCGGCCTTGGCAGGTCCTTGGGCAGCATCCAGTTCGCGGAACAGGCCGCCCAGTTCACGGGCGTCGGCCTGGCGCAGGAAGGTGTACAGCTCGCGGATCAGCGCGCTGACGGAGGTTTTCTCGTGCATCGACTGGTCCGGCAGCGGGCCGAACTCGGAGCGCAGCGCGGCCACCATCCAGCCGGACAGGTAAAGGTAGCGGCGCTCGGTACTGTTGAAGTGCTTCTTGATGGAGATCATTTTCTGCTGGCCGATGAAGCCGTGCCAGCAACCCAACGACTGAGTGTACTTGGACGAGTCGGCATCATAGGCGGCCATGTCGGCGCGCATGATCTTGGCGGTGTACTTGGCAATGTCCAGGCCCGTCTTGAACTTGTTCTGGGCACGCATGCGGGCAGCATACTCGGGGTTGATGGCATTCCATGCGCTGCCGTGGTTCTCTTTCAAACCGGCAACTGCCTTGATGTCGTCTTGATACTGGGCCATGTCAAATTCCTAAGCGTGTTTGAAGAAAGGGGGGCGTGTGCCGCTACGGATCTATGAATGTCGAAGCAGGCAGCGTGGAATCATTGTATGGCGCTTCTGGTGCACTGCGGTGAAGTCTTATATAAGACATAAGAGTTGGTTTATCCTTATTTTTCAATGAGATAGGCCTTGGATTTCGCGATGCGGAACGCGTTTTCGAGGAACGAAAACAAAACACTGCGGAAACTCGGCGTGAATTCCGCAATGTGAAAAGCGCTTTCAGTGGCTAGAAGTGAAGGCAAGCCCAGATGGCTTGAGCAACGATTGTTGGGGTGATTTTGTAGACGCCTGTCGAACGAACAGGGTCATGAGGCGGTGCGCAAACGTGTGGCTATCTTCGTGCCCGCTGCGGTCATTCGATCTCGGACGAGGATCGTCGCAAACTGGCCGAACCTGGAAGTTCGCCACCAGCCAGCGCTCGATCGACCCGGCTGAGCTCCGAACTTCCGTTGTCGACTGCGGACTCAACCGGTCGTCCGTACCTCGTAACGCCGCACTAAGTCCGTTCGCCGGGCTCCTTGCCCTATGCGGACGTGCGCTGATGGCGTGCCCGCCGCGCGTCGGTGTGTTCGCGGATCATGTCGATCAGCGCGCGCAGTCCGGCCGGCACGTGGCGGCGGCCCGGATAGTACAGGCAGAGGCCGTCGAGCGGGGGCGTCCAATCGTCCAGCACGCGAACCAGCGTGCCAGCTTCCAGATCCGCGGCGACGTTCCATTCGGTCAGATACGCAAGACCGAGACCGGCACGCGCCGCCGCCAGCATCAGGCCCGGCTCGTCGAGCGTCAGCGCGCCTTTGCCATCGATACGCAACGTTTCGCCGTGCCGCTCGAACTCCCACTGATATATCGCGCCGCTCGGCATGCGTGAGCGGATGCAGCGGTGTGCGTTCAGATCGGCGGGCGTGCGCGGCGGTTTTTGCTGCGCAAAATAGGCTGGACTGCCGACCACGGCAAAGCGCTGCCTGTCCCCGAACGGCACCGCGATCATTTCCTGCGGCACCGTTTCAGTCAGCCGAATGCCAGCATCGAAGCCTTCGGCAACTATATCGATCAGGCGCCCTTCAGTGACCAGGTCGAGCTTCATCTCCGGATAGCGCCGCAGGAATTCGATGAAGAGCGGCATCACCTGCCTGGCCGCGCCGGTTGACGCATTGATACGCAGCGTGCCCGACGGCGTGTCACGGAAGCTGCCGGCCTGCTCGATCGCGACGCGGATCGTGGAGAGTGCAGGCGCAACGCTGTCGACGAACTGCACGCCGGCTTCCGACAATGACACGCTGCGCGTCGTGCGGTTGAAGAGCCGTACGCCGATACGCGCTTCGAGCGCCGCCACGGCATGACTGAGCGCAGACGTCGACATGCCCAGATCCGTCGCGGCCGCGCGGAAGCTGCGATGACGCGCGACGGCCAGCACCGCCTCCAGTTCGCCCAAGCCCGATGTCCTCATTATCCTATATTTTTCAATGATACATGCCGTATTGTATGACTAGTCGGGGCAATGCATCGGGTCTATCTTTAGTGATCTGGAACGTCTTCTGGGAGCAGCCATGCAGATCATCGACAAAATCTATATCGACGGCGCCTTCGTCACACCGCACGGCGACGAACTGTTCAACCTCTTCAATCCAGCGACCGAGCAGGTAATTGGCCGCGTGCGTCTCGCCGATGCGCAGGACGCGCGCGATGCGATCGCCGCAGCAAAGCGCGCGTTTCCCGCGTTTTCCCGCACCAGCAAGAGCGAGCGCATCGACATGCTCAAGCGCATGCACCAAGCCGTTGTCGCCAAAGAGGACGAACTGTACGAGGCGATCACGGAGGAATATGGCGCGCCCATATCGCGCGGCCGCTGGATGGCGCAGCATGCCAGCAATGTGCTGCTCGAAGCGGCGAAGGTGCTGCAGGACTATGCGTTCACGCGTCGCGCGGGTATTGCCGAGGTCGTGATGCAGCCACTAGGTGTCGCCGGTCTGATTACGCCATGGAACAGCAACGCGGGATTCATCTGCGGCAAGCTCGCCACCGCGTTGGCTGCGGGTTGCACGGCCGTCATCAAGCCAAGCGAGATGAGCGCGATCCAGACACGCGTCGTCACCGAGGCGTTGCACGAAGCCGGCTTGCCGCCGGGCTTGTTCAACATCGTAACGGGACGCGGCGAAACGGTCGGTGCGCAGATCAGTTCCCATCCGGATGTCGCAAAGCTGTCGTTCACCGGTTCGACCGCAGTCGGCAAGACGATTCTGCGCGCGGGTGCGGAGACGTTGAAGCGCGTGACGCTCGAACTTGGCGGCAAGTCGCCGGTACTCGTGCTCGAAGACGCAAACTTCGACGAGGTGGTGCCGCTCGCGATTCAGGCCGGCTTCATGAATAGCGGCCAGGCGTGCATCGCGGGCACGCGTATTCTAGTTCCGCAGCAGCGGCTCGCGGAATTCGAAGCGCGGGTGCAGCAAGAAGTTGCGCGCACGCAGGCAGGCGATCCGCGCGATCCGCGGACGACTGTCGGCCCAATGGTCAGCCAGAAGCAGTGGGAACGCGTACAGCGCTATATCCGGATCGGCATCGACACAGGCGCGCGTCTGATCGCGGGAGGCGAAGGCCGGCCAGATGGCATCGATGCAGGATGGTTCGTACGTCCGACCGTCTTCAGCGATGTAACCAACGACATGGCGATTGCGCGCGAAGAGATCTTCGGTCCTGTGCTGTCGATTATCGCGTACCGCGATACTGAAGATGCGGTCGCAATCGCCAACGACACCAACTTCGGCTTGCAAGCGTACGTGTTTTCGGCGGATGACCAGCGTGCGCGCGAGCTCGCACGGCGAATCGACGCGGGTCGAGTGCTAGTCAACACGCTGGCACACGAACCGGCCGCGCCATTCGGCGGATTCAAGCAATCTGGTATCGGCCGCGAGTACGGAACGTTTGGGCTCGAGGCTTTTCTCGAGCCGAAGGCCGTTCTCACTGTTTCGTGATCGCGCAACCCAAGCGCTCGTTGAAGCGACTCGCTAGGCGGCAAGGAGGACTTCCAACGTTTATGAGTACCGGAGGACGAAAGGCCGTTGCCCGGTGGAGCTGTCGCTCGAATGGCTCTGCGCAACTATGGGCAAACGTCTGAAGATGACCGGGGAGGGACCCCGGCCCGCAGTTTCCCGGTCGTCCCTTCCCGCCCCGATTGAGCCGCTCGGACAAGCTCTACGACCGTCCGTTCCGGGAGCAACATGAGACGGCCGCCGGATAACGCGTCGGCCTTCATCTCGTCGGCCATCACAGAAAGTGGCGGATCGCTGACGCGGGCCGACCATAGCGCGACCCGACGGTGTGATTCTGAAAATTTTGGGAGAGCACCCCAAACCGATGCAAACGCATCCGTTAACTTACAGCAGACACCGCGTCGACCACCCACAGAATTCGTATTCTGGAAAACAGGTCTGTCAGCCTTAGGCACGCACGCTCGACGCAGCCGATGGAAAGTCTTCACGGCGCCCCGCCCATTTCAGGATCGCATCCAGTGCCGGGCAGAGCGCTTGGCCCCAATCGGTCAGGCGGTAGTCCACCTTCGGCGGCACCTGGTGATAGACCGTGCGCGTCACAATGCCGTCCTCTTCGAGGCGGCGTAACTGCTGGGCAAGCATCTTTTGCGTGATGCCGGGGATCAGCCTCTCGAGGTCCGAAAAACGCCGCACCTGGCCACCGAAAAGGTGAAACAGGATCACCAGCTTCCAACGACCTTCCAGTAGCTTGAATGCCGCTTCGACATCGACCGCGGCGGTCGCAGGAGTGTAGGCTTTTCGGTTAGGCACGGCTTACTTACTTTTTAGTGCGTTCTTGCGATGTGGTAACTATAGCGCCATCATTGGGACATGCAAACGTGACATTCAGGAAAAGTCCGATGAACATGACCCTGCCGCCGCCGCTGGATGCCTATCTGAACGCGGAAACCACAAGCGACACTGCCTCTCTTGCGAACTGCTTCGCTGCCGACGCCGTCGTGCGCGACGAGGGCCGCACTATCGAGGGGCTCGAAGCCATCCAGGCCTGGAAGAAAGACACCAAAGCCAGATACCAGTACAACGTCGAGCCGTTGGACCTGTCCCAGGATGGCACCGCCGTCACGATGCGCGCGAGGCTCACGGGCGCCTTCCCCGGTAGCCCGGTCGAGCTGACCTACACGTTTGTCCTGGCTGGCGGCAAGATCGCGTCTCTCGAGATTCACTGATGAGCGCCGCACCCGAACTTCAGGGCCTTCGGGCGCTTGTCACAGGCGGGACCAAAGGAGTCGGTAAAGCCGTTGTCGCGCACCTTTGCAAGGCCGGCGCGAACGTCCTCGCGACAGCACGTTCGCGTCCCGATGACCTTTCCGAAGACAGGTTCATCGGTGCGGACATCACGACGGCTGAGGGCTGTAAAACCATTGTCGACGCCGTGCTCGAACGGCTCGGCGGCGTCGATATTGTCGTGCACGTGGCGGGTGGCTCATCTGCGCCGGCGGGTGGCTTCAGGGTGCTCGACGACGACGAATGGCACAAGGCATTGAACCTGAACCTGTTCCCGGCGGTGCGGATCGATCGCGCGCTGTTGCCCTTGATGGCCGAGCAGCGCTCGGGCGTCATCATCCACGTCACGTCGATCCAGCGGCAGTTACCGTTGCCGGAGGCCACGATTGCCTATGCCGCCGCCAAGGCTGCCCTGTCGAACTACAGCAAAGCCTTGTCCAGGGAAGTCAGTCCGAAAGGCGTTCGCGTCGTGCGTGTCTCCCCCGGCTGGGTCGAGACAGATGCCGCCGCGGGTCTCGTTGCTGAGATCGCCCGGCAGAACGGCATCGACATGGAAGGCGCCCGCAAGATCATCATGGATTCGCTCGGGGGCATTCCTCTCGGCCGGCCATGCTCTCCCCGAGAAGTGGCAGAACTCATTGGCTTCCTCGTCTCCGCGCGGGCCAGCGCCATCACCGGCACTGAGTACGTCATCGACGGCGGAACTGTTCCGACCGCGTAGTCTGAGCCACTTGCTCTGCCGCCCCGGCGTTGCATGTTTCTGCCGGCAGGCGGACAGCCACAGCCAGGCCTCCTCGGCGCTGCCGTATTGCATGTCCTGTTTCGTCGGGATCGAGTGGCAAGGACATTCGCAGCATCAATTGCCGTACTGTGCTTTTGGATCGACGAACGGCCGTAACGATCTTGAGGATTCAACCGGTCGATGCAACACCCTTCACTGCTCACGCAGCCATTAGTGTGTTGCGTTGACCGGTTGAATCCTCATCTTCGAAGCGGCCATTCGCACAAACTCCGCCAACGTCTCAGTGTGGCCGAACGCGGCCGTCGGATCAGGTCTTTCCCCAAAAGAGCGGCGATGAGCTTTTCTGCCTTTATGCCGGTCACGTCGACATCTGAAACTCGATGCCCGCCTTGTGGAGGCGCGCAAAGATGTCCCCCACTTCGGGGTACCAAGCCTCAGGCATGTCGACCTGCAACCCTAGCCCACCGGAGCTGATGCTGCGATCCAGATAGTTTCGCTCGTCGTCGGTGATTTTTACGATTGCCAGAAACCGGATGATGTCGCTTGTGGCTTGCTCGGCCGTACCTCCCTGCGTCAATAGGTGCACGCAGTGCTTTCGGATGTAGGCAAGCGGCACCACGTGCTCGTTGTAGGTTCCTCCATTCTTCCCCTGGCCCGTCGGTACGTCGTACACGCCGCGGAGAAAATACTCGAAGCAACGCGTGTCGGAGTCCATGCCTCGAAGGCTTAGGTAGCAAGCCAGTCGGACGAAGGAGCGCTTCCTTATCGCTGCTGGATCGCTGACCAAGGTGAATGGACGTGAGGCGGACGAGCACATGATGCCCAACTCGGAAAGGTCATCGTCGTCGACCGCAGGAGCAAGACCTCGGTCACAGCAGTATTCAACTAACGCCATCGATGCCTCTAGCAACCCCATCCGCCGAGTCTGGAAACACGCATGGAGTACGAGTTTCCGAAGCTGGAGCGGCGCGACCTGCGAGGAGGGGCGCAGAAGCTTCACGATCTTCGTGTGGCCGCTATTTCCTTCCTCCCACATTTCCGAACAATAGCGGACGGATTCGAAGACGAACCGCACGAACGAAACACGAGCCGTGGTGTCTTCGTTCTCGAACGCCTTCGTCAACCGGCGAAAGCCATCTAGGCGAGGGGTCAACACATCCTGATGTTGCAGGGCATTGAGAACTGCCTCTGTGCCTGAGTAGGGCAATTTCAGGGTGCGTTGCAGAAGGCGGGTCGAAACCCGTTGTTTGGAGAGAAGGATCGCCTTGGCGGCTTCGATTTGGTCGTGCGTGATGTTGGTCGTGGTTTGAGGATGGTGTCACGGCGAATGCCGGCCGCTAACAGCACTGAGTAGCTCCTGACCTTCCCACTGTTACAATTTTCGCCGCCTGGATTCTACATGCGACCGTCAGCGGGTCGTCCGGTGGACGACTCAAGATGGCCGGACTCTGACTTCGGCCCTCCGCCAGGGCCGGCCGTCTCAGACCGACCCAAACCAGCCGACGGGCTAGTGGCTACTGAGAGACCGGTCTTTGGTTCGCACCACGGACGTTGATGCCCGTATAAGCACTGTTAGACTGCGGACGCCTTCCCCGCGCATGTACTCAACCATTCAGGATAGTGACATGACCGAATGCGTTCTAACATTTACAAGTCAGACCGAATGGGAAAGTTGGTTAGGGCAAAACGGCAGCACTTCGACGGGAGCATGGCTGCGTCTAGCGAAAAAAGGCACCGAGCAGCGAACCGTAACCTACGAACAGGCGTTGGAAAGCGCCCTCTGCTATGGCTGGATTGATGGTCAAAAGCAGGCTGAGAGCGAGAAATACTGGTTACAGCGCTTCACCCCACGCTCCGCAAAAAGCATCTGGTCCAAACTTAACAAAGACAGGGCTGAAGCGCTGATCGCCGCAGGCAGAATGCGCCCGCCCGGCATGTGCGAAATCGAGAAAGCTAGGAAGGACGGCCGCTGGAAGGCTGCTTATACGTCGGCCAGTAACTCGATAGTGCCGGACGACCTGCAGGTGGCTTTGGACGCAAATCCGGAAGCCAAGAAGTTTTTTGCAACACTGAACAGCCGTAACCGCTATGCCATCCTGTTTCGGGTACAGAATGCCAAAAAACCAGAAACAAGGGCGCGTAAAATCGAGGAATTCGTCAACATGCTGAACCGTGGCGAAACGTTCTATCCATAGATCTTGCGCTTCTGACGGAGAATTTGCCAAACGGGGGCATGGCATATAAACCCCTAATGGCCGCTTCGCACCCAGCAGTCGTCATTCGTGAGACACGCCCGAAGGGCTGTTACTGGCCCCGTGAAGCGACCTCCGGCAGCCGTGTCGCATTCGGCTCTTGTCAACCCTCAGCGGTCGACCAACTTTCTCGACGACGGACATTCACGCAAATTTTGTGTCGCGCGTCGCGAAGCAGCCGGCAAATGGTGGCCGCGATCAACAGCACCGACCACCGACTCAAGCGTATTGCGCGAGGCCGTTGCCGAGGGACCAATTCTCCTTTGCGACCTCGACAAGGCTCACGAACACGTCCTCCGGCCGGATGCCGGGGCTCTCGCCGAGCAACTCCGCGATCTGCTGGAACAGCACTCTTTTCCGTTCCACGGTGCGGGTGTTGTTCGCGGTGATCTGGATGAACACGAGATCGTCACTCCGGGCGATGCCAAGATAGGACGCGCCGTAACGGAAGTTCGCGGCGTCATGCTCCGTGATGGTCAGGAACTGGTCGCCCTCGGGCACGTTGAACGTTTCGTGCAGCGTGCGATACAGGTTGTCGAAGATCGCCTGGCGATAGGCTTGCGGCTGATCGCGCGCTCGCTGGATTTGCCGGGGTCCGGCAGCGTCTCGTCATTGGTATCAGTGACCATGTTGCGGGACCGGAGCTGCCCGCACTGATCGCGCGCATGAACGCGCAAAGCCCGCAACTGCTGATCGAGATCCGGATCGGCTCGTCGGGTGACCTGCTTCAAAGTTTCGACCGGCGGGAACTCGACACGGTGATCGTCCGCTTGCATGTCGGTCGAAGCGACGGAGAAATTCTTACCGACGAGCAATTCGGCTGGTTCGCAGCGCCAAGCTGGGAGCATCGCGCCGGCGAGCCCCTGCCGCTTGCCACACTTGCTGAACCTTGCGGTGTGCGTGCGATGGCCGGCCAGCTTCTCGATGCGGCAGGCTTGCCTTGGACAGAAGTTTTCGTCGGCGGCGGCGTTGCTGCAGTCGCTGCAGCCGTGGTGGCGGGGCTCGGCGTAGCAGCATTGGCTCCTCGCATGCTGCCATTGGGCGCAGTGGACGTAGGCCCCAAGCTCGGGCTGCCTGACTTACCACGCTTGCCGGTTCTGCTTCACTCACGGGTCAACGACGGCCGGCCGCGCGATGCGCTTGCCGTGCTTTCAGCCGCCTTCAGGAGCGCGGTGCGAGGCTAGCAACTAGCCGGTCGCATACTCAAAGCGCGGCGAGTTCGAGGGTTTCACAGCGGGGGGCGATTCAGGGCGATCCAACGCTGAACAGACGGCCTTTGCCACTGATGCGCAGCGTAGTCAGCCAACCTTCCCGGCACCGCATCACCATTGAGGACGAGCCGGTTCAGCATCAGAGCGAGGTCGACGTCTGCGATGCACCACTCGCCAAAGAGGTTCGGTGAGTGGTCGGTAAGCAGCACCTCGCAAGCAGAAAACAGTTTTCCTGCGGCCGTACGTGCTGCAGCAGATAGGGGCGCTGCGGGAGCGCCATAAAATACCACCTCAGTGGAGCGCTCCTGCCGGATGGGCATAAGATCGCTTCGCAGCCACGCCTGGACTTGGCGTGCCCGAGCGCGACTGATCGCATCTTTTGGGTATAACAAGGTGCCCGGAAAAACCTCGTCGAGATATTCAGTTATGGCTGACGACTCGGACAAAGCGAAACTGCCGTGAATCAGCGTAGGTATGCGCTGCGTGAGTGAGCTCTGTGCATAACCAGGTTCGAGGTTCGCATTGTTGGCCAGGTCGATGGTGACAAGCTCAAACGACAATCCCTTTTCGTGAAGGGCCACGAAGGCCGACATCGCATATGGACTTGCGAATTGAGCGTCGGCGTAGAGACGCAGATTCGTTGAAGGCAAAGTGGGCTCCTGTTTGCTTACGCAAGGAAAACGATTGTCAACGATCTAGGCGTCGATGTCGACCGGCCGCGCTTGTTCGGCATGACATGCAATAAAGCTACTGTCCCAGCAAGAACGAACCGAAGCGGCGAATGGCGAATGGCGATTGGAAAATGGCAACGCCTACGCCAATCGCAGATCCCACAACACATCGAGTACGTGTTGCGTGGAACGCTCAACGTACCCCGCACGATGTGCAATGCCGAGCCGGCGCCACAACGCCGGGCGCAGCGCACGCATGACGATGCGCCCATCGGGTAATGGCGTAGTGGCCTCATGGGGCAACAGCGCTGCGCCGTAACCTGCCGCTACCAGACTCTTGATCGCGTCGTTGTAGTTGAGCTGGATGCGCGGCGCAGGATGGTGCCCCCCGGTCGCGAACCACTCCGCAGTCAGACGCGAGAGACGCGTGGTCGCGTCATTGAGAATGAGAGGTTGGGCAGCGAGCCATTCCGGCGTGACGCGGGCCGGACACCGCCAATGCGCCGGCAAAAAGGCCATCACGGGGTCGCGGCGCCAAGGCTTTATCACGAGTCCAGCCACCGGGGGCTGAGGCAGCGCGATCAGCCCAACATCCAGCGTTCCATCCGCCAGTCGGGACAGCGTTTCATGCGAAGTGAGTACTGCAACCTGAATGTCGATAGCGGGATGGTGCTGGCGCAGCACCTCAAGCGCTTGCGGCAACAGGTGCGCGATCACGCCAGTCGACGCACCGAGCCGCGCGCGCCCTTCGAGCCCCTGCACCTGGCGTTGAATATCGTCTAACGCCTGCTCCGCATCGGCCAGCAGTCGACGCGCGCGCTCCACCAGCACCTCCCCTATCGCCGACGGCCTGACATGTCCGCGCTTGCGCGACAGGAGCGGCGCCCCAATGCGGTCTTCGAGTTCAGCGATGTGGAGGCTGACCGTTGGCGGCGCCAGGTGCAATGCACGCGCCGCTTCGACAAATGAGCCACGGTCGGCAATGGCGACCAGAGTGCGCAAACGGTCCAGGCTGATCTCTCGCATATTGGCGTCCAGATTCAGAAAAACTGAATATTCACGTTGTGAAATACAACTTTCTCTATTCTAGCGGTCCATGGAACATAGGGGCTCGTTCTCCTTGTCAAAACCCACAGTCACCGGAGTATTCCACGTATGAGCTCTCCCGTTGTTTTCATCGACGGCGACCAAGGCACCACCGGGTTGCAAATCCACGAACGGCTGCGCAACCGGACCGACCTTAGACTGTTCACGCTTGCCGCTGCGGAACGCAAGGATCCGCGGCGTCGCGCAGAAGCCATCAATGCCTGCGACATCGCCATCCTCTGTTTGCCGGATGCTGCCGCGCGCGAGGCAGTGGACTCCATTGTGAATCCTGCCGTCCGGGTCATCGACGCAAGTTCCGCCCACCGCACACAGCCGGACTGGACGTACGGCTTTCCGGAAATGACGCAGGGACAGGCTGAGCGCATTGCCAACGCACGTCGGGTCACCAATCCCGGTTGCTATCCGACCGGCGCGATTGGCTTGCTGCGTCCCCTGTTGCAGGCCGGGCTCATACCAGGCGACTACCCTATCAGCATTCATGCGGTGTCGGGCTACTCCGGACGCGGGCGTGCCGGCGTGGAGGAACATGAGGGACAGGGTGCCGTCAACGCGCCTTCATACCAGGTATATGGTCTGGAACTCGCGCACAAGCACACCCCGGAGATCCAGCAGCACGCCGGGCTCGCGCAGCGTCCCATCTTTGTCCCTGCGTTGGGTGCGTTCCGCCAGGGCATCGTGCTGACGGTGCCCTTGGCGTTGCGGCTGCTGGCACCCGACGTGGATGGCGTCACGTTACAGGCATGCCTCGCACGCCACTATGCCGAGGCGGCCCACGTCCATGTCTTGCCGCTGCACGAATCGTGCGCCTTGAAACACCTGGATCCACAAGTGCTGAACGGTACGAACGACATGCGCTTAAGCGTATTTCCCAACATGGAACACGGGCACGTCCTGCTGTCCGCGGTGTTCGATAATCTTGGCAAAGGCGCATCCGGCGCTGCGGTTCAGAACCTGAACCTGATGCTCACGCGGCAATAGTGGCCGAGGTCGGGCTAGCGGTCAACACGCTTCGCTTGCCCGGCCCCCAACACGGCGTGGCGATACAGATGCACCACTCAAATGGGTTCATCGCAACGAGACGACTTCACCGTGCCAGCCGGCGTCGGCCCTGCTCGCGATGACCAGCGCGGCCCCGGGTCCGTCCGCCGCGACGACGCAGCGGCCGTGCTCGTCCCAAAACGCACTCTTGCCTATGGATGACCATCCGCCTGTGTCTGCGCCGTGGTTAGCCATCAGCACGGCGAAGCGGTGCTGTGCCGCATAGCGCCGGAGCAACGCGGTATCCGCAGCGTAACCGTTCGCGGTGAATAGCACGCCCGCCGCGTACAGGATCGCACCCATGGTGGATGCTTGCGCTGCATGCTCTGGATGGCCCGTGTCCGCACAAACGGCGAGCGCGACAGTCTCGCCGTCAACGGAAATCGGCGGCCCGCCCGATCCGGGCGCGAAGGTCGCGTCTTCTCCTGGATGCAGGTATTGCTTCGTGTAGCTGGTGACCTTGCCGTCCGGTGTCAACGTCAGCGCGCCGATCCGCACCCCATCGTCGAAGCGCAAGGGAGCGCCCACGACGGCGGTCAGTCCGCTTCGCGTGCATTCGTGACGCAGGGGCGCGAGTCGCGCGTCGTCGTTGTGGATTGCGACTTCGTTCGCAATGGTGCTCTCGTATCCGGTCAGCGAAAGCTCGGGAAAGACGACGAGACGCGCGCGTCTCGCGGCGGCTTCGCGTAAAAACGAGAGATGCCGGTCGACGTTCTGCTGTATGTCACCGGCGACGGAAATGGACTGGACTGCTGCTACGACGAAAGACGCTGACATCGTGGGGATCTCTCAACGGTCAATCAGATAAGACGTCCGGGAATGCGGCTCGGTATCCATCGACCGCCGTCACATTGCCCTGTGCCGCCAAGGCCGCACAAAGTGAGGAACGCAATACCGAATAAGAGCATTGAGATTGTCGACGATCCCGACACCAATGTCGAACAGTCGAACAGTCGAACAGTCGAACAAGCGAAACTGGCCGGGATGGGCCGTGCAGGCACGCCGCTCAGCGTCCCAGTCCCGAGAACGAAGGCTGGCGTTTGTCGAGGAACGCCGCTACGCCCTCACGGAAGTCGGTCCCCTGCAATGAAGCCGCGATCTCGCGCTCGGCCTGCGCAACACTTTCACCTAGAGTCTGGCCGAGCGCGCGGTACGACTGTCGCTTGGCCGCTGCCATTGCGCTAGGCGAGCACAGGGCGGCCAATACTGCGGCGCGTTCGAGCACCGTCGGCAGGAAGCGATCGGCTTCGAACACGGCGGAAACCAGACCGGCCTGTTCGGCCTCCTGCGCGCCCATTGACCTGCCGCTCATCAGCCACTCGAGCGCACGTGACAGGCCGATCATCCTGGGCAGCATCCAGGCTATGCCGTGTTCGGCGGCCAGCCCGCGCCGCACGAATGCCGGCACCAGCCGCGCTTCGCGGCTGGCGTAGCGGATATCGCAATAGAGTGAGAGCACCAGGCCGACCCCGGCTGCGGCACCGTTCAGGGCGCAGATGATGGGCTTGCCGATCGCCAGCAAATAGCTGTAGCGCTGGCCAAAGTCCTCCCGGGCGGCGACATCGTTGGGCGCGTGAGCCGCCGTAGTACTGGCGTGTCGCGGGCTGGACTCCGCCAGCCGCGCGCGCGCCGCCGACAAGTCGGCGCCTGCGCAGAAGGCCTTTCCGGCCCCGGTCAACACGATCACACGGACCTCGCGATCGTCCCGGCAGCGCTCTAGTGCGGTGCGCAGTCCAGCTTCCATCTCAGAGTTCCAGGCGTTGAGCTGGTCCGGCCGGTTGAGGGTAATGACGGCAATCCGGTTCGCCACGTCGCAGAGGATGGTCTCGTTGGTATTGGTATTGGCATTGGTGTTGGTATTGGGGCTGGCCGCGCTCATGATTTTCTCCCCACGCGTTCAGTCATCAAGCGCAGCGCCTGACGGTGCGCTTCGGTGCTGTGCGCCAGCGCCTGCATGCTGGCGGAGATCGTCCGCAATGGCGTTGCGGGTATGCGGGTGGTTCAGCGTGATGACGGCGATGCCGTCCTCGCGGACAATCTGGACGAAATCTGACATGGCTGGTGTTTTCTCTTGGCAGGAGGCTGGTTCTTGCTTCAGAACGCGCCTTGCTGGCGCAGGGTGTCGATTGCCGCGGCCGACAGTCCGAGAAGCTCGCTCAGTACCGCCTTGTTGTGCTCGCCGAGGTCCGGGTTGGGCCTCAGTGCCAACGGCGGCGACTGGTGAAAGCGCAAGGGGCTGTTGGGCAGGACCACCTCGCCCAACTTGGGATGCATCACATAGTTCAGCATGCCGCGCTCGTGCATATGACGGTCGTGCACGACCTCATCGAGCGTGCGAACCGGCGCGCAGGGAAAGTGATGGGCCTGGCCAGCCGTCATGATCTCGGCGCGCGTGAGGTTGCAGGTCCAGGAGGCAACCAGTTCGTCCACCTCGCTCATCACCGTACAACGCGAGGCGTGCGTCGCGTAGCGCTCCTGTCCACCCAGGTCGGGGCGCCCCATCGCCTGGCACAGCCCCGGCCAGTGGCCTTCGGTGACGCAGATAATGGCGATGTAGCCATCCTTGGCCGAGTAGGTGTTGTAGGGCGACATTGCGAGCGCCCCGTGCCGGTTTCCGGTGCGCGGATTGCGTTCCGGGTCCTCGTAATACATCGTCAGGTTTGAGGCGAGAGCAGGATACATCGTGTCCTGCATGGCGATCTCGACAATCCTTCCGCGGCCGCTGCGTTCGCGCTCGAACAAGGCCGAGACGATGGCCCCATAGAGGTGGATACCGCCCAGGAAATCGCTGATGGCCGGCCCTGCCTTGAGCGGGGGGCTGTCGGGATAGCCGGTTACGTGCATGGCGCCGCTCATGGCCTGAATGGTCAGGTCCATGGCAAGATGATCGCGATTCGGCCCACTGGTCCCGTAGCCCGAGGCGGACGCGTAGACCAAGCGAGGCTGGATCTCCAGCAGCGCCTCGGCCCCGAGGCCGAGGCGCTCCATCACGCCCGGCATGAAGTTCTCGAGCACCACGTCTGCCTTGGCCACCAGGTCACGAAAGACGCTGCGGCCTTGCTCGGTCTTGAAGTTGAGCGTGATGCCGCGCTTGTTGGAATTAAGCATGGCCAGGGGCAACAGCGACTCGCGGCGCGCGCGCACCGGCTCGCCATGTGGTGGTTCGATCTTGATTACGTCGGCGCCGGCCATCGCCAGAAGGAAGCCGCAGTAGGGACCCTGATAGATCTGGCCCAGGTCGAGTACGGTCAGGCCGGCAAGGGGAAGCTGGCGAGCCGGAAGTTGCTCGGTCACGCTCTTGGTCAGGTTCGTCGTCATGATATGGCTCTCATTGTTTCTGTATCCCGGCCTGCCGGGCTGCCTGCTCCCAGCGGCTGATTTCCTCAAGCTGGAAGCGCCTCAGTTCGTTGGCATCGCCCACAAACGGCTCGCCGTAGGATTGCCGCACCTTCATCGCGGTTTCGGGCAAGCGGTAGATCGCCTGCAACTGCTTGTCGAGCAGGTCGACGACGGACGCCGGCGTACGAGCCGGAACGAAAGCGCCGGTCCAGTTGACCATGTAGTAGTCCCGGAAGCCCGACTCCTGCAGCGTCGGCACCTTGGGGAAGGCGTCGAAGCGCCGATCGCTGCTCACAGCCAGCAATCGAACCTTGCCGGACTGGAGAAAGGGAACGACGGCGCCGAGGTCGACAAAGGCGAAATCGAGCTGGCCGCCAGCCAGGTCCGACAAAGCTGGCGCCACGCCCTTGTAGGGCACCGGCGTAGCGCGGCCACCGGCAAGTTGAAGGAAGAGTTCGGTGGCGACCTGGTATGAGGCCGCACCAGCGCCATAGTTGAGCGTGCCAGGCTGGGCCCGGCTGCGCGCTACCAGGTCGCCGATCGTTTTCACACCCGAAGAGCCTGGCACCACCACCGCCATCACGCCACGCGTCAGCCGGGCCACCGGTGCGAAGTCCTTCACGGGGTCGTATGGCAAGCGCTTGAAGATGGCAACATTGGTCGCCATCGGTGAATTGCTGGCCAGGAAGATCGTGTGGCCATCGGCGTCCGCGCTGGCCACGGCCATGGATGCGATGAAGCTGTTGGCACCGGGCCGGTTCTCCACCACCACCGGCTTGCCCAGCCGCTCACCGAGCTTCTGCGCGACATAGCGCGCAGTAGTATCGGCGCCGCTGCCGGGCGGGAACGATACGACTAGTCGGATTGGCTTATCAGGGTAGGCGCCCGCGTTGAAGGGCTGCGCCAGCAAGAGCAATGCGACCGCTCCGGCAAGGCGCAGTGAGGTGCGTCTGTTCATCTTGTCTCCACGCTAACTGATCGGGGGCGAGCTCTGTCTCTGGCTCGCGTGGCTGCAGAATAGACAGCCACAGACACGGCACCAATCGGGGTGGGTATATATCAGCCATACCACTGCTGGTATGACCTTGTAATCGTGTTAGTGCGCGGGGAGTACGTTGCTGATCTCGGCGCGCAGCCAAGCGCAGGCCGCGTCGCGGTGGGTGAGGTTGTGCCAGAACATCGAGACATCCGTGGCAGGCGCCTCGAAGGCAAGTTCGGCCACCGCAACGTTATCTGGCAAGGCCAGTCGCCTGGCTGTCCTTGCCGGGATGGCGCAGATCATGTCGGTCTCGCTGACGATCTGCGGCGCCGCCATGAAGCTGGAAATGGTGTACACCACCCGGCGCGAGCCACCTTGCTTGCGGATGGTCCGGTCGATCAGTTCACCGAGCAGGGTGAGGCCGGTTGGCGAGACGTCGAGGTGAGGCAGGTTGCAGAAATCCTTCAGGCTTATCCGTGCATTCGC
Organism: Cupriavidus sp. GW823-FHT07A04; assembly: GCF_058794615.1. Taxonomy (NCBI): domain Bacteria; kingdom Pseudomonadati; phylum Pseudomonadota; class Betaproteobacteria; order Burkholderiales; family Burkholderiaceae; genus Cupriavidus; species Cupriavidus sp. GW823-FHT07A04. The sequence goes on from NZ_JBXAHA010000003.1 coordinate 103,593, forward strand.
CCCGGTACGGCGCGGCTTGCGCATCACACAGACAAAGGCCTCGGAGTATAGGAACCGAGTGCGGATCCCGGGTGCGGAGGGAAAGGCCGAGCCGATGCAGAGATCGAGTTCGCCGCTTGCCAACGCATCAACGGCGCCGCTCCGATGCAATGGACTGAACTGTGCCGTGATGGAGGGGGCGGCGCACCGCAGTGCGCTTAGCAAGGAGGGGGCCAGCGAGAGCTGGATATGCTCATTGCAGGCCAGCGAGAAGTGTCGCACGTGGGTGGCGGCATCGAAGGGCGCATTGGCCCCCGCCAACTGGGCCGTGGTTTCCAGCAGTTTTTCCACGATCGGCAGCAACTCCTTGCCGTGCGAGGTCAGCAGCATATGGTTGCCTTCACGCACCAGCAGGGCATCCTGGAAGACGTTGCGCAGGCGATCGAGGGTTCGACTCATAGCCGGCTGCGACACCTCCATCTGGGCCGCCGCGCGCGATACGCTGCGGCCTCGCAACAGGGCGGCAAGCGCGTACAACGTATGGAAGTCAACATTGCCCAGCCGGTCCAGACCGGACATCGGGTTAGCTTTGCCTGCTTTAATTTCGGGCTCCACGCTATCGTAGACAGGGCCACATGATAGTACCTGGCGGCTGGGGGCGATTCTGGTCGCACGGAGCCAGCGCGGCATCTGCGCCATCCTGCTCGGCGACGACCCCGAACAACCCACATCTGGCCATGTTGACCTGCCTGGCGGCTGTGCCTGGATGGTGACACAAACGCAGAGCCTGCACTGGGCCACCTCCAGCAGCCCCGGGGCGCACATTTGACCAATGGGACCTTCCTGGACTATGTTCTATCGTTGGCGAAGAAGAGAGTCGTGGAGGCACTTCAACGAAAACGGGGACCCTACGTCACGACGCTTGCGCCCCGCTATTTGCAACTGCACGGAGGACCGAGGCACCTATGTCAAAGACCACCAAGAAGCAATACCTCAAGGCACTCAACCGGCGCCTGAAGAAGGAATCGGCAGGCAGGTTCGATACGGAGTTTGTGTGCTATCCGGTCGGCTCAAAACCGAAGGACGCGACTGGCGTGACAGCAAGTGCACCCGCCGATGCGCAGGTCCTCGCCGTCATGGATGCTGTCCAGGCTCGGGTGTTTGCCAAGTTCGAGGACTCGGCAAAACACGGATAGGCCGATGTTTCGGCGACGGCAGGCCGCGCGGGCGCGCTACGAGCGCCCGGCGTGGCCCGAAGCGCTCTCGCCGCTGCCGGAAGCGCTCTCGCCGCTGCCGGAACCCGCCGCCCCAGGCACGCCGCTCAGGCCTTGGCGGGACGCCCGGTCTTGATGGCTTCGACTTTTGAGACCGCGCTCAGCAATTGCTTCGGCGAGCTTGCAGCAAGCAGCTGCAATCCGGCGCGCAGGATCTCGCTTTTCTTGATGTGCACGCCCGCGTCGAGGCACCGCTGCTTGAGCTCGGCGAGCTTCGCGTAGTCGGACTTCGGCATCGTGAAGCTGTCACGCAGCACCTTTTCTTTCTTGGCGCCCTGCGCTTTTTTCGGCGCGGCCACATCGGTGCGAGCTTCCACCTTCGATGGTTTGCTCTTCTGGGATTTCGTCTCGGCCTTCGTTGCGGCCTTGGTCACGGCCTTCTTGCTACCCGAGCCCCTTGGCGTCTTCCCCTTGGGGGCGGCTGCGTTGCTGTCGGCTACTGGCGCGCTCGTCGGAAAATGAAAGACCTCTTTCGTCGGCGGCTTGATGATGGGTGAATTCACGGTAATTCTCAAATCAGAAACAGGCTAAACAGTATATACCGTTTAGCGACGGGCATCAGGCGGCCCCTCAAGCCGCCACCCTCGCCCGTTAGGGGCGCTTCGGTTATTTGCTAGTGGCGTCAACAGGGATCCCGGCGGCGCTGCCGGCCGCGCCGCCTCGCCCGGGCCGGCGCACGGCTCTTACCTTCCCGCTGCTTCCGCCTCCGCAGAAGAACTGGTCGCTGCCATTGGACTCGAGCCCCGACACGCCGACGCCGCCTGGCATCTCGATGCTCTCCAGGACCTTTCCCGTGCGGGGATCGACTTGCCTCAACTCGCTCTGCTCACCTTCCCAGGTGCCGTGCCAGAGCTCTCCTTCGACCCATGTGACCCCGGTGACGAAGCGATTGGACTCGATGGTGCGAAGAATCTCCCCGGTTTGGGGATCGACCTGATGGATCTTGCGCTCCCGGTACTGCCCCACCCAGAGCGTCCCTTCAGCCCATGCAAGTCCCGAGTCGTTGCCGCCGCCGGGGGCCGGAATCGTGGCGACCACGCGGCCGGTCTGCGGATCGATCTTCTGGATGCGATCCTCGGCGATCTGGAACAGGTGCTGGCCGTCGAAGGCCGTTCCTGCGTGTGCGGCGACATCCATCGAGCGCAGCGTCTTCCCGCTCGCCGGATCCAGCGCGATCAGCTTGTCGCCGGTGGCAAACCAGACTTGCTGACCGTCATACGTGACCCCATGCACGTTGTCGACACCCGGAAAGGGACCATACTCGCGAATGATTTCGGCCGCTGATCGTTTCATGTTTCCATCCTCGTCACGCTGTAGTGAATCCGCTGTAGTGAAGTGCAATCCATGAAGCGCATTCTAGTCACCCGGCAGTGGCGCGGGGAGTAACAAGGTCGTCGTGAATCCCTGCACGGGCGGCGTCAGCCAGCGGCGCGCGCGCCCGCGGCCAAACGACTGCACCTTGCCTGTTGCCGCAAGCGCGTCGAGCGCCCGCTGCACGGTGCGCTGGCTGGCGCCAAGGGCCACCGCCAGGCCCGAGCTAGACCATGACTCACCGTCCGCAACGAAGGCGAGCACCGCCGCGTGCGCTTCGTCGACGGGCCTCGCCAGCACGACAACCTCACGGGCGACGCGCGGCACCAGCGCAAACCCCCGCTGGGTCGCGCTCACGCCGGCCAGCGGCCCGAGCACCGAGCGAAGCCGCCCGATTTCAACGCGTAGCCGCGCGCGATGCGACGCATCGGCATGCTTGGCGCGGAATGCCCGCGCAACGAGCGCGTCCCTCGGCACGTCCGCGGGCCACGCTTCGGCCAGCGCGCGTGCGAGCGCGAACAGCACCGGACGCCTTGCCAGCGAGACCACCGTGCCCGCGTCACGCACGGCATGACGGCACGCGTCCACGACAAGCGCCTTGGACGCCAGCAACGCTTCCACCTCATCGAGCAGCAGGAACCGCTCCTCGCCACGCGCAATCAGGCGCGCCGCGGGCGTTTTCAGGACGAGGAATGCGCTCTGGACCTCTGCCGTCAGCGCGGGGATGCCGGCGTGGGGGGGGGGGGGGGGGGGGGGGGGGGGGGGCG
>NZ_JBXAHA010000003.1:106929-455116 GCF_058794615.1 Cupriavidus sp. GW823-FHT07A04
CCCCCCCCCCTCCCCCCTCCCCCCCCCCCCCCCCCCCCCCCCCCCCCCCCGCCGCCTTCGTGCGCAGGCGCCGCATCGCAATCCCCGCGACGACCAGCGCATGGGCGGCCCTGGACGCGGGCGGAAAGGGCGCGGGGTCAAGCTGGGCCAGCGTAAGCTCGGCCTCGTCGAGGCGTCCTATCAGGAGGAGACGCCGGGCTTCGAGAAACCGCGCGTGCGCGGCGTTCACCTGATCGCCGTGCGCCTCCAGGGTTGCGCGCGCCGCGTCGAGCGCCTTCGCCAGCCAGCTCAGGTCGCGCGAGGCCAGTGCGATCTCGGCCTCGGCGACGACGCACCGCGCGCGGGCCACGGCCTCTTTCGGGCCGAAGGCGCGCGCCGCGCTTCGCACCAGCGCCTTCGCGCGCACGAGATCGCCAAGCTGCGCCATCGCGATGCCGCGCAGCGCAAGCGCAGGCGCGTCGCTGCGCAGGGCGACCCGGTTCAGCGCGCCGAGCGGGTCACCCGCCGCGAGCGCGCGCGCCGCGGCCGTGATCAGCGAATCCATCTGAATCCCAATCGCGCCACACTTGTCACTCCCATCGTTCGGATGCCCGGCACTAATCTATCACGACCACCAACCCGCACATCGTACCTAGTACCTGGTACTTGGTACTTGGTACTGAGCGAACGACGATGGACACCCAACGGAGGAAAGCATGATGACGCAACACATGACCGCGACACGCGAAGAGTGGCTGGCAGCGCGGCTCGCGCTGCTCGAGGCGGAAAAGGACCTGACGCGGCGCAGCGACGAGCTGGCGCGGCGACGCCAGGCGCTGCCGTGGGTCCGGGTCGACAAGGCGTACCGGTTCGAGACCGACGAAGGCAGCGCCTCGCTGGCCGACCTCTTCCGGGGGCGCTCGCAGCTCCTTGTCTACCACTTCATGTTCGGGCCCGACTACACCGCGGGGTGCCCGTCCTGCTCGTCGATCGCGGACGGGTTCGACGGCGTCGTGGTTCACCTGGCGAACCACGACGTCACGCTTGCGGCGGTGTCGCGCGCACCGCTCGCGAAACTGCAGGCGTACAAGCAGCGAATGGGCTGGACGTTTCCCTGGGCGTCCTCGCTCGGCAGCGACTTCAACTTCGATGCCAACGTCTCCTTTACCGAGGCGCAGCAGCGCGACGGGTTCGTCGAATACAACTACAAGCGCGGCGGCCACGCGATGGACGCCACACCGGCCCCGGAGCCCGTCGCCCGGTTCGCAGCCACATGCGGCACCGACGCAGCCACGTACTCGCGCGATCGGCCGGGCCTGAGCGCATTCGCGCTCGAGGATGGCGTGGTCTATCACACCTACTCCACCTATGCGCGCGGGGTGGACGGCCTCTGGGGCATGTACCAATGGCTCGACCGCGCCCCCAAAGGACGCAACGAGACGGGCATCTGGTGGCGCCGTCACGACGAGTACGGCGAGCGCTGAGCCAGGCCATGGGCAACGCAGACGCAACCGAGGGACGGGAGGCACCTCGAAGCATGGTCTGCGCGCGAGCCTTCCTGGGCGTCTCGGCGCTGCTCTTCTTCGCCTGCACGGCGGTGACGATCGCCTGGTCCGCGTCCATGTCGGCAATGGGCGCGATGCCGATGCCCGGCGGCTGGACAATGTCGATGGCGTGGATGCGGATGTGCGGGCAGACATGGCCCGGCGTTGCGGCGTCGTTCCTCGGCATGTGGGTCGTGATGATGGCAGCGATGATGCTGCCGTCGCTGGTGCCCATGCTGTGGCGCTACCGCCAGGCCGTCGGCACGACAGGCGGGACGCGCCTGGGCCGGCTGAGCGCGCTGGTGGGCGTGGGGTACTTTTTCGTGTGGGCCGCGATCGGCATGGCCACCTTTGCGCTGGGCGCCGCGCTGGCGGCGCTCGAGATGCGGCTGCCGGCGCTGGCGCGCGCGGTTCCGGTCGCGGCGGGCGTGGTCGTCCTGAGCGCCGGCGCACTCCAGTTCACCGCCTGGAAGGCACACCACCTTACCTGCTGCCGGGAGGCGCCCGGGCACGGCCGCGGGCTGCGGGGGGATGCCGGCACGGCGTGGCGAGTCGGCCTGCAACTCGGCTTGCACTGCAGCTGCAGCTGTGCCAGCCTGACAGCGACCCTCCTCGTCGTTGGCATCATGGACCTGCGCGCGATGGCTGCCGTGACGGCTGCCATCACCGTCGAGCGTCTCGCACCGGCCGGCGGGCGCGCCGCGCGCGCCATCGGCGCTGTCATCATTGCAACTGGGTTGATCCTGATCGCGCTGGCGTGAGCGCCTTGTTCCAGCGCACGCCGATGCCGTGCCTCAGCGCGCAGCCGCTGCGTTGCCAGCGAAGACGCCGGTGGACGGCACCAGAAGCCGTGCGCAAAGCAGGCTGCCGATTCCCATCAGCGCGATGACCCATCCCATCGGCCACGGCGTGCCGTCGGCAAACAGGCCGACCAGCGCCGACCCCAGGATGCCGGTGCCATACTGGATCGCGCCGATCAGCGCGGACACCGCGCCAGCGCCTTGCGGGAAGCTGCCGAGCGCGCCGGCGATCGAATTGGCGACAATCAACCCGGTCGCTGAAACGAACAGGAAGAGGGGCACAACCAGGCCCATCAGCCCGCCCCACCCCGTCCATGCGTCGACCGCCAGCAGCATGCCCGCGAGCGCCGCGCCAAGGGTGCCGGCCCGCATCAGGCGATCGCTGCCGAGCCGCGCCACCAGCCTGGCGTTGACCTGGTTTGTGAGCATGATGCCGATGATGCCCGCGCCGAACAGCAGGCCATAGTGCCGCGGCGAGACCTGGTGATAGCTGATGTAGGCAAACGGCGTGCCGGCGATGTACGCATAAAGGCCGCCATAGAAAAAACCGCCCGCGCCTGCGTAGCCAAGCACCCGGCGATGACGCAGCAGTGCGGCGTAGTCGGCCAGCGCGCAGCGCAGCGGTGTGCGATTGCGGCGCTCCGGCGGCAGGGTTTCCGGGAGAGCGCCGAGCATGGCGAGCGTCGCCGGGCCGACCCCCACCAGCGTCCAGAAAATCGCCCGCCACGACGCGACGTGCAGGATCTGCCCGCCCACGCTTGGCCCCAGCAGCGGCGCGATGGCCATCACCGTCATCAGCGTGGACATCATCTGGGCCGCGCGGTGGCCGCTATAGAGATCGCGCACCATCGCGCGGGCGATCACGACACTGGCGCAGGCACCCACGGCCTGCAGCGCGCGCCAGCCGACCAGCATGCTCGCATTGGTCGACAGCGCGCAGCCCGCGGAACCGAGGATGAACAACACTAGCCCGATGCAGATCGGCAGGCGGCGACCGTACCGATCGCCGACAGGACCCCACAACAGCTGGCCCAGGCTGAAGCCGACCAGATAGCCCGAGATCGTCAGCTCGACCATACCCGCATCCGCATGCAGCGCCACGGCCATGGCAGGCAGCGCTGGCAGGTACAGGTCCGTCGAAATCGATGCAAAGGCCATCAACGTGCTCAGGATGGCAAGGATCCGCAAGCTGTGCGCGTTCGCGGCGTGACGTGGGGCAGTGCTGGTTCCGGGCGACATTGCGTGAATTAGCGGTCGACGCGCTGCTGCAGGTGAGCCGGGTAGCGATCCCCCACGACCGTGATCTGCCGCAGCGCGGCTTCGATGGCGGACAGGTCGTCAGCCGACAGTTCGACCGTGGCCGCACCGGTGTTCTCTTCCAGCCGATGCAGCTTGGTGGTGCCCGGAATCGGCACGATCCGATCCACGGCTTCTGCGCAAGCAGCCAGGCTACGTTTTTGCATCATCCATCTCCTGAAGCAACTGAAGCAGCCGAAGCAACGCCGGCCTCAAGCGGCTCGACGACCTTCGACCGGATATCCGGGATCCGTGTAGCCCGGCGTCGACGCGTGGCCGGGAGCCACCAGGCTATCGACGAATCGTTCGTCGTCCGGGCCGAGCTGCAGCTTCAGCGCTTCGACGTAGCTATCCCAATGCGCCTGCGTCCGAGGCCCGGCGATGGTGGCACTGACGAGCCGGTTCTTGAGTACCCAGGCCAAGGCGAAGGCGATCGAGGTCGTGCCGCGCGCGGCGGCGTGGGCAGCGAGCTGTTGCGCGATCGCCAGGGACTCCGGCCGCCATTCCGTCTGCTGGATACGCCTGTCGCCGCGGCCTGCGCGCGAGTCGGCCGGCGGCGCGGCATCCGCTGCATACTTCCCGGTCAGCACGCCCCGGGCCAGCGGGCTATACGACACAACGCCGACACCGTAGTGCGCTGCCGCGGGCAATTGCTCGACTTCCGCAGTGCGGTCAACCAGGTTGTAGAGCGGCTCACTGGCGACCGGCCGGTCGATGCCAAGCTGGTCGGCCAGGCGCACGATCTCGGCGATGCGCCACCCGCGGAAATTCGATATGCCGAAGTATCGGATCTTGCCCTGGCGGATCAGATCGCCAATGGCACGCACGCCTTCTTCCAGCGGCGCATCGACCAGGGCGCGGTGGAAGTACAGGATGTCGATGTAGTCGGTGCCAAGACGCTTGAGACTGGCTTCCACCGACTGGACAATCCACTTGCGCGATTGCCCCTGTTCGTTCGGGCCTTGCGATGTCGGATACCCGAACTTTGTCGCCACCACCCAGTTGTCGCGCTGCTCGGCGATGGCGCGCCCGACGATCTCTTCCGAACGGCCGCCGTGGTAGGCGTCGGCGGTATCGATGAAATTGATGCCCTGGTCGAACGCCTTGTCGATGATGCGCTTCGAGGTGGCCTCATCGGTCTCCCCGCCGAACATCATGGCGCCCAGGCACAAGTGCGAAACCTTCAAGGCACTGCGGCCCAGATATCGATAATCCATCATATTTCTCCACGCAGGCCGTGCCTGCGGTTTGTCAGGGCACGGACGCTTATCGGGCCGTGTAGCCGCCATCGACGGCGAGCGCGTGTCCGATGACGAAGCTGGCCGCGTGGCCTTGCGCGTTAAGCCAGCTGAGATGATAGGGACGTACCGTCTATCGAAAAAGCCCGGAGAACCGCAAGCCTTTATGAACTGGCCTCATGAATGCCCGCGCCGCTATCGAACGGGAGGTGCGTGAGGTACGTGAGCCAGGTTACGTCAGCTACGCACGGTAGCGAAGCGCATCGATGACAAGCGCCATCGCTCGTGAAGACTGGCGCCGGCTGGCGTAATAAGCGTGCAAGCCAGCAAACGTGGGACACCAGTCTTCAAGCACACAGACGAGGCGGCCCGCTGCCACGTGCGCCTGGGCCAGATCCGCGGGTACGTACGCAAGGCCGTACCCGGATAGCGCCGCATCCAGCATCTGATAGGTACCGTTGAAGGCAAGCTGGCCCTCTACCCGCACTTGCACTTCACGCTTGCCTTTCTTCAGCTCCCATGCGTAGAAGCCGCCAAGCGTCGGCAAACGCAGGTTGATGCAGTTGTGCGTGGTCAGGTCCTGAGGCGTTTTCGGCAGCGGCCTCTGTTCCAGATAGGCGGGCGAGCCAACGATGGCCATACGCATGTCGGGTGCGATGCGCACCGCGATCATGTCCTTTGCCACCTGATCGCCGTTGCGCACACCGATGTCATAGCGATCCGCGACGATATCGGAGAGTCCGTAATCCGTGATGATTTCCACCTTGATCTCCGGATACGCCCGAAGCACCTTGGACAACCTCGGCCACAGGACGGTCTTGGTGGCGTAGTCGGTGGCCGTGATGCGAATGGTGCCCGTGGGCTTATCGCCAAGCTCGGTCACCGCGGTCAGCTCGGCTTCGATCTCCTCGAAGCGGGGGGCCACCGTCTGGAGAAGGCGCTCTCCGGCCTCGGTTGGGGAAACGCTGCGCGTGGTGCGCGTCAACAGGCGCAGGCCAAGCCGCGTTTCAAGCGCGCGGACCGTGTGGCTCAATGCGGATTGCGACACCCCCAACTGCGCCGCCGCGCGGGTGAAGCTGCGCTCGCGCGCAACGGCAATGAAGGCAAGCAGGTCGTTAAAGTTCTCGCGCGGCATTGATGAACCCATCTCATAGGTGTTTGCGGATTCTAGCGTCTGGTCACACGCGAGCGCGATGATTGGATTTACGGGGTGCAGGTTGGCTTACGTTGCAGGCGAAGGAGCGGTACACACAGGGCCCACTCCACGGCGCTTTGTGGAGGCGCCCCGGATAGCGGTCACGGACAGCGGACACGGACAGCGGACACGGATCCGCGACAGCGCCTATTTCGGCGGACGCTGCGATGTGCGCATCAGCCGGTTGAGGAACCAGCGGCCGGCGGGGCCGGGCGGCGTGTCCTTGCGGTAGACCGCGAACATGGCGATCGGCGGCGTACGCGGCTGAAAGCTCTCCAGCCGCAGGGTGACCAGCTCGCCCGCATCGAGATCCCCCTGCACCATGGCCGCTGGCATGTGCCCCCAGCCGAAGCCGGCGCGCAGGAAGGCATGCTTGGCGCCCAGGTCGGCCAGGCGCCAGGTCAGCGGCGAGAACACGCCGAAGGTTTTCCCTTCGGTCAGCATGGTCCGGTCGGTCAGGACCAATTGCACGTGCTCCTCGAGCTCACGTACCCGGATCACGCCCCTGCGCGATGCCAGCGGATGCGAGGGTGCGGCCACGGTCACCATCGGCACGTCGAGCAGCTTTTCCGCGTCCAGCGTCTCGGGAACGGCCGGCATCGATCCGCTGATGCCGAGCCGGCAAACGCGCTCCATCACCGGGCGCATGACCGCGCCCAGTGCCTCGACATACAGGCGCAGCGGCGTATGTGGAAACGCGTCGCGGAACTCGCCGACCGCCCCCGTCAGCGGGGCCATCGGGTACATGACATCCACCACCACCGACAGCTCGGGTTCGAGCCCTTCGGCAATGGCGCGCGCCTTTGACTTGAAGCCGTCCATGCCGCCCACCACCACACGCGCCTGCGCCAGCAGCGCGGTTCCCTGCTCTGTCAGGCGCGGGAAGCGGCCGCTGCGATCGAACAACTGCACATCGATCTGCCCCTCCAGGTTGGCAAGCGTGTGGCTGACCACCGACTGCGCGCGCCGCAGCTTGCGCCCCGCCGCGGAGAAGCTGCCCTCGTCGGCGGCAGCGATAAAGGTGCGGAGCTGGTCCAGGGATACGCCGTCGAGCATGTATCAACTCCTTAGATGGATCTCATCGAGAAATATAGGCTACCAAGAGAGATGTCAAGCACCTAACCTTCGGTCATGCGATCACCGAAGGAGACTTTCATGGAAAACGCAGCGCAGGCCCGGCACGCCGGGGAGCCGGCCCGGATCCATCACCACACTGCACGGCCGGATGCGGCAAGCAACCGTGGCATCGTGCTTCGCACTGGCGGCCGCCGCCATGGCGCCGTCTCGCGGATCGTCAGTCCCGGCGACGTCGGCGAGCTGATCAAACCCTTTGTGTTCCTCGACTACTTCGACTTCGCCCCCTCCGGCGACGCGCTGTTCCCCATGCACCCGCACTCGGGCATCGCCACCCTCACCGTGCTGCTCGAGGGCGAACTGCAGTATGAGGACACCACCGGCGCGGCCGGCGTGTTGATGGCGGGCGGCCTGGAATGGATGCGGGCGGGCAACGGCATCTGGCACTCGGCCAGCCCCGCGAAGGGCGACCGCGTCCAGGGCTACCAGCTATGGCTTGCCCTGCCGCGCAGCCTGGAGAACGGCACCCCGCACAGCCAATACCTGCCCGCGTCCTCCGTGCCGCGCACCGGACCGGCGCGCGTGATACTCGGCTCGCTGGCTGGCAGGGACAGCCCGGTAGCCGCACCGTCCGGGGCGGCACTGCTGCACGTGCGCCTTGCCGCGGGCGAGCGCTGGCACTACCAGGCGCCCGCAGGCCACACCGTGGCTTGGGCACACGTCAACCGCGGCACGCTAGCGACTGGCGGCGGGCGGCTGAAGGACGAACTCGCGGTCTTCACGCAGTCCGAGGACGCTCTCGATTTCACTGCCGAAACCGATGCGGATTTCATCGTCGCATCGGCAGTTCCCCATCCGCACGACCTGGCACTTGGCTACTACTCCGTCCATACGTCGAACGACGCGCTGCGCAAGGGCGAAGCCGAAATCGCCAGGATCGGCATGCAGCTACGTGCCGATGGCCGCCTGCGGTAGCCCGCGGCACGCGCGCCGCATCAGCGCATTGAATGTCACGTACCCAAAATCCGGGAACCCGCAGCGGCAGGCTGGCGGCGCGTTGCGCCACTGCTGTGCCCCACACGCATGGAGAACATCATGAACATCGCAGCTGAGCTATTGCAGCAACACCTCCGGTGGCTGGTTGATGACAACCAGCAATGGCAGGAACTGATTGCCGAGGACATCGTGTGGGAGTTGCCCTACGCGCCCGGCATCGGGCATCCGGCGCGATTGAGCGGCCGGGACGCGGTGATCCGCCATGTCTCCTGGTTCATCGGCGCGGTTTCTGAATTCCGCTTCTTCGATGCGCAGATCCTGCCCGCGGCGGATCCCCAGCAAGCCGTTGCGCGGGTGCATGCCGAAGGGCTGATCAAGTCGACCGGGCGCGTCTACCGGCAGGAGTACGTCGTTTTCCTGACCGCCCGCGATGGCAGGATCGCGCACCTGCGCGAGTACTTCGACCCCGTGCAGGCCGCACTGGCGCTGGAAACCCCGATTGTGGGCATTGCCTCAAGGAGCCTTTGATGAAAGCCATCCGTGTAGCCGCTTACGGCGGCCCCGATTCATTAGCACTGCAGGAACTCGCTGATCCCCGCCCTGGCGACGACGAGGTGCTGATCGATGTTGCCGCCACCTCGGTCAACCCGATCGACTGGAAGATCGTCAGTGGCGCCATGCAGGCGTTCATTCCGCTACCGTTGCCCATCACGCCTGGGGTGGATGCTGCCGGGACTGTCATCGCGGTTGGGCGCAATGTCACCACGCTGGCGCCGGGAGACGAAGTGCTGGGATTCATCGGCATCGTCGGTGGCTATGCAACCCGCGCCGTGGTGGATGCCGGGCGCCTTGCCCGCAAGCCGAAGCATCTCGGGTTCCTGGAGGCTGCCAGTATTCCCGCGGCTGGCTTGACTGCCTGGCAGGCGCTGCACGAGCACGGCAAGCTGCAGGCAGGACAGAAAGTCCTGATCCATGCCGCTGCCGGCGGCGTCGGCAGCGTGGCCGTGCAACTGGCAAACCTGGCCGGCGCACAGGTGATCGGCACGGCTTCGGCCGCCAACCGGGGCTACCTGCGAGACCTGGGGGCGACGGAGGTGATCGACTACACCGCGGAAGACTTTGCCACCAAGGTTGCGGGTGTCGATCTTGTCCTCGACCTGGTCGGCGGCGACACGCAACGGCGTTCCTGGCCGGTACTCAAGCGCGGCGGCGTGCTGGTCTCCACCGTCAGCCCACCGGATGCCAGGCGCGCCCGGGAAGCCGGCGCAGCGGGAAAGCACTTTGCGACGCGCTCCGATGGCGCCCAGCTCCACACGCTGGCCTCGCTGTACGCGTCCGGAAAGCTGCGCGCTGAAATCGACGCCACGTATCCACTCGCTGCTGCCCGCGAGGCGATGGCAAGGAGCATGGCTGGGCATGTGCGCGGCAAGGTGGTCATCCAGACGGCTTAGGGAGCCGCATTGCCTCGGCGAATATAATGCCAGGTTTGCTCCGTTGCCTCGCATCCGTCCATGAAGAAAGCCGCATTGTTGACCCTGGCGCTAGCCTTGCACGCAACCGCGCAGGCCGCTGGCGACGCGCAGGCGGGCAAGGCGGTATTCACCTCGAAGTGTGCCTCCTGCCACAGCGTCGGGCCCTCGGCGCGCGCCGCGTTTGGCCCCCAGCTCAATGGGATCTTCGGCAGGGTCGCCGGCGCCACGACCGACTACAAGTACTCCCCCGAGATGAAGAAATCGGGCGTGGTGTGGTCCGAGAAAACCTTGAGCGCGTTTATCCAGTCGCCCAGCAAGGTCGTGCCCGGCACCAGGATGCGCTTCTGGGGGATCAGCAATGAGCGGCAGATCGCGGACCTGCTGGCCTACCTGTACACATACCAGCAGCAAGGCCGGTAGCAAGCGCTACAGAAAGTTTCAAACGCTCCGTAACCGATAGAATAGGTGCCAGCGCCACAAGGCATGGCGCCCCCAACAGATCTGATCCGGAGTTGGCATGGAACCCCTTTCATTCGAGTTTGTTACCGTCGAGGAAGCGAGGCTGATCCTGGATGGCGCCGTGCCCACGCATGGCAAGCCCGACTGGACTGGCCAGCGGCAACCTGAATCCGCAGAAGCGAAGGCCCTCACGGCCAACGCGCTCAAATGGCTGGCCGTGCTGCCACCGCAGGCGCGGCCCCTGGAGTTGTGCCGCAGCTTTCCGCGCATCGGCAACCAGCTGGCGGCGCTGTGGGCCGACCCAGCCGCGCTAACGGCCTACCTGGCCGACCTGCTGATCGACAAGCGCGGCGGCCGCCAGGGGTTCCCCGACGGCGTCGCGCTTGAATTATCGCGACTGCAGGAGCACCTTCTGCGCACGATGGAGCCGTAACGGCATAGCGCCATTACCGCTTCGCCGCTTTGCCGCTTTGCGGCGTGCCGGCAAGGATTCTGCGTTGCGCTTAGTGCGCTCTTCCCGGCGTGCAGTCTTCCACCATGCCAGAGACGCGGCTGGCGCTCAGCAGGGGGTGCCATTCCCCGGAGCTGCGGATCTCGACGTCGGTGCCTTCGACGCCCTCGGTAGCGCGGCGCAGGCTGACCAGGTGGATGAACTTGTATTCATCCGCGTCCGCACGCCCGACCCGGATATCAACCTTGCCGGGTTCCGGGTACGCGATCACGGTGGCGTCGTCACCCAGCCGCTGCTTCAGGCACAGCACCAGGTCGCCTACGCTGGCCTTGGAGTGCACGCGCTTCGGGTCCATCGCCTGGATGGAATTCGCGGTCACGCCGCCCGAACAGGCTGACAGCAATTGCGCTGCCATCGCGACAACCAGCAATACACGTACCCGTACCCGACCTTTTGACATTCCCGCTCCTTGGCTAGATGAGTCGGATGATGTTACATCAAGTGAATTCGGATGCTGATGCGCACGCCGCGCGCGAAACACGATGCAGTGGAGACCAAAAAGCAAAAAGCCTGCACGGATGCAGGCCTTTTGCTTTCAATCTTGGTGCCCAGGAGAGGACTCGAACCTCCACAGTGTTGCCACCGCTAGGACCTGAACCTAGTGCGTCTACCAATTTCGCCACCTGGGCTAGGTGAGGTTGCGAATTCTACCCAACGTAACGAAATTTGCAAGTACTGGCCCCACTGAATCAGAAGAAAAGTACAACTTTCCCCGGGCGCCGCCCGCTGCCGGCCCTGCTGGTGTCCGCTCAGTCCAGGGAAATGGAAAGGCAGCCGGAAAGATTTCCATTGATCACATGGCGCGCAGTGCACGGCCCACGCCGGTTGGCCGCCCTCCCTGCCCCGCGTATTTTTTTCTAGCATTCCTCCCATGCCCTGTCGATTTCGGCGGCTCCCGTTCGTCGTCCCAATGACGGCGCGCGCAAGGCTCGCCGCTTCGCAGGCAATCCCAAAGGAGATCGGACATGCATTACATCGATGGATTTGTTGTCGCCGTGCCCACGGCCAAGCGCGACATCTACCGCGCGCACGCCGAGGCCGCCGCCGTGGTGTTCAAGGATCATGGCGCGCTGGGGCTCGTCGAGTGCTGGGGCGACGATGTGCCCGAGGGCAAGCTCACCTCGTTCCCGATGGCCGTCAAGCTGGAGAAGGACGAGACCGTGGTCTTCTCCTGGATCACCTGGCCATCGCGCAAGGCCCGGGACGAAGGCATGAAGGCCTCGATGGAAGACCCCAGGCTGCGCAGCCAGGGGCCGATGCCGTTCGACGGCAAGCGGATGATCTTTGGCGGTTTCGAGATGATCGTCAACGCTTAGCAGCTTGACGACGGTGCGTGATGGACCTTGCCCGGGGTTCCCGGGCTGGGTTCGTTTTGGCCGCAGGGGCATTGTCGCGCGGTGGCGGGCGCCACCGGGGAGGTTGAATCGGCTTATATCACCGGAACAATTTTTCTAATTCCCTTTCCCCCGTGCACCAGCGAAAGTGCTGTCTGTAGGAATCCCGCTCGCCAATGCGCGATGCCAACAGACCAAGAGGGATCGAACGTGAAGATGAAACTGACCTCCGCCTGCGTTTGCGCCGCCGCCCTGTCCATGGCCAGCGCCGCCCATTCACAGCCAGCTGCCGCGCCCGCCAGTGGCGCCCCCGTTCCGGTGACCGCCGACAACTTTGTCCGAGCGGAGAGCGACATGTACTTCGCCGGGCTGGCCAAGCAAGGCGGCGTGGGCAAGCTGCTGCATCGGCGCGAGCCCGCATCGATCGATCACCAGAGCGTCATCCGCCTGAATCGCGACACGCTCTATACCTCCGGCATCTTCGATCTCGAAGCCGGCCCGGTGACGATCACCATGCCCGACCCGGGCAAGCGCTTCATGGCGCTGCAGGTCATCAACGAAGACCACTACGTGCCAGACGTGTTCTATGGCGCGGGCGCCCATACGCTCACCCGGGAGAACGTCGGCACCCGTTACGTAGCCGTCGCGGTGCGCACCCTGGTCAACCCGAACAGCCCGGACGACATCAAGCAGGTCCACGCCTTGCAGGACGCCATCAAGGTCAGCCGGAAGGCGCCAGGAAAGTTTGAAATCCCCAACTGGGACCCGGTCAGCCAGAAGAAGATCCGCGATGCCCTGCTGGTGCTGTCCTCGACGCTGCCCGACTTCAAGCAGGCATTCGGCACCAAGGAGGAGGTCGAGCCCGTGCGTCACCTGATCGGCTCCGCATCAGCCTGGGGCGGCAACCCGGACGAGGACGCCACCTACCTCAACATCACGCCGGCGAAGAACGACGGCAAGACCGTTTATCGGCTCAACGTCAAGGATGTGCCCGTGGATGCCTTTTGGTCCGTGAGCGTCTACAACGCCGAGGGCTATTTCCAGAAGAACCCGGCCAACGCGTACACACTCAACAATCTCACGGCAAAGAAGGCCGGCGACGGATCGATCACGATGCAGTTCGGTGGCTGTGAAGCGCAGGCAGCCAACTGCCTGCCAATCGTCCCGGGCTGGAACTACACCGTGCGGCTGTACCGCCCGCGCGCGGAGATACTGAGCGGCGCGTGGACATTCCCGCAGCCTCAGCCGGTCAATTGAGCGACCTTCCCACAAACGATCCGGCGGCTAGCATGATCCCGCGTCCTCCTTGGGCCCGCGTGGGAGGGACCTGACGACGGAGGCCGACTATGCCCAGGCACAACCCAGCGCTGCACCGTACCCAGAAGGCCCCCATGACGCCGGGGCAGCGGCGGCTTCTCATCGTTAGCGCGATACTGCTGCTGGCAGCGCTGGGCTGGGCGCTGACGATCGTGCTCAAACCCGCCATCCAGCGCACGATCGTCATCACCACCGGGGCCGACAAAGGCATCTATCGCGGCTTTGCCGAGCGCTACGCCCCCATCCTGAAGCGCGACGGCATCAAGCTGGATATCCGCGGCTCTTCCGGGTCGATCGAGAATTATGAGCGGCTGAAGAACCCGGACAGCGAATACGAAGCAGGCTTCATCCAATCGGGCACCGCCACGCCGCAGGAAACAGATGGCCTGCAAACCATCGCCGCGGTCTCCTATGAACCGATCTGGGTGTTTTACCGGGGCGAGGCCACCGTGGACCGGCTCGCACAGCTACGCGGCAAGCGGGTTGCCATCGGCGTTCCCGGCAGTGGCTTGCTCAACGTCGCCCGGGTATTGCTCGCGTACAGCGGCATCACGGCCAGCAATACCGAGCTGCTGGAAATGAATGCCATGAAGGCCTATCAAGGCCTCGAAGAGGGCCGGCTGGATGCGGCCTTCTTTATCGGCCGGCCCGATGCCGAGATGCAGCAAACGTTGCTGAACAGCAATCTGAAGCTGATGAGTTTTGCCCAGGCCGATGCCCTCGTGCAGAAATTCCCGTCTCTGTCCAAGATTGTCTTTCCGCGCGCCTCCACCAGCATCGTCAACGATCTTCCGCAGGCCGATGTCACGCTGCTTGCTGCCACGGCCCTGCTCGTATCCAAGGACACCCTGCACCCCGCCCTGGTCTACCTGCTGCTGGAGGCCGCCAGATCCGTCCACGGCGGCGATGATTACTTCACGCCGCTCGGCACGTTTCCCAACCTGAATACCAGTGAGTTTCCCGTTTCCGACGAAAGCACGCGCTACTTCAAATCGGGCCGTCCCTTCCTGCAGCGCTACCTTCCGTTCTGGCTTGCCAGCTTCATCGAACGACGCTTGCTGATCCTGCTCCCCTTCATGGCCTTGCTGCTCGGCTTGCTGCAGGCATTGCCACGCATGGCGCAAGCGCGGATAAAAAACCGGCTCGTGGTCTGGTACCGGGAAATCAAGGCGCTGGAGGATGAAATCTGGACGAACACGCAGCCGACCCCCAGCCAGATTGCGCAATGGCGCGATGAAATCGAGAACATCGATGCGCATGCTAGCCGGATACGGATTCCGGAGCGCTATTTTGAGGATGTCTACGCGCTCAAGCAGGCGATCGGCGTCGTACGGGACCGGATTGCCCAGGCGGCGGAGAAGGTGAAAGCGTAGCTGCGCAGACGCCCGCGCGTCTTTTGGCGCTGCCTCGGACAGCGTTGTCTTGCCGATGGCCTCGACAATGCTAGAATAATCAATCCATCTGGCTGGATTGATCATGTCCGAAGCAAGCAAGCGCGCCAAGAACCCCGAACTAATCCGAGCCCAGTGCCTGTCCGTGATGCGGGACCTGCTGGTCTCCCAAGGCCCTGAATCGGTGACGCTCGACCTGGTGGCACAACGCGCCGGCGTGACCAAAGGCGGGCTGCAATATCACTACCGCAGCAAGAATGCCCTGCTCGAAGCGCTGAGAGACCAGCTCTTCGAGGAATTCGACAAGACCTATCAACGCGCGCTGTCTGCCGAGCCAGATCGTCCAGGCAGGCATGCCCGCGCCTACATCAAGACGTGTTTCGACGATACGGCTTCCAACAACGCGATCGGAACGCAGCGCGCCATCGCCATGCTGGCCTTGACGCTCCCCTCGTGCCGCCAGACATGGAGCGAGCGCATGACGGACGCCGTCGCGCATGACCTCGCCGGCACCGCCGCCGAAGACCAGCTCCTCATCTGCAGGCTGGCGGCCGATGGCATGTGGTTTGCGGGGATGTTCGAAGTCTATGACGTCGATGCGCCACGCAAGGCGCGCCTGCTTGCCCTGTTGCTGGACATGTGCGACAGGGCCACCTCCTGATCAAGCTGACCAGGCTGATAGACAAGACTGACAAGACAGACCAAATTGACCTGGAGCGTTTTCCACGCTGCCACGCTGCCACGCTCCCACCGCGAATTCCATGCCCGCCCCCACTCCCCACACCATCAGCAACACCACACTCTCGCGCACTGACATCGTTGAAATTCTTGCGCAACGTCCGGCCCAGCTACGATTCGAGCAATGCGGATTTGACGATCAAGACCTGAACGGGCTGGATTTTTCGTCCGTGGAATTCCTGATGTGCACCTTTGCCGGCGCGCAACTGAAAAGGGCGAAGCTCGTCGAATCGAAGTGGATGCGCTGCAAGGCCGCCGGCGCCGACTTCACGCTGGTGGACGCAGTAGAAGCACGATTCTGCAGCAGCGACCTGAACAACACGCAATGGGACCGCGCGCGGCTGTCCAGCGCCATCTTCACGGAAACCAAGCTGACCGGCGCCCGGTTCCGCGAGGCCGCCACCCTGGGCCTGGTGTTCCACAACACCCTGCTCGTCGGCAGCGACCTGCGCGGCTTGTCATTCCGCAAGCAACACCTGGAGCAGCTCGACTTGTCCGATGCCGACCTCGCCGGCTGCGACTTCCGGGATGCCCTGTTCGATGGCGGCACCCTGCGCGGCGCCAACCTGAAGCAAGCCCGCTTCGATGGCGCGGACCTCCGCCTGGCCGAACTTGGCGGACTGAACCTGATGGCTGCCGCGGCTTCGTTCAAGGGCGCCATCATCTCGGTGGAACAAGCCGCGGAGATTGTCGGGCAAGCCGGTATCCGCGTCGGCTGAATGGCCGCGCAAGGCCATGCGAATCGCATCCGAGACGCAAAGCACGACGCGATCCAGGCCTTGGACGGCCTCAGCCTCGGCGTACCGCGGTCACCTTGCCACCCTTGACATCCAGCGTGCGGCGCTGCGGGTTGTAGTCCATGGTGCCGGGCATCTGCTGGCCTTCCCGGTCACCAAATCGCCATGCGCAGCCGTTGAGCAAGGCGACGGCATTGGCCTCGCTCTTGCCGATCAGGGCATCGTCGCCAAGCTTGTCCGCCTGGCAACCCTCCGGCGTGCCGCGGCCGCCCTGCGGGCCCGGGTCGGGTACCGCACTGACGGGGGGCTGGGCGGCGCATCCCGCCATGAGCGTTACGCACACGATGGCGCCCGCCGCGACATGCCGGGCCCATGTGCTTTGCTGTTTTGGCATTCAATTACCTGATGGTGAGGTGGAAAAAGCCAAGTTTAGAGCAGAAAGGCGCCGTCAGAGCGCCTTGGTGCGCATGCATTAACACGGCCTCAACACTGCCACAACACTGTCATGACCTGGCCTTGGCTTAGCCTTAGCGCGTCCTCTTCGCAGCGTCTTGCGCCTCGGCCCACAAGCGCTCCTCCTGCGCCCGCAGCTCAGGCGTGAGCTCGGCACCAAAATCGTCGAGCTCGAACAGCGGACGAATCTCGATCTCGGAATCGCTCTGCATGGGGTTGGGGCAGCGCTTGACCCATTCGACAGCCTCTTCCATGGACTTGACTTGCCACAGCCAGAACCCGGCGACCACCTCCTTGGTCTCTGCGAACGGTCCGTCGACCACGGACCGCTGGCTGCCAGAAAATTGCACCCGCTTGCCCTTGGCGCTCGGGTGCAAGCCCTCGCCCGCGAGCATCACGCCGGCCTTGACGAGTTCTTCATTGAAGTTGCCCATTGCGGTAAGCAGCTCCGTGCTGGGCATTTCGCCAGCCTCTGACTCTTTCGTTGCCTTCACCATCACCATGACACGCATCGTCGCTCTCCTTGAGTGGATTGAGGGTGCCGCACGTCCTGAGCCCGGATCAGGATTGACGGGCGGCCCTGATACTACGACGAATCGGGATACCGAAAATCGACACCGCCGCCAAAATATCTGGCGGGGAGCCTGCCCGGCCTGAATCGGCCCCACTTGGCCTGATGCGGCCGCGAGGCGCGACAATCACATCTGATCGGCTTTTTTTAAGCCTCGCTTAAGACTCGGCCCGTAGACTGCGATCACACAAGACAACCCGGATCCCGGATAGGAGCTGCCATGACCCCCCAAGAAATGCAAGCGCTGGAAGGCTTCCTGACCCAACTCACGCAGGCCAGGGCTGGCGCCAAGGACCCCCAGGCGGACGCCCTCATCGCCGACGCGGTTGCCAGGCAGCCGGATGCCGCCTACCTGCTGGTCCAGCGCGCCATGATGCTTGACCATGCCCTGGCGACGGCAAAGGCGCAGATCTCCACGCTGCAGAGCCAGTTGCAGATGGCGCAGGCCAACGGCGCCAATCGCTTCCTCGACCCGGAAAACGCCTGGGGCAACAGTGCCAACCGCGTGGCACCCAGCCCCGTCATGCCGCCGCCGATGGCCGCGCCCGTGGCAGTGCCGCAGGCCTTCCAGGCGGTCCAGCCTGCACCCGTGCAGCCATCCCGGCCCGGTTTCCTGAGTGGTGGCCTGGGCGGCGCGCTGGGCGGCATTGCCACGACGGCAGCCGGCGTGGCCGGCGGCGCGCTCCTGTTCCAGGGCATCGAGAACATGTTCCATCGTAACGGCAATGGCAACAGCGCAAGCGGCTTGCTGGGACAGCCAGGCGCAGGGGCGCAGCCAACGGAGACCGTCGTCAACAACTACTACGGTAATGACGACCGCTCGCCGCTGGGCTCACCGGATGCGGCACTGGACAGCGGCCTTCTGGATGACGCATCGGGCAACGACGACTTCCTGAGCGACGACACCTGGAACGCCTAGCGCGTTGGGGGGCTTGCCAGGCGTGCATGGCAGCGCCCTTCAAGCCCCACCGCACTGATTGCACTGCGGCACCCCGGGTGGAGATGGCACCGGCAACGGCGATACACTCTTGCACTACGCGCTCACCCTGGGAACCCGATCCATGCCGCAACCTCGCTCGCTCTATCCCGCCATCGAACCCTATGAAACCGGCACGCTCGATGTCGGCGACGGCCACGTTGTCTACTACGAACGCGTCGGCACACCCGGCGCCAAGCCGGCCGTCTTCCTCCATGGCGGCCCTGGTGGCGGCATATCGGCCGACCATCGCCGCCTGTTCGATCCGGCGCGCTACGACGTCATGCTGTTCGACCAGCGCGGCTGCGGCCGCTCCACGCCCCACGCGGGGCTGGAGGCCAATACCACGTGGCACCTGGTGGACGACATCGAGCGCCTGCGCAAGCTCGCCAACGTAGAGCGCTGGCTGGTCTTTGGCGGCTCCTGGGGCTCCACGCTGGCGCTGGCCTATGCGCAAAAGCACCCCGAGCGGACCAGCGAACTGGTGCTGCGCGGGATCTATACCGCCACCCGGGCGGAACTCGATTGGTACTACCAGTACGGCGTATCCGAAGTGTTCCCCGAGAAATGGGCCCGCTTCCAGGCGCCCATCCCGCAAGCCGAACGCGGCAACATGATGGCCGCCTACCGCAAGGTCCTGACCGGCAGCGATACGGCAAAGCAGCTGGAGGCCGCCCGCGCATGGAGCGTATGGGAAGGGGAAACCATCACCCTGCTGCCCGACCCCGCTAACACCGCCAAGCATGACGACGGCCATTTCGCGCTGGCGTTTGCGCGGCTGGAGAACCACTACTTCACGCATCTCGCCTGGCTGGAAGACGGCCAGTTGCTGCGCGACGCGCATCGCCTTGCCGGCATCCCCGGCGTGATCGTGCACGGGCGCTACGACATGCCCTGCCCGGCCCGCTACGCCTACGCGCTGCACCAGGCATGGCCGGGCTCGGATCTGCATCTGATTGAAGGGGCGGGGCATGCCTGGACCGAGCCCGGCATCATGGATCAGCTGATTGCCGCTACCGACCGGTTTGCGGCGGCGCAATGATCGTCCTGGTGCTGCCAGCCCTGCGGGGCACAGCACCGACAGCACCGACAGCGCCGAAGCGGACTTTTGATGGCCGGCGGTTGGGGTCTTGAACACCCATGTCCTAGACTTGAAGACCGCATTGCCACCACCCGGCTGCGCATTGGCCGGCGGATAGCAAAGCGGCATTCAAGGCTCTCACCGACAGGGTGCACTATGGAATTCCTGAACTCCGGCAAAGTCCTCCCCGCAGGGCTGCCATTCTCCGAGGCGGTGCGCGTTGGCGATATGCTCTACCTCTCCGGACAAATGGGCATCGTCCACGGCAGCACCCGCCTGGTGCCCGGCGGCATCCGCGAAGAAGCCAAGCAGGCGCTGATGAACATCCGCATCACACTGGAAGCACACGGCCTGTCGCTCAAGCACGTCGCCAAATGCACCATCTTTCTGGCCGACATCAGCGAATGGCAGGTGTTCAACGAGGTCTACAAGGAGTTCTTCCAGGCGCCCTATCCGGCGCGCAGTGCACTTGGGGCGAATGGGTTGGCGCTCGGGGCCAGGGTGGAGGTTGAGTGTATTGCGGTGTTTAATGGCTGAGTAGCTGAGTGGGCGAGTGGCTGATAGGGCGGCTACGGGCGGCCACTCCCCCGCTTGCGGGAGGGTGGCACAACTTGCCCTGCCGCGCTGGCTTAGAGCATGCCTTGCACGCGGTTCAATGCCTCGTCCAGCTGCTGCTTCAACGGGGTCAGCAGACAGTGCAGACCGTGGCTGTCCTCCACATCGTCGCTATCAAAATCCAGCAGCCTGAGAACGGCACCAAGCCCTGCACTGACGCGCAGCAGGTCGGCGCAGCTTTCTTGCGCGATGCTTTGCGCGCGGCTACGAAGTTCCTCGAGTTGGTAGGCTAGTTCCTGGACGCTGAGACGAGACTTGCTCGCTTGTAGCCCCGCTGACGCGGGGGGGGGGTCTCTTGCGGGCGGGGTTTTACTGCTTCTAGCTGCTGGCGCGGCTGTACGGTGTTGGCCGTTTTGGAACGTGTGAGATGTCACTTTTCTTTACTCGTAAAGAAAAGTAACCAAAAGAAAGCGATCCTTGCAGGAGGCTGGCTTGTCGGGGTTGCGTAGCCCGGTAGTTTCATCGTCAGGCCCTGGGTTTTAATGACCTCGTGCCGTTACCGGTTTGAATGGCCACGATCCTGTCAATGACACCGGTTTCGTGGTGAGGCTGCTCGGTAGCGGCATCCCTGCTCATTCACGCATCTGCCGGTACCGGTTCGAAGTGCCACGATATATCACGCTACGATGGTTTCGTGGTGGGGTGGGCGCGGTGGAAGAATTCCTCGGTCTTTCATTCCGGTGCCACCGCGCCCACGACGAAAACGGAACGCTTGCAACTTCGTGGCGAGTCACTCCGCGAGCGACAGACGGCTTGAAGCTCGTGGTGGCCGCTACCGGGGGGACCACCACGAATCCCTGGGCATTGGCTGGGTCGTGGTGCTCTGAACCGGTAACGGCACGAGTCCGTTAGCACCCGGGGCCGTACGACGAAACCATTGGGGCTCCCAATGACGCCACGCCAGCCTCCTGCAAGGATCGCTTTCTTTTGGTTACTTTTCTTTACGAGTAAAGAAAAGTGACATCTCACACGTTCTAAATCGGCCAACACCGTACAGCCGCGCCAGCAGCTAGAAGCAGTAAAACCCCGCCCCCAAGAGACACCCACCGCGTCAGCGGGGCTATAAACCTCGCACGTCAGCAGCTTACTCAACGCGCCCCCAAACCCGCAGGCCGCCCACCAAGGGCAACACCAAGAATTACCGCATTCTCCGTGCCCTACCTCCGAACAAACTCAAGCAAATCCTGATTGATTAATTCAGGATGGGTAGTACACATGCCATGCGGCAGCCCCTTGTAAACCTTCAGCGTGCCCTGCTTCACCAGCTCCGCTGACAGCAAAGCCGAATCCGCAATCGGCACGATCTGGTCATCGTCCCCATGCAGGATCAGCACCGGCACATCGATCTTCTTGAGGTCTTCCGTAAAGTCCGTTTCCGAGAACGCCTTGATGCAATCGTAGTGCGCCTTGATCCCGCCCATCATGCCCTGGCGCCACCAGTTCGCCATGATGCCTTCGGATGGCTTGACCCCCTCCCGGTTGAAGCCGTAGAACGGGAACGGCACGTCCTTGTAGAACTGTGCCCGGTTGGCGGCTAGCTGCCTGCGAAAGCCGTCGAACACCTCCATCGGCAGGCCGCCCGGGTTGGTGGCGCTCTTGACCATGATCGGCGGCACGGCGCCGATCAGCACCGCCTTGGCTACGCGGCCGGCGCCGTGCTGCGCGACGTAGCGTGCCACCTCGCCGCCGCCGGTGGAGTGGCCGATGTGCACGGCGTTTTTCAGGTTCAGATGGGCGGCCAGCGCGGCGACATCCGCGGCGTAGGTGTCCATCTCGTTGCCGGTGTCGGTCTGCGTGGAGCGCCCGTGGCCGCGGCGGTCGTGTGCGATCACCCGGAAGCCCTTGGAGAGGAAGAAGAGCATCTGCGCGTCCCAGTCGTCCGCGCTGAGCGGCCAGCCGTGATGGAACACGATGGGCTGGCCCGTGCCCCAGTCCTTGTAGAAGATGTGCGTGCCGTCCTTGGTAGTGATCTCACTCATGGAATGACCTCCTTGTGGGTTGCAGCGGGACCTGCCGGATTACTGCATCGCCTGGAAGAAAGACAGCGTCCGCGCGTTGGCGGCCTTGGCTGCGTCGGCGTTGTAGTGCACGCCAGCGTTGCGCGCGAAGGCGTGCATGCAGCCGGGGTACGTGTGGATTTCCACCTTGGGGCGCTCGCGCAGGGCTTCAATGATGGTTGCGCGCGCCTGCGGCGGCACGAACTCGTCTTCTTCGGCGATGTGCATCAACAGCGGCGCTAACAGCTTGCTGGCTTCGGCCAGATGCTTGTCGATGCCAACGCCGTAGTAGGACACCGCGGCATCTGCGTTGGTGCGCACCGCGGTCAGGAACGCCAGCAGGCCGCCAAGGCAATAGCCGACCGTGCCTACCCCGCCGCTCACGCCCGGCGCTTTGCGTGCGGTCTGAATGGTGGCATCGAGGTCTGCCACGCCTTTGTCCACGTCGAACGCGGTGTAGAGCGCCAGCGCCTTTTTCCATTCGGCCTCGGTCTTGTCGGTCAGCTCCACATTGGGCTCTTGCCGCCAGTACAGGTCGGGGCAGATGGCAACGAAGCCCTGGCTGGCAAAGTCGTCACACGTCTGCCGCATGTCCGCGTTGATGCCAAAGATCTCCTGGATCACGACGATGGCGGTGCCGCGCGCGTTGGCGGATGGCGTGGCCAGATAGGCGGCAAAGCTGCCGTCGGCTACGTCGATGGTGATGCGCTTGCCCATGGAAAGTCTCCCTTGCATTGGTGTGCCGGACGTACCACCGTACAGTTATAGGCGAAATCGTTGGAGACGACAGACCAAGTTGCGTGCGCCGGGCGACACCGGCTGCCGCGCGCGCGGGCAATCGGCGCCCCCTCAATCCCCCTTGAATCCCGAAGCCTTGATCACCGGCGTCCAGCGCGCGGCAAGGGCGTTCGCATACCTGGCCACCTCATCCGGCGCGCCACCCGGCAGCAGGTCATACCCGGTGCGCGCCAGCTTCTCCCGCACGTCCGGCATGGCTAGGACCTTGCGCACGGCGTCGCCCCACTGCGCGGCCACGTCGGGCGCGGTGCCCGCGCGCACATACAGCAGATAGCGCGACGAGGTCACCAGGTTTGGGAATCCGGACTCCGCAAACGTGGGCACATTGGGCAGCGCATCGGCACGCTTGTCGCCGGCCACCGCCAGCACGCGGAGTTTGCCGGCGCGGTGATATTCCATGAAGGTGGTGGTTGCGTCCATGCCGGCGGATATCTGGTTGCCCATCAGGTCGGTGACCAGGGGGCCGCCCCCGCGATAGGGCACCAGGGTGCTGCCCGTATGGGATTGGGCAACGAATTCCACCGCGAGAAAATGAAGCAACGTGCCAACGGTGCTGATGCCGATGGAATGTTCGGCGGGACGGGCCTTGGCCGCCTGGACAAAATCTGCCAGTGTCTTGATCGGCGAGCTGGCGCTCACCGCCAGCCCGAACTGAACGCCGGCCACATCGGTGATGGCCTTGAAGTCGGTAACGGGATTAAAGCGCATGTTGTTGTAGATCAGCGGACCGATGAACATCGGGTCCACTGGCGCCAGCAGCACGGCGTTGCCGTCCGCGGGCGCGTTCTTCAGGACTTCGGCCGCCACGCGGGTGCCGGCGCCGGGCCGGTTGTCGACGATCACGGTGCGGCCCATCGCATCCTTCAACTTCTCCGCCAGCAAGCGCCCCATGAAATCGGCTGGCCCGCCGGCCGGGAACGGCACGATGATGCGCGAGACAGTCTGGCCCCACGCTGCACGCGAGATCACGCTGCCCGCACACAGGACGGCGGCAGTGCCGGCCAGCATGGCGCGGCGCGAGAGCCGCACAGCGGCGTTATGGTTGCGGTCGTTCATTGGATGCTCCTGGTTGGTTTGCGGGGAGATTACCGGGCGGTGAATGGTGTGAAGCGTGCTGCGTCTTCGATGACCTGCCCTGCTCGCAGCAGCAGGTCTTCCCTGAAGCGCCAGGCCATCAGTTGCACGCCAACGGGGATGGCGCCGGCCATGCCCGTGGGTACCGAAAGGCCCGGCATGCCAAGCATGGCGGTGGCGAGCAGCGGGCTCTGGGCGTCGAGCAGTGCGTGCGTTTGTTCAAGCGTGCCGATGTCCGCGTCCTGCGCGCAGGGCCGCTGCCATGACACCGGCATCAACACCAGCGGATAGCTATCCAGGAAGACCGACCAGTTGCGCGCCAGTGTCTGGCGCCGCGCCAATGCATCGAGAAAGCCATCGCGGCTGGTCTGCGCCATGCCCTCGATCATGTTGCGCTGGCTGCGCCGCATGGCTTCGTCGCCGTGCTGGTCCACCCCGGCGATGATGTTGCGGCGGCTGTCGTCAGTGATCAGCGTGCGCCATAGCGCGGCGGCTTCAAGGAAATCCGGCAAAGCGGCTTCTTCCACCGTGTAGCCGGCTTGCTGCAGCCAATGGGCGGCGCTGTCCAGTGCGTGGCTCACCGCCGGGTCGATGGGAATGCCTGGGCAGTGCTTGAAGAGCGCCACGCGGATCGGGCCCACCGGCGGCGGCAACTCCAACGGCGCCGGCACCCACGCTGGATCGCGCGCGTCGTAGCGCGCCATGGCGTGATAGCCAAGCTGCAGGTCAGCCATGCTGCGGGGCATGGCACCCTGTACCGACATCAGTTGCGGCGTGATGCTGCGCTCAGCGCTGGCGCTGGGGTTGTACGCGGGCACGCGGCCTATGGTTGGCCGCAAGCCGGGCACGCCACAGGCATAGGCCGGATAGCGGATGGATCCGCCGATGTCGTTGCCATGGGCTAGCGCGCCCATGCCGCAAGCCACCGCAGCGGCGGCGCCACCACTGGAGCCGCCGGGCGTGATATCCGGATCCCAGGGGTTGAGCGTGCGGCCGTGCAGGCCATTGTCCGTGAACCAGCGCGACGAGTAGGTGGCGGTGTTGCTGCGCCCCACGATGATGGCGCCGGCATTGCGCCAGTGCGCCACCACGGGCGCGTCTTCACGCGCGATGTTGTTTTTGAGCGGGATCACGCCGTTGGTGGTGGCGTGCCCGGCCTGATCCACATTGATCTTGATCGTGACGGGCACACCATGAAGCGGGCCAAGTTGCGCGCCGCTGGCGACTTGCTGGTCAGCCGCATCGGCACTCGCCAGCGCGTCTTTGGCCAGCACCTCTGCCAATGCGTTGATGCGCGGGTTGAGCTGTTCGATGCGTGCGAGCGCGCTGGCGGTGGCCTCGCGGCAGGAAATGTCGCGGCGGCGCACGGCGGCGGCAATATCGACGGCGCTCCAGCGCCACAGCGTTTCGGGGGTATTCACGTTGAGACTCCAGGAATTTCGGGCAAAAGCGATCCCGCCCCCAATGCAAAGTGGGAGTTTGGCGAGGCGGATGGTGGATGCCGGCGGGCGGGCCCGCGCGGCGGTGGCTTAGTCGCTAGGGCTCATCAGCAGGCTTGCCCGGTCGACGCGTGATTCGGCCTCAAGGGCCAGGGCTTCGGCGTGCTCCATATGCTCGCGCATGAGCGCGCGTGCACGGTCGGCATCGCGCGCGCGGAAGGCGTCCATCAGGCCCGTGTGGCTGTGGATGATTTCATCGTCGAAACGCTCGAAGCTGTCCTGCGCATTGCGCACGACGATCACGCGGCAAATGATGTCGTTGAGCAAGCGGCAGAACAGCGCCAGCATGGGGCTGCTGCACGCATCGGTCAGCCGGTCGTGAAACAGCAGGTCCGCTTCGCGCCGCTCGTTCCAGTCCGCGCTGCCTCCGTGCGCCGGATGGCTCAGCCCGATCAGCGCGTCGAGCTCGGCCAGGTCAGCGTCGGTCAGGCGCAGTGCGACGTTGGCAGCCAGTTCGGGCTCTACCGCGCGGCGCAAGGCGTACAGCGTGGCAATATCGACCGGCTGGAAGTACAGGAAATTGGAGACAGCCTCCAGGCACCGATCGTACGAGGGCTGCGCCAGCGTGGCGCCGCCGTTGGGCCCGGTGCTGACGGTAACCAGGCCCTGCACCTGCAGGGCGGCCAGCGCCTCGCGCACGGTCCCGCGCGCCACGCCCATCTGCTCGATGAGGGCCGCCTCCTGCGGCAGCTTATCGCCGACCTTCTGGTGAGTCTGGACGATCCAGCGCTTGATGTCGGTGACCACCTGGTCTGAGCGCTTCACGCGCCTGGTGCCAGAGATTTGGGGCTTGGGATCCTTGGACATCGCTTACAGCCTATTTATGATCATCATTATCAGGATTATGATCGGCTGGATGATTCTTCCAATACGGGTATTCCCGGTGCGCGGAGGGAGCGCCTACAACGCCCCGGCCCCACAGGCCCGCCCGGCACCAGCAAACGCTTGCGCATTGCCAATCGTGGCGCAGCTATCATTTGCCTGGTGCCCAAATGACGGCAAGCAAGAAAATGAACCGTGAGATCACCGACGCAGCCACGCTGCGCGACGCGCTATCAGAGTTGGGAGCGGATGACATCAATCACCACGGCCGCCCCCTGTCCGCGCATCTGATCGGAACCTATGCGCTTCTTGGCGCCTGGGGCAATCCCGACTTCGTTGCACTGGCCGGAGCATTCCACAGCATCTACGGCACGGAAGAGTTCGCGGCCAAGGCACAGCCGCTTTCGCGCCGCGGGACGATTGCCGGCCTGATAGGGACCGAGGCGGAGAACCTTGCCTACGCCTTCTGCATCGCCGACCGCAGAGCGCTATACAACGTGCCGATCGAGGGCCCATTTCACAGGGTTGCGCCAAAGCATGGGCATCGGGTTGCCATCAGCAGAGGCACCTATGCAGCGCTGTTGGAAATCGAGGTGGCCAATATTGTCGAGCAAGCTGCAAACCAGAAGGGCGTTCCTCAAGCCGTGGTTCAATTCTGGCTGCGCGCATTTGAGTCACGGCGGCTGTTTCTTTCGCGTGGTGCCGTCGCGGCCTATCGGGTGGTACTAGCTGATTACAAGGCTCGTGGGGTGTAGAAAAGCCCGCATCAGCCAGGGACGTCCCCCGGCACCAATGCACTCCATAGACAAGGCTGCCATGCCAGAGACCCTGAAAATCCGGAAAGCGACCAAGGCAGATGCCCCGGCGCTTTGCTCGGCCGAGCGGACTATAGCCGCCACCCCCGGCCTGCTTGTATCGCGGCAACATGAGTTCCACGAATCCGCATTCGCGCAAAAGATCGAAGTCCTCTCCACAAAGGGCGCCTATCTCGTAGCCGAGGTCAACGGCAAGCTGGTGGGCCACGCACTGCTTGAGCCGTTGGGACTGGAGTCCATTGCGCACGTGTTCACGCTGACGATCGTCGTCCATCCCGGGCACCTTGGCCTTGGGATCGGCACCGCGCTGATGGCAGCACTGCTTGCGTGGGCGGATCGCACACCGGCCGTCGAAAAGATCGAACTGCGCGTGCGCGAGACCAATAGGCGGGCTCGCATTCTCTATGCACGTTTTGGCTTTGTTCAGGAGGGACGTTTCGAGAAGCGGATACGTCTGCCCGATGGGTCATACCTGGCCGATATCTCCATGGCCAGATTTCCTCAGCCTGGATAGAGGCCAATTGGCGCCCCCCGAAAGCGAAGCCAGATACACCCGGCTCCGGCTACCTCGCCCGGGACCGGCAGCTACGCGCTGGCGACTCGACCTGCACCGCCCGCACTTCGCGACACCATCCGGCGTTTCATCGCACTGATCCGCACACCGAGCCGGCATCAGCCGAACATGAGCACCATCGCGTTTCCCCCTGACAAGACTGGTTGCCCTCATGCTCACTGAAATGCTCCACCACACGCCCCGATGGGTCTGGATCCTGCTCGCGGGCCTGATCGCGCTCGGCCTCTCGCAAACCGTCTCCAGGCGGATGACGCCGGCACGCGCCACGGCTGTGCCCGTGGCCATGGCGGCGGTCTCGCTGGGCGGCGTCATCTCGGCTTTCTCTGCGCAGCCGCTCGCGCTGCTTGGATGGGGAGTGGGTGTCGCTGTCGCGCTGGCGCTGGCCCACACCATCGGCGCCTGGAGCGGCATTCGCTGGCTGGAGGCCGATCGCCGCCTGCTGGTGCCCGCAAGCTGGGTGCCGCTGGCGTTGATCCTCTGCCTGTTCATCACCCGCTACGGCGTGAGCGTGGCCATGGCGGTAAACCCCGGCTTGCTGTGGCACGGCGGCGTAGCGATGCCGATCGGCTTTATCTATGGTGCCGTTAGCGGTATCTTCCTCTCACGTAGCCTGGTGACCTGGAGGCTGACCCGGCAGGCAATGCCCAACAGCGTGCCGGGCTGATCACTCAGGCCGCTACTGAAACCAGCCACTGAAGCCAGCAACCGCTATCCCGAACCACGTCCAGGTCTACAGCCATGAACGCACTCGATCAGTTTCAGCTGTTTATCGCGGCCCCGTCGGTACTGGCATTCGCCTTGATCGAGGCCATCGTCTTGTCGCGCCGCCAGCGCTACGACTGGCGGGCGTTCGGGGTGTCGGCGCTGGATCTGGTGGCGCGCATCGCGGTGGGCATTGCCTTGCCGCTGTCGATCGCGGCGCCGCTGGTGCGGCTGGCGTTCGAGCACCGCTGGATGACGATCCATCCCACCGGCTGGATCGCGTTGCCGCTGCTGTTTATCGGGCAGGAGTTCTGCTACTACTGGTATCACCGCGCGGCCCACAGGGTGCGGTGGTTCTGGAGCAACCACGCGGTGCACCACTCGCCGAACCAGCTGAACCTGTCGGCGGCATTTCGCATCGGGGTGCTCGGCAAGCTGACCGGCACGGCACTGTTCTTCGTACCGCTGGCCTGGATTGGCTTTGAGCCGCGAATCGTGTTTTCCGTGTTATCGCTGAACCTGCTCTATCAGTTCTGGATTCATGCGACGTGGATTCCGCGCTTGGGCTGGCTGGAGGGGATCTTCAATACGCCTTCGGCGCACCGGGTGCATCACGCATCCAACCTTGAGTACCTGGATGCGAACTATGGCGGTGTGCTGGTGGTGTTCGATCGCTTGTTCGGCACCTACGTGAAGGAGCGCGAGGACCTGCCCTGCCGGTATGGCCTTGTGCATCCGATCGAGAGCGCGAATCCGTTGCGCATCGAGTTCACGCAGTGGGTGCATCTGTTGCGCGACCTGGCCGGGGCGCGCAGCTTGCGCGCGTTCCTTGGGTACTTGTTCATGCCGCCGGGCTGGACGCCGCATGGCGAGGGCAGTACCACGGCGGAACTGCGCGCGCGGCGCCCGCAGGCTGAGATGCCGCAAGGCGTTGCTGGTGGCTGACATCCGGCCACAGCGCATCATGCGCTATCCCGCCAAGGAACTGGCCTGGCTGTTTCGCGAACTGCGGATTGGCGTGCCCGTGGCGTTCGGCTCCGCCGGCTTCTTCTCCGTCGTGTTCCGCGAGCCGTTTGGCATGAACCTGGCCTATGCCCTGTGCATCACGATGATGATACAGGCGCTGGTGAAGCTGGGCCGCTATGGCCTCACGCGCCGGCTGCCCAATGCCTCGCCGGGCGCTTCCACCACGCCGCGGCGCTGGCCGGACTGGAAGTGGATGTTTCCGTGGATCGTCGTATCTGGCGTGGTGGGCTATTTTGGCGGGCATGCGATTGCCAACGTGCTCACCGGTAGCCACGGCACGCCGTTGGAGCTGATGCGCAATCCGCGCGCCCTGCTGCTGAGCATGACGGTGGCGCTGGTGCTGGCGCTCGGCATCTCTTACTTCCACTATGCACGCGGGCGCATGGCGGCTGCGGACGCGCGGGTGCAGGCGGCCATGCGCAGCGCCGCGGAGAACCAGCTGCGCTTGCTGGAGTCGCAGCTGGAGCCGCACATGCTGTTCAATACGCTGGGCAACCTGCGCGTGATGATCGGGCAGGATCCGCAGCGCGCGCAAGAAATGCTGAACCAGGTGATCTCGTTCTTGCGCGCCACGCTGCAGGCGTCGCGCTCCGGCCCGCATCCGCTGTCATGCGAGTTCGATCGCATTGCCGACTACCTGGCGTTGATGCAGGTGCGCATGGGCGCGCGGCTGCAGGTCGAGCTCGACCTGCCCGCTGGCCTGGCCAACCTGCCTGTGCC
The DNA here is from genome assembly GCF_058794615.1 of Cupriavidus sp. GW823-FHT07A04. NCBI lineage: Bacteria > Pseudomonadati > Pseudomonadota > Betaproteobacteria > Burkholderiales > Burkholderiaceae > Cupriavidus > Cupriavidus sp. GW823-FHT07A04. Next base: position 136,734 of record NZ_JBXAHA010000003.1, read on the forward strand.
GCCGCTACTGCTGCAGCCACTGGTTGAGAACGCCATCAAGCACGGGCTGGAGCCCATCGTCGCGGGCGGCTGGATCAAGGTGACGGCCCGCCGCGAAGGCGGCACGCTGGTGCTCGCCGTGCGCGACACCGGCGTGGGCTTGAGCGAGCTACCGCCTGGCTCTGACTGCTTTGGCACATCGCAGGTGCGCGAACGGCTCGCCCAGCTCTATGGCAAAGCCGCGAGCTTCCAGCTGCTGCGCGCCGGCGATTGCGGCGATGGCAGCGACGGCGGCACGCTGGCCATCGTGCGCCTTCCGCTATCCTGATTGACTGCCGCCCACCCTGCCCGATATCGCCTCCATGCAAACCACTGCCCTGATCGCCGAGGATGAAGCGCTGCTGGCCGCGGACCTCCAGGCGGAGCTGGCCCGCTTGTGGCCGACGCTTAACATCGTCGCGACCGTAGGCGACGGCGAGGCTGCCGTGGCGCAGGCGCTCGCGCTGCAGCCCGATCTGCTGTTCCTGGATATCCGCATGCCGGGTATGAGCGGACTGGAGGCAGCGCAGACGCTGGCCGAGGATTGGCCCGACTCGGCCAAGCCGTTCCCGCTGATCGTCTTCGTGACGGCTTACGACACATACGCCTTGCACGCATTCGAGCATGCGGCCGTCGATTACGTGCTAAAGCCCGTGCAGGCCGGCCGCCTGGCAAAAACCTGCGCGCGCCTGCAGGCCACGTTGCAACAGCGTGCGGCCCCGCAAGGCGCCCCGCCATCGCTGGACGCCGCCATGGATCAGTTGCGCGCGCTGCTTGGCGTTGGCATGCCCGCGCCGCCAGCCGCACCGGCGGCCAACCCGTTGCAGGTAATCCAGGCCAGCGCCGGCAATACCATCACGATGGTGCCGATTGACGAGGTGCTGTATTTCGAGGCCGCGGACAAGTATGTGCGGGTGGTCACCGCGCAGCGCGAGCACCTGATTCGCATGTCGCTGCGGGAGTTGCAGATGCGGATCGATCCGGCGTGCTTCTGGCAGGTCCACCGCAGCACGATCGTACGCTGCACGGCCATTGCCAGCGCGCTGCGCGATGACAGCGGCAAGCTCACACTGAGCTTGCGCGACCGGCCGGAAAAGCTGGGGGTCAGCCGGCTTTATGCGGACGCGTTCAAGGGGATGTAGGCGCAACGGTGTCGCGCAAGTCACGGACAAAAATCCTGCGCAGGTGTCTGTGCGCCGCCGACGCTTGCCCGGCGTGTTGGCGCGGCGCCATCGTTTTCCACCGGATTTATGCCCGCCCGCGCACACTGCGCGGCGCCGGGCCATGGCATGCCGTGTGCGTGGTGAAGGGGGAGCGTCGAGCCCGGCGCTCTTCCACCGCAACCCACTCAGGAGAAGGCCATGTCCACCCTATCCATCGGAAACCTGCCTCGCCTCAGCGAGCTTGAGCAGGCCGCCCGGATCGCCGTGACCGGCGGCACTGGTGTCTACCCCATGCCCATGATCGTCCGCAGGGACCCCGGCTATGGGGAATTTCCGAAGCTGCCCGGAATGCCGGAAATGCCTGCGATCCCGAACTCGTTCCCGTGCGGCTCGCCGAGCTATCACGGGCCGCTGATGTGGCCCGACTCCGGCGAGCCGAAGATCGTTCCTCTCTGACCCCTCCCCATTTATGTCACGAACGTCAAGAACGTCACGAGACCCAACGGCACGCAAGAGGCCGAACCCCGCTTTCAAGGAGCACACCATGCACAACAAATTTGCTGTTGCCACCCTCACCGCCGCAGCGCTTGCAGCGGCCTTGCTCGCCGGCGCCGCCCAGGCCGCCGGCCCCCAGGACCGTGCCCTCTACAGTGACCGCTATGGTGACCGCTATGGTGACCGCTACGGCTACAACTTCCGGGCCGGCAAAGTGGACCCATACACCGACGGCGGCCGCACCGGCAAGTTCGACGCGTTCGGCGAAGGCGCTCGCCAGGTTGACCCGTACACCGACGGCGCCAGGGCCTGAGTAGCGCCCGGCGAGCGAAAGCACGCGCAGGCGTGCTTTCGCTCGATCAGGCTTGAGGGCTTCAGAACCTCAGGACTTCAGCTCAGAGGGCTCCAGGTTCCACAGCTTGCTGTCGCTGGTGGACACCGCCACGGCGCCTTCCCGGATCGCGCTGCGGATGTCGTCCTTGTTGCAGACGAACCCCGAGGTCACGATAGGCGGCAGCGCCTTGCGGTCCTGGGTGGAAAGATGCGCGAGCATGGGCGCGGGCATCAGCTGCACCAGGTTGGGATCGCTTTGCTCCAGCGCCTTGACGCTGCGCGGCCAGGTCGAACGGTCGGTCACGAACACCTTCTGCATGGTGATCAGGCCGGCCCGGTTGGCGCGCTGGATGGTGGCCACCCGGGTCGAGACGAGACTGGTCACCCCGATATCGGCGAGATACTCGACGCCACCCTTGTCCTGCGACAGCCCTTCGCAGCTGTCGATATTGACGATGACGTACTTGCCGGCCTTGGTCAGCGTGGCCACCACGGGCTGCAACTTGCGCAGCTCCACGTTGGCAACGATGCAGACCTCGGCGTGGCTCTCGATCAGGATATCGGCCTGCTCGACACCGAAGAGCGTCGCGATAACCGGGTGCCGCGTCAGGCGTGCCCCGAGGGACTTATCCATGGTGCTTACCGATCCGGGTCGTGGGGCAGCGCGTCCGTCAGGCCGAGCTTTCCGGGGTTGAGGATGTTCTTGGGATCCAGCGCTTGTTTGACCGCCATCAGCACCGCAAACGCACTGCCCAGCGATTCGCGCATATACGGCGCGCGCAGCAGCCCGATGCCGTGATGGTGGCTCAACGCGGCATTGTATTTGATCAACACCGCGTTGGCGGCATCCCAGGCCTGGCGATACCACTTCGCCCGGTTCTCCACCTCGACCTCGCCGCGCAGCGAGAAGTACAGGCAGGCGCCGTCCACATAGGCATGCGACTGGTGCGCGGAGCCGGCCAGCGTGCCGGGCACGGCGTTGATGGCGTTGACCACATCCGTGTAGATGGCGGGCAGGTCGCTCCAGGGGCCGGACATCTCCAGCGTGTCGGCGACAAAGCCGGGGCTGCGCTTGAAGCCTTCCGCGCTCTTGCCGGTCAGGTAGCGCGTATCCAGCCAGCGCTCGAAGATCGCTTCGCTGTCCAGCGCATCGCCGAGCCCCTTGCACACGCCTTCGCTGATGGCCATCACGGCATCGACCATCTCGCGCGCGCCTTCGTCGGCGATCAGCAGCACGTTGGTGTCGGGCAGGTTGAACTGCACGCGGCTCTCGAGCTCGTCATACAGGCGCAGGGCTGCGGGATTGGCGCCACGCTGCATGATCTCGCGGCAGGCTTCCAGGCCGATGGCGAAGGTCTTGAAGCCATAGGCGATGGCGCGGCCGTAGTCCGGCAGCCGATGCAGCTTGAGGCGCACGCGCACGATCACGCCGAGCGTGCCCTCCGAGCCGATGAACAGTTGCTGCAAGTCCGAGCCGAGTGCTGCGCGCGAGTAGCCGCCCACGCTGATCAGGCTGCCGTCGGCCAGCACCACATCCATGCCGAAGACCATGTCCTCGATCTTGCCGTAGCGCGTGGAAAGCTGCCCGGCGCCGCGGCACGCCACCCAGCCGCCCACGGTGCTGATGGCGAAGGACGACGGCCAGTGGCCCATCGTCATGCCGTAGTCCTTCTGGATGGTCTGCTCGAACACGTCGCCGAACAGGCCGGCTTCCACCTCGACGATCTGGCTTTCCCTGTCGAAGCCCAGCACCTTGTTCAGCTCGCACACGTCCAGCACGATGCCACCGCGCACCGGCAGCGCAGCGCCGGTGACATTGCTGCGGCCCGCCGACACCGTCAACGGGATCGCCGCCGCGTGCGCGATCCGCATGACGGCCTGGATCTGCGCGATCGTGGACACGCGCACGATGACGGCCTGCGGCGTGGCCGGCCGGCCCGCGGTCTCGGTCATCATGGAGCCGGCCCACCAATCGCGCGTCCAGGCCACCACGCTGGCGGTATCCGTCAGCACCGCATCGGCCACGCCGCGCAGCGCATCGATGTGCGCGGCGTCCACGGCGACGGCGTTGCGCTGCAGGCCGGGCATGCTGGCGGTTTCCTTGATGGTGGCCGCATAGGCCGGCGGCGTGTGCGCGCCGACGATGTAGTTGCCACGGTTGTAGCCGCGCTTGATGGCTTCCTTGCTGATCATTGTGCATCTCCCAGTAGAACGGATTTTTCATGTGCGACGGCAGCCAGGTAGTCATTGACCTGCTGCGCCACCACGGATTCGGACAGGCCAAGCTCGGCCTGCAGGATTGCGCCCACGCGGGACGCGGCGCGCGCCGAGGCATCGCGCGCCATCAGGCGGGCGCGGATGCGGCGCGAGAGCACATCGTCCACGCTCCCCGCCAGCTCGTGGCGCGCGGCGTAGACGATCTCCGCTTCGGTATAGGGAAGCCCTTCGACAATCGGCGCCTGAAGGCGCGCATCGCCCTGCAGGATGTCGCTGACAAAGCGGGCTTCCGTGCCATAACGCTCGCCCAGGTGGGCGGACAAGCCGCCGGAGGCCACGATGGCCTGCGCGTCGTATCCCGCGGCACCCAGCAGGTACGCGGATTTGGTCTGGCATCTGTTGCGCTGGCCAATCACTTTCTGGGCCGCGTCGATGGTTTGCTCGGCCATGTGCCGGGAGGTGGTCAGCTTGCCCCCGACAATGGTGACAAGGCCATCGGCGGCGGTATGGATCTCATGGTTGCGCTTGATCTCCAGCGTCTTGCCCCCCGGCGGCGCCACCAGCGGCCGGCAGCCCGCGATGCTGCCCAGCACGTCTTCGGCCTGCAGGTCCGTCTTCAACGCCCAGCGCGCGCCGTCCAGCAGGAAGTCGAGTTCCTCGCGGGTGCAGCAGACGTTGTCGAGATCGCCTTCGTAGTCTTCGTCCGTCGTGCCCAGGTAGGAGACGTTGCCCCAGCGTGTGATGGTGGCACGGCGGTTGCGCCCCGGCACGGGGATGGTCACGGTGCAGTCGTTGCGGACCTTGAGCCAGGGAATGGCCACGTGCACGCCCTTGGCCGGGCGGATATGCAGCGTTTTTTCCTCGCCCTTCTTGCGGCCGGTCCAGTCACGCAGCCACACGCCTGTGGCCATGACGACGACGCCGGCCCTGGCGCGGATCTCTCGATCCCCGGCATGAATGATGGCGCCGTCGACCTTGCCGTGACCATTGCGCGTGATCTCCACCACCTTCGCGTGGTTGACCACTGCCGCGCCGTGAAAGGCCGCGGTGCGGGCGATGTTCAGCGTGAGCCGGGCATCGTCCACGCGCGCATCGAAGTACATGAAGCCGCCGAGCAGGTTATCCTCGTTGAAGGTCGGGCAATGCGACAGCACCTCGGCCTTGGTGAGCTTTTGATGCAGGATGCCTTCGCGCCAGCCGCCCGCCAGGTCGTAGGTCCAGAGCAGGCTCTCGAATGCCTTGGACAGGCGCTTGTCGAACACGCCGTCCTTCTCCATCACGGGAAAGAGGAACGGCAAGCGCTGCACGAGGTGCCGCGCATTCCTGCGCAGGCGTTGGCGCTCCAGCAGGGAATGACGCACCAGCCCAAGGTTGCCCTGCTCGATGTAACGCAACCCGCCATGCACCATCTTGGAGGACTTGGACGACGTGCCGGAGGCAAAGTCGTTTTTCTCCACCAGGGCAACGCGATAGCCACGCAGGCTGGCATCCAACGCGGCATAGGCGCCGGTCACGCCGCCGCCGACGATGAGGATGTCGAAGGTCTCGCTGCCAAGTCGATCGAGCTGCGCCTGGCGCACCAGGCGCAGCGGTTCGGTGGATGTCATCCCGGCGCGGTCCCGGCTGGGACTTCTGGATGGAAAAACCATCATGTTTCGGCGATCTCCTGGCTGGTCAGTGGTGAGAGAAGGTTTGCGCGTGGCGCAGCTCGGACGCGACCCGTGCGTGCCAGAGCGCGCGGCGCTCGCCGCGCTGGTCGGCGCCAAGGCGCGGCTCGAACACGGCATCGGTTTCATTGGTCGCGCGGGCGTCCTGCAGCGAGTCCCACAGCAGCCCCGACGAGCCTGCGAAGAAGGCGATGCCGCGCAAGCTGGCGCGATCGGTCTCGCGCATGCGCCGGATCGGCATGCCGGTCAGGTCCGCCTGGATCTGGAGCAGTGCGTCGCTGCCGGAGAGGCCGCCACCCACGATGAGTTCGGCCACGGGCACGCCGGCGACTTCCTCGTTAGCCTCCATGCAGGACGACACCGCATGCGCGATGCCTTCCAGGACGGCGTAGGCCACCTCGGCCTGCGTGCTTGCGATCGAGATGCCCGTCAGCGACGCGCGGGCTTCGGGTTGCATCTGCGGGACGCGCAGCCCGGTGAGCGCGGGCAGGAAGGTCACGCCGCGCGCGGAGTCGACGGTGGCGGCCAGCGCGCTGATCTGCTTCGCGCTCTCGAACCAGCGCAGCTTCTCGCAAACCCAGTTCAGCGCGGAGCCCGTGGTGGCGACGAAGGTCTCCACGGAAAGATGCGAGACATCGTGCTGCCGGCGCGCGGTCATGGTCAGGGTGCCGTCGTACAGGCCGGCCTTGGCCGGTGGCTGCGGCCCGATCACCAGGTCCACGAAGCTGCCGGTGCCATGCACGCACATCGACTGCCCGCGCTCCAGGCATCCGAGCCCCGCAGCGCCGGCAAGCTGGTCGCCCGCGCAAGCGAGGATCGGCACGTCGATGCCCAGCAGCTCGGCGCGCGTGCGCCCGAAATCGTCGGCGTCCTGGCGCAACGCGGGCAGCAGCGTGTGCGGGAAACCCAGCGCATCGAGCCAGCCAAGGTGATAGCGGTGCCCCGCCAGCACGTAGGCGCTGGCGGAGGTGGCGTTGGTCGGCGTGGTCACGCAGGCGCGCTCGCTCGACAGATGCCAGAGCAGCCAGGTGTCGATGGTGCCAAACGCCAGGCTGCCCGCGCGGAACGCCTCGGCCACCTCGGGCGTGTCCCGCAGATGGCGCGCGGCCCAGAGGTAGGGAGAACGCACGCCGACCGGGCGCCCGACCTGCTCGAGCAGCGTCTTGTCCCAGGCCGGCGCCAGCGCGCTGAGCTCGCTGACATAGCGCGTGTCCTGCCAGACCATGGCGGGCACGATCGCCCTCCCGCTGCGGGTATCCCACAGCACCGCGGTGGCACGCTGCGTGGCAATGCCCAGCGCGACGATGCGCAACTGCGCTTGCTGCGCGCGTGCGATGGTGGCGCGGCAGACGGCGATCGTCTTTGCCAGTATCGCGTTGGCATCTTGCTCGACCACGCCTGGCCGTGGCGCGTCCACCTGCAGCGTCGTGTACTCGAGGCACGAGACATGGCCGTCGGCGGCAACCACGGCCGCCCGCGTGCCGGACGTGCCTTCGTCGATGGCGAGTATGACGTTCCTGTTGGTCTTCATCGTTGGGATTTCTCTATCGCCGGGTTGAGGAACGCCGGGGCCGGCGCCTCGTCGCCGCCAAATTGCGGGGCGTCGGCTTCGTTGTCAGGATGGATGGTGGTGCGCGTCGGGTCCCACTTGATGGCAAAGCAGATGATGCTGGCCGTCAGCGGCACGATCGAGAGGATGAGAAAGGTCGTCTCCAGGCCGTATTTCTCCCGGAAGAGCGGGAAGATCAACAGGCCCAGTGCGGCGCCGGTTGAGCCCAGTGCACCGATGATGCCGTTGGCCCCCGCGCGCAGTTCGCTGCGAAACGACAGCGACGAAAGGCTCTTGCCGTTGGCGCCGGGACCGCCTGAATGGAAAAGGATGAACAGCGACGGCACGATCACCGCCACCCAGATCGGCATCTTGCCGTTGAACAGGCCGAGGATCAGCAGCATGACGAAGACGGCCGCGAAACCAAAGGCGGAAGCACGGCGCAAACCCAGCTTGCGCCCGATCAGCGGCGACATGAAACCACCAAGGATGCCAAAGACATTGAAGACCAGCGCACCCACCGTGGCATAGACAAAGTCCTTGCCGAACAGCGCCGCGCTGATCAGCGGCAGATACCAGCCCACCGCGAAATACTGGATGGATTGCCCGATCTGCACCGTCGCCGCAAGAATGGTGCGCGGCAAATAGACACCGCGAAAGATCAGCAGCACATTGGCCAGCCCGCGCTTTGCCTGGTTCAGCACGGGCAGGCGCTCATCCACCGGCGCGGCGGCAAAGGGACGGCCATAGATCCGCGTCATTGCCCTGGCGGCGTCGACCAGCCGCTCCTTGCGCGCCAGCCAGATCGGGCTCTCCACCAGGAACGCAAGCTGCAGCACCAGGATGCCAAGCCCGAAGATGGCGGTGGCCGCCACGGAGTAACGCCAGATGGCGTCGCCCACATTCCACCAATGGAACAACAACGCCAGCAGCAAATTGCTGCAGACCGCGGTGTACCACATGCCCTGCCAGGTATTGAGCCGGCTCTTCAGCCTGACCGGCGTGAACTCGGCCAGCACCGCCATGGCGATGGCAAAGTCGATACCGTAGGCCGCGCCGACAAAGAAGCGCCCAACGAGGATCACTTCGAAGCCAGGCGCGAACACCACCAGCAGCGCGCCGATCACCGCCAGGAATTTCGCGAGTATCAGCGGGCGGATGCGGCCCCACCGGTCCGCCATCCATCCGCCGATGGGATTGAAGGCGATCGCGACCCACGAAGCAAACGACGTCAGCAGCGCGACTTGCGAAGCGGCAAGCTGCAGGTTCCGCGTCATGGGCCCGAGCCCGGCGCTCAATGCGGAATTGGAAAATGCGTCCAGGAACAATCCTCCCAGCGCGAGCCACCAGATGAGGCCGGCTCTACCTTTTATGCCTGGGCAGGAATCAATAAACGAGATGACATCATCGATGCCACGGATCTTGATCGTGGATTGCACAGCGGTCTCCTTGTTTTATTTCTGTAAGAGGCCGAGCAATCTGCACGCAGGAAGAGACCATCTTACAGATGGTCTCTTATCTAGATCTGTAGGCGAACTCTAGGTTGAAAGGTTCAGGGTGTCAAGGAGGGGAATCGCGGGGACGGGGGGATTTCTGCCCACCTCTATCAGTGCGATGCATGATCACCCGTCGGCTCGCGCATAACCTGGATTTCCGGTCCAGTACGGGTTCCACAAGAACTTGCTACATTGCTGACTGCTGGCGAAAACGGCCTCACGCGGCCGCCCCGCTCACCGCAAACCGACTTACCAAGGAGACATCAAATGCACACCGCACTTCAACTTCGTTCGCTAATCAAAAGCAGCGGTGAACTCGTGCTGTCGCTGGACAGCATCGACACGCCGCAACCCGGCCCGGATGAAGTGCTCATCCGCATTGAAGCCTCTCCCCTCAACCCGTCCGATCTTGGCCTGCTGTTCGGTGCGGCCGACATGAGCACGGCCAAGGCCAGCGGCACGGCAGAGCGCCCGGTAGTCACCGCGCGCGTCCCGGAAGCCGCGATGCGCGGCATGGCAGGCCGCCTCGATGCTTCCATGCCGGTTGGCAATGAGGGCGCGGGCGTGGTCGTCGAGGCCGGCTCGTCCCCCGCGGCGCAAGCGTTGCTGGGCAAGACCGTGGCTGCCATCGGCGGCGCGATGTACTCGCAGTACCGCTGCATTCCGGCGGACCAGTGCCTGGTCCTGCCCGAAGGCGCCACGCCCGCCGATGGCGCATCGTCATTCGTCAATCCGCTCACCGCGCTGGGCATGGTCGAGACCATGCGGCGCGAAGGGCATAGCGCCCTGGTGCACACCGCCGCGGCTTCCAACCTGGGCCAGATGCTCAACCAGATCTGCCTCAAGGATGGCATCAAGCTGGTGAACATCGTGCGCAAGGAAGAGCAGGCGGACCTGCTCAAGGCACAGGGTGCGGTCTACGTGTGCAGCACCGCGTCGCCCACATTCATGCAGGACCTCACCGAGGCACTCGTCGCCACTGGCGCAACCATCGCGTTCGACGCCACGGGCGGCGGCAAGCTCGGCGGCCAGATCCTCACCTGCATGGAAGCGGCCTTGAACAAGACGGCCCGCGAATACAGCCGCTATGGCTCGGCCACCCACAAGCAGGTCTACCTCTACGGCGGCCTGGACACCAGCCCGACCGAGTTCAACCGCGGCTTCGGCATGGCGTGGGGCATGGGCGGCTGGCTGTTGTTCCCGTTCCTGCAGAAGATCGGGCGCGAGCGGGCCAACGAACTCAAGCAGCGCGTGGTGGCGGAGCTGAAAACCACCTTTGCCAGCCATTACTCGAAGGAGATCTCGCTGGCCGAGGTGCTGGACCTGGACGTGATCGCGGTCTACAACAAGCGCGCGACGGGTGAGAAGTACCTGATCAACCCGAACAAGGGCCTGGCAGGGTAAGTCATCCCGGGGCGCCTTGCGCGCCCACCGTGTCAAGTATCAGCCGCTGCGCCGCGGCCAGCGGCGCTGGTCGGCTCCATGGATCCTGGCAACTCGGCCACGGCTCTGTCTGGCAGCGCCAGGTACGGCTATCGCCTGCTGGCCGTCATGGCCGCGTCCAGTCTCGCCGCCATGCTCCTCTACAATGGATCACCGAGCGCGTTCAAGGCGTGGACCGGTAGTGCGCCGGGCGCGCATCGGCGAGTCGGGAGCGGTAGCTGGCCGCTGCCGATTTACATAACGAGAAACACAGAGGAGAGACAACCCGTGCCCCACCCGCTCATCCGCACCGCCCTGTTGTCCACCGCCCTTCTGCTCGCTTGCCTCAAGGCCCTCCCCGCCCACGCCGACATCCGCGTGGGCATTGACGTCTCCACCACCGGCCCGGCCGCCTCCATCGGCATCCCGTCCAAGAACACGATCATGATGTGGCCGCAGACCCTGGGCGGCCAGCGCGCGCAGTACGTGATCCTGGACGATGGTTCCGACCCGGCCGCGGCCGTGCGCAATGTGCGCAAGCTGATCTCCGAGGAAAAGGTGGATGTGGTGGTGGGCCCCAACATCACGCCCACCGCCATTGCTGCGCTGGATGCCGTGGCGGAGGGCGAGACGCCGATGGTGGCGCTGGCTGCGTCGGCTGCCATCATCGAGCCGCAGTCGGACCCCAAGCGGCGCTGGGCGTTCAAGATGCCGCAAAACGATTCGCATATGGCTACGGTCCTGACCGAGTACATGAGCAACCACGGCATCAGGACTGTCGGCTTCATCGGCTTCAACGATGCCTACGGCGAGAGCTGGTGGCGCGAGTTCTCCAAGCTGGCGGAGGTGCGCAAGCTCAAGGTGGTGGCCAATGAGCGCTTCTCGCGCAACGATACCTCGGTGACCGGCCAGGTGCTCAAGCTGATGGCGGCCACCCCGGATGCAATCCTGATTGCCGGCGCGGGCACGCCGTCGGTATTGCCGCAGAAGACCCTGGCCGAGCGCGGCTACAAGGGCAAGGTGTATCAGACGCACGGCATCGCCACCTGGGATTTCCTGCGGGTAGGCGGCAAGGATGTGGAAGGCACGCTGTTCCCGACCGGGCCGGTGGTGGTGGCGCGGCAGTTGCCGGACGGCCATCCGGTAAAGAAGGTGGCGCTGGATTTCGTGACGCGCTATGAAGCGAAGTACGGCACGGACAGCATCACGCAATTCGCCGGCGATGCCTGGGGCGCGTGGATGCTGCTGGACGATGCCGCGCGCCGTGCCGGCAAGAGCGGCGCGCAGCCGGGCACGCGCGAGTTCCGCCACGCCATGCGCGATGCGCTGGAGACCACCACCAACCTGACCATTCCCAATGGCGTGATGAACCTGAGCGCGATGGACCATCAGGGCTTTGACCAGCGCTCGCGCGTAATGGGTGTGATCCGCGACGGCAAGTTTGCCTACGCGTCAGACAAGTAAGGATGTTTGAGATGAACGATACGACGATTGGCTTTATCGGCCTTGGTGCCATGGGCACGCCGATGGTGCGCCACCTGCTCGCCGGCGGCCACGCCGTGCGCGTCTATGTGCGCCGCCCCGAGGCCGCCGACGCGGCCCGCGCGCTTGGCGCCGTGCCCTGCACCACGCCGGCGCAAGCCGCGCGCGGCGCCTCGGTGGTGTTTACCAACGTCACGTCATCGGACGATGTGCAGGCCGTGCTGCTGGGCGAGCACGGCGTGATCGAAGGCGCGGCGCCGGGCACCATCTGCATCGACCACAGCACCATCTCGCCCATCGTCACCCGCGAGATTGCCGCCAGGCTGGCCGAGCGCGGCATCGAAGCACTGGACTGTCCGGTCTCCGGCGGCACGGTCGGCGCCGAGGCCGCCAGCCTCACCATCATGGTGGGCGGCAAGGCCGAGATGCTGGAGCGCGTGCGGCCGCTGCTCGCGCTGCTCGGCAAGACCATCACCCACATCGGCGATCATGGCGCGGGACAAGTCGCCAAGCTGTGCAACCAGATCGCGCAGGTGGTCAATATCGAAGGCATTGCCGAAGCCATGCGCTTCGCGCAGGCGCAGCAGGTGGACAGCGGCCGCGTGCTGCAAGCCATGGCCACCGGCATGGCCGGCAGCCGCATGCTCGACATGATGGGACCGAAGATGGTCGCCCACGACTTTGCCCCCGGTATCGAAGCGCGGCTGCACGACAAGGACTTCGGCCTGGCCGCGCAGATTGCACGCCAGCTCGGGCTGGAGCTGCCGGCCATGCAAGCCACCTCGCGCCAGCTCGGCACGCTGATGGAAAAGGGCTGGGGCAAGGACGATACGTCGTCGCTGCTGCGGGTGCTGGAGGGCTGAATGGCCGAAGAGTGGCCAAAGAGGAGACGCTAAGCCACCCCCATCATCCGCCGCACAGCCAGCAGCAGCGGGCTGTCCTTGTCGGCGAAATCATGCATCACGTTGAAATGGTGCCTGTCGGGCATCGGCACATGCGCCGCGCCCGCTGCCTGCGCGTTGGCGGGCCAGCCGGCGCGCAGCAGATCGGTCTGCCGGTGGTATTCGCCCGGCTCCAGCCCGCCCACCGCGGTGACCAGCGGCGCAGCCGTGGCCGGCGGCAGGAAGGCCGGCGAGAGCCGGTCGACATCCCCTTCCGACAGCTTCAGGTCGACCTGCAGGAAATCCGCCCGGCGCAGCGGCTCCAGGTCATGCAGGCCGCTGACCGAGACCACGCCCTTGACCAGGTCGGCCGGCAGATCGCTGCCTACGCGCGGCCATAGCGTGGTGAGCATCATCGCGGCCATGTGACCGCCAACGGAATGCCCGCCCACGAAGATGCGCGCTTTGTCGTGGCCAAGCCGGCCGGACTCCCGGTACAGCCACGCCACGCTGCGCACGGCCTGCAGCACGATGGTCTCCACCGTCACCGCCGGGCACAGCGAGTAATTGATCACCGCCACCGACACGCCGCAGTGCGGCAACGCATTGGCCACCAGGCTGTGGTCGCGCTTGTCCAGCGCGCGCCAGTAGCCGCCATGGAGGAACACCAGCAGCGGCGGCGGCCCATCGGTGGCGCCCGGCTCGGCCGGAAAGTAATCGAGCCGCTCGTCCGCCGCGTGCGGGCCAGGCTCGGCACCGGCATAGCTCAGGTCCTCCAGCCAGCCGGCGCGCTTGCGCACCTGCAGCGACAACGCCGCCCAGTGGGCCATGTGGGCGGCATTGTCGGGCACATTGGCCCGGTTGTTGTATTCGCGTGCGTAGAAGGCGGGATCCTGCGACGGCAGCTGTGCAAGGCTGGCGAGGGAGGGCTGGGCTGACATGTGGCTCCGGGGTGGATGGGAGAAGCCGGGCGGCGCCACGGCTCCAAGCATGCTAGCGCGTTCGCACAGCGTCAGATATCGACAACTTCCCGGATATCTGCCCTACCGTCCCCATCGCCCCATCGTCGTCTAACGTCATCCGCGCGCCGGCCAGGACCACCTGCCGGGTCCGCGCCCCTGGCGCTTCGCCCGTGTAAAGGCATCGCCTCGCGCTGAAAATTGGGGTGACCACAAGGGTTTCCCCACACCCATACCCCTCCCCGCACCCCTACCAATACCCCTACCAATACCCCTACCAATACCCCTACCAATACCCCTACCAATACCCCTACCAATATTGCCGCGAAATTCAAGACTTTTCCTATTCTATTTTTTTACCGCGGAAAATATACTGCAGTTGCGCGATCAAAAGCCGTTGCATCGCCTATGCACTGCCGGCACGCAAGAAGAGGGGAGTTCCGAACGTTGCCAGCAGATTGAGGCGACCTGCCCAGTAACGTCAACGCATTGATCTAAATCGCCACTTAAGCCGAATTCCACAGCAGAAATCGGGAGGCGAAATATTCGCGCAACTTGCGCGGGATGCGAGACGAGAAGCTGTGGCCACAGCAGCGCCTGAAATCAGATTTTTTCTCGGCTAAAAATAATTTACGCATACTTGCTGGCTCCTGGACTAGTTACAACGGGCGATTCGCCTTGTGACGATGCCTTGGCCAAACCTTGTCTATTTGGTGGAATGATGAAAAAACTGATCAGAATTTTTGCCTTTTTTAGCATCGCCATTTTGTTGAATGCAATACCTTCGATAGCGCAAGCCCAACTAGCGTGTCCCTACACGACGCTTATGGCACCGCCGTCGACAATCGCTTTCGATCCAACGGTCCCGGACGGGACGGTACTGTGGAGTAGAGGTATTCAGACGCAGTTTCGTAGTACCAGCTCAATTAATGGCGCCCGCTGGTGTCCGAAAGGGCTCACTAGATTTGGCATCACAGGATCAAAACCCTATCTGGGCAACAATCTTTACGAGACTGGCATACCCGGTATTTCGTATCGTTTCAAGATGCGTGATCCGGTAATCGGCCAGCAAATGTGTTGGACGCAATATTTTCCAGGCGTCTGCGTAATCGAGTCGGGAGGAATGGTAAACCATACGTTGTCCGTTGAACTTATAAAGACAGGCTCAATTACCGGCGGCGGGATATTGTCAGGAATGTTTGCGCACTGGTACTATGACGGTGATTATGCCACCTACTCTTGGGGGGGCAGCGTCGTAATACAGCCAACTATCCCGACATGCAAGGTATCGACGCCATCGATTGCGGTCCGTCTTCGAGACGTGAATGTCAACGTCTTTAGCGGAGTCGGAAAAACGTCACCAAGCCAGCCATTTGATATCGTACTGCAGTGCTCTGGCGGAGATACCGGAACAAAAACAAATATCTATACGACGCTGACCGACCAGACCGATCCAAGTAACGTTTCAGATACCCTGTCCCTTACCAAGGACTCCACTGCCACCGGCGTTGGCATTCAGGTTTTAAATGGGAGCACGGTGATCAAATATGGCCCGGATTCCAGCGCCGCGGGCAATAAGAATCAGTGGAAGGCAGGTTCAACTGGTAATGGCACATTCACCATACCGCTGACAGCCCGGTACATCCAGACCACGCCCTCGGTGAAAGCGGGAACTGCAAATGGTCGTGCGACTTTCACGATGAACTATCAGTAAAGAACAAATATGTGATTAAAAGTGTGAAGCCAGGGTGAACGGACCGCCCTGGCCATGGACCTGCTCTGCCGCCAGAAGACCCATTCCGTCTTCACCGAGGCCACCGGCCCGCGCCTGCCACGACTCGGCGCGCCTGCGCGGCTAGCCCACCTTCGGCGATCTCATCCGCCGTACCGCCCGGAAGCCGCCTGAATCCTGCGATCGCAGCCGGGCGACGCGGGACAAGCGGACGCGCCAGGGCCGCGGATGGGGCGCGTTGGGGGTCCGCTACCGGGGCCAGTTGTGGCCCGGCAGGATTTGCGGCATAATTCCCGGCTCAGCACCGTGCTGGTACGCCGGACTCCCGGCAAATCCGCCAGCACCCACTCAGCCCGGGTGGTGAAACAGGTAGACGCAGGGGACTCAAAATCCCCCGCCGCAAGGCGTGTCGGTTCGAGTCCGACCCCGGGCACCACTACATTTCCCAAAAGAAACAAGCCGATACGCCCAAAGGGTGCTGGCCCGACGCTATGCGGGAAAAAACTCAACCCGCTCCCCGGCGCCAGCCATCGACTGCCCAAACGTAATCCAGCCGTGCCCTCTGAGCGCGACCTCATCACGGCGCAGGATGATTTCGTCATCGCCATCGATGGCGACATGCGTGCCATTCGCGCTTCGGTCGATCAGCATGTATTTACCCGCGCGGAACTCGACCGTTGCATGGAACCGCGATGTCTGCGGATCCGCGACGACGATCGTCATCGCGGCGTCGCGCCCTATCGTGACCGGCGGCGAGGCGCCGTTCATGCGAACCTCCATCTCCCGATACCGCAGCGTTAGCAGCGCGGGGCGGATCGCGCGCCGGCTTACGTCGGCGAGAATCGTCATGTCTGCGTTCTCTTGCCATATCGCTTCGAACAATTCCACGGGCGCTTCCTTCCCGCGCACCTGTATCGGGTAGAGGTAGCGCATCACCTGGCGCAGCGTCGCCGGCAGATGTGCCACGGCATCCTTGCTGGTGATGATCTGCCCTTGCGATGCGAGTTTGGACAGGCGCGCGGCAAGGTTCACCGTGTCACCAAATACATCGCCCGATGCGTCGCGCAGGATCGGGCCGTGGTGAAAGCCGATATGGATCGACATGGGCAGGCCGGATACCGGCGGCAGTTCGGCAATCGCCACTTGCATGTCGAGTGCAGCCTGCATGGCATTTTCGGCGGACGGGAACAACACCATGACTTCGTCCCCGATCGTCTTCACGACCCGGCCTTGCTGCGCCGACGAACAGGATTTCATCAGGGCGATGCACTGCCCGATTGCGCCGAAGGCAGCCGCATTGCCGGCCTTCTCATATAGCTTTGTGCTGCTGCTGACATCCGCGAACAGCACGGACCCGTCTGCGTCGGCCTGCGCAGGTATCGATTCCCGGTCCATATGTGTCTCAACCTGTTTGTGTCTCAACCTGTTCGCGTCTCAACCCGTTCGCGCGCCTCGCGCGGCGCCCTGCACTGATGGTAGTACGCGGCCAAACGCTCAAAGGAATGTTTCAGCGATATCGATCGAAGAGTGCTGGCCAAGTGCCTCGAAGTTTGCCGCGAGCCAGGCGTCGGCCCGCTCGCGCCCGAGCGTGAACAGGCCGCGCAGGAAGGCCCAGTCCGCGTTGAACTTGCTGGGCGCGCCCAGCCGCGCCATCTCGGTTTCTGCATCGATGCTGTGGATCAGCATGCGGCGGTAGCGTGACGGGTCGAGCGCGCCTTCATCGATCAGCCGGGTGATGAACTCGATGGCGCGCATCTCGCGCATCAACGAGGAGTTGAAGCTGAGCGTGTTGATACGGTCCAGGATTTCGCGTGCCGTGACAGGCACCTGGGGAATGTGGATCGGGTTGAGGCGGATGATCAGCACATCGCGGCTGTCGGTCTCATAGATCAGCGGATAGATTGGCGGGTTGCCCATGTAACCGCCGTCCCAGTAATACTCGCCGTCGATCTCCACAGCCTGGAACAGCGTCGGCAGGCAGGCCGAAGCCATCACGGCCTTGGCGCAGACCTCGCCAGTGCTGAACACGCGGATGCGCCCGCGCAGCACATTGGTTGCGCACAGGAACAGCTTGACGCTCTTGCTGCGGCGCAGCACCTCGAAATCGATGGTCTCATCCAGGATGTTCTGCAGCGGGTTGAGATTGCAAGGATTGAGCTGGTAAGGCGAGTAAAAGCGCGTGAGATGGTCGAACATCATCCACGCGGGCGACATCTCCATATTGCCGCCGGCGCCCATCAACCGGTCCAGCCAGGTAGGTTGCAGGGGACTCAGCTTCGCGCAGTCGGACACCTTGCGCCAGCACGTCTCCAGGGCCTGCCGCGCGCCTTCCGGCCCACCGCTTGCCAGGCCGTAGGCGAGCACGGTGGCGTTGACGGCACCGGCGCTGGTGCCACTGATGCCGTCGATGCCGATGCGCTTGTCTTCCAGCAGCCGGTCCAGCACGCCCCAGCTGAATGCCCCGTGGGTGCCGCCCCCTTGCAACGCGATGTTGATGCGGCGGATCGCGGGGGGGTGATTGGCTTGCATGGTGGCCTCCGGTTTCTGTGCCTCAGCGCCTCAGCGCCTCAGCGCCTCGGTGCCGCAGTGCCGCAGTGCTTCCGTACCGGGGAGCGGCGCTGGCTTCGCGGCGAGCGAGGAACATCTCCGTATGGTAGATGCGGGCGAACAATCCGCAGTGGCGTCATCTCCAGAGGTTTGCGCCGGATGCCTGTCGAACAAGTGTCCCATCGAGCATGGCCATGCATCCAGACCATGCCGACGGTGGCCTGCCAGTTGCTCAAGGACTTCGGGCTGGCGGCCTTTGTTGCCATCGTCGGCATCAACTCCGGGCTGCAGGCGGTGACCACGCTCAAGCAAAGCGGGCTGACCATCTTCCTGCTGGGCGCGGTGGTGACGCTGCTGCCGCTGTTTCTCACCATGCTGTTCGGCCGCTACGTGCTCAAGTACGACAACGCCGCACTGCTGGCCGGCGCGCTGTCGGGCTCGCGCAGCGCCAACGCGGCCTTCGGCGGCATCCTGGACAAGGCGGAAAGCCCGGTGCCAACAGTGCCCTTCGCCATCACCTACGCACTGGCCAACGTACTGCTGACCCTGCTGGGGCCGCTGGTGGTCGGCCTGGTGTAGCGCGGTGCGCCTGCAAGCCAGCAGCAGCCCCCCGCACAAGCGCTCTTTGCCTTCCCGGGCCCGGCCGCGCCGGCCAGGTCCACCCCCAACAAGCCTTACCCCTGGAGCCTGTCATGACCAAACCTGACCTTTCCAAGCTGGCGAGCCATTCGCCCTTCGAACTCAAGGACGAGCTGATCAAGCTCGCCAGGAGCTGTCGATCGACGCGGACCCGAACCAGCGCTGGCAATACGCCAACAAGGAGCTCGACAAGCTGCGCGACCCCAAGGTCAAGGCGTTCTTCCTGGTGAACCCGAGCGACCCGCCGTCGGTGCGCATGAGCGACGAGAGCCTGGAGTACCTGGCCTCGATCGTGGAAGAGCGGCCGGACCTGATCATCCTGACCGACGATGTGTATGGCACCTTTGCCGACAACTTCGTCTCGCTGTTCGCGATGTGCCCCAAAAACACCATCCTGGTGTACTCGTTCTCCAAGTACTTTGGCGCAACAGGCTGGCGCCTCGGCGTCATCGCCACGCACCAGGACAACGTCTTCGACGCGCTGATCGCCAAGCTGCCCAAGCCCCAGCACGACGGCCTGCACAAGCGCTACAACTCCATCACCACCGAGCCGGACAAGCTCAAGTTCATCGACCGCCTGGTCGCCGACAGCCGCACCGTGGCGCTGAACCACACGGCCGGGCTGTCCACGCCGCAGCAGGTGCAGATGGTGCTGTTCTCGCTGTTCTCGCTGATGGACACGCATGACGAGTACAAGGCCGCGATGAAGCGCCTGATCCGTAGCCGCAAGGCCGCGTTGTACCGCGAGATCGGCATTGCGCCGGACAACGATGACCCCAATGCCGTGGACTACTACACGCTGCTCGACATCGAGCAGCTCGGCGGCAAGGCCATCGGCCCGGACTTCGTCAAATGGGTGCTCAACTCCGCCGAGCCGGTGGAGCTGCTGTTCCGCCTCGCCGAGGCAGCGGGCGTGGTGCTGCTGCCGGGCCGCGGCTTTGGCACGCGCCATCCCTCCGGCCGCGTGTCGCTGGCCAACCTCAATGAATCGGACTACGTGAAGATCGGCCGTTCGATCCGCAAGCTGTTCGAGGAGTACGTGGAGCGGTACAACAAGGCCACGGGCAGCAAGGCGCGCAAGGACGTGACGAAGAAGTAAGCCATAGGCTGTGTCAGGCGGATGCCGGCATGATCCGGCATCCGCCTGACACACGCTCCAACGCACGGCTCTGGTATGGTGGGCGGTCCGCCCTACCAGAGCCGAGCCGCCGAGCCGCATGTCCCCTTCCCTTCTAGATACCTTCCTGCCTGCGCCTTGGGTCGCCTCGCTGCAAGGCGCCATGCCGGTGGGCTTTTCCTGGTGGTGGCCCTCGCTGTTCACACTGGCGGAATGGGCGATCCGCCTGGCCATGCTGGTCTACGTGCCACAGCGCCGTGCCCCGGCGGCCGCGCGCACCTGGCTGCTGCTGATCTTCTTCCTGCCATGGCTGGGGCTGGTGCTCTATGCGCTGTTCGGCCGCATCTACTATCCCAAGTCGCGCCGGCTCAAGCTGGCCCGCATCAACCAAGGCATCGCAAGCGTGCGTGACCGGGTGGCACGCTTCGCGCCATTGCAGCCGCTGCCCGCCGCCGTTGCCGCCGATGCGGCCGGCCTGATCGAGCGGCTCGGCTCCTACTCGCCGATGCGCGGCAATGCCGTGACGCTGCTCGACGACTATGACGCGACGGTGGCCGCGATGATTGCCGATATCGACGGCGCCAGGCACCAGGTCCATCTGCTGGTCTATATCTACGCCGCCGACGCAACCGGCCGCGCCTTTACCGACGCCCTGCTGCGGGCCAGCGCGCGGGGCGTGCGCTGCCGCCTGCTGGTGGATGCGCTGGGCGCGCGCGCGGGCTGGCGCATGTTTGCCGATACGCTGCGCGACGGCGGCGTGGAGGTGGTGCAGGCCCTGCCCATGCGCTCGCTGATGGCGGTGCTCAAAGGCAAGAGCGCGCGCTTCGACCTGCGCAATCACCGCAAGATCCTGGTGGTGGATGGCAGCATTGGCTACATCGGCTCGCAAAACGTGATCGATGCCGAGTCGATGCCCGGACTGCCCAATGAAGAGCTGGTGGCGCGCGTGACCGGGCCAGTGGTGGCGGAGCTGCAAGCGGTCTTCCTGGCCGACCGCTACCTGGAAACCGGCGACGGCAACTTCGGCCTCGACAGCTTCCCGCCCATGGAGGCGCAAGGCCCGCACATCGCGCAGATGCTGCCCAGCGGCCCTGGCTACGGCACGCAGAACGCGCAGATGGCGCTGATCAGCATGATCCACCGCGCGCGCAGCGAAGTGGTCATCACCACGCCCTACTTCGTGCCGGATGAAGCGTTCCTGCAAGCGCTGCACCTGGCCTGCTACCGTGGCGTGGCGGTGCACCTGGTGCTGTCGCAACGGATCGACCAGCGCTTCACGCAGGCCGCGCAGGAGGCTTACTTCGGCGTGCTGCTGGACTCGGGGGTGCAGATCCACTTGTACCGCCCCGCCTTCCTGCATGCCAAGCACGTCACCATTGACGATGAAGTTGCCATGGTGGGATCGACCAATATGGATATCCGGTCGTTCGCGCTCAATGCAGAGGCCGCGCTAGTGATCTATGACCGTGATGTGGTAGCGCGCATGCGGCGGATCCAGCAGCGGTATCTGGCCAATAGTGAGACGGTGGTGCGGGCGGTTTGGCAGCGGCGGCCGCTGCATACGCGGACCTGGCAGAATCTTTGCCGGTTGGCGGATTCGTTGCTGTAGGTGTGGGAACGCGGCCGGTGGCCCCGCTGACGCGGGGGGCGTCTCTAGTGGGCGGGGTTTTACTGCTTCTAGCTGCTGGCGCGGCTGTACGGTGTTGGCCGTTTTGGAACGTGTGAGATGTCACTTTTCTTTACTCGTAAAGAAAAGTAACCAAAAGAAAGCGATCCTTGCAGGAGGCTGGCGTGGCGTCATTGGGAACCCCAATGGTTTCGTCGTACGGCCCCGGGTGCTAACGGACTCGTGCCGTTACCGGTTCAGAGCACCACGACCCAGCCAATGCCCAGGGATTCGTGGTGGTCCCCCCGGTAGCGGCCACCACGAGCTTCAAGCCGTCTGTCGCTCGCGGAGTGACTCGCCACGAAGTTGCAAGCGTTCCGTTTTCGTCGTGGGCGCGGTGGCACCGGAATGAAAGACCGAGGAATTCTTCCACCGCGCCCACCCCACCACGAAACCATCGTAGCGTGATATATCGTGGCGCTGCGAACCGGTACCGGCAGATGCGTGAATGAGCAGGGATGCCGCTACCGAGCAGCCTCACCACGAAACCAGCGCCATCCGCAGGATCGTGGCCATTCAAATCGGTACCGCCATGAGGCTATTAAAACCCGGGGCCTGACGACGAAACTACCGGGCTACGCAACCCCGACAAGCCAGCCTCCTGCAAGGATCGCTTTCTCTTGGTTACTTCTCTTTACGAGTAAAGAGAAGTGACATCTCACACGTTCTAAATCGGCCAACACCGCACAGCCGCGACAGCAGCTAGAAGCAGTAAAACCCCGCCCACAGAAGCACAAGAGACGCCCCCCCGCGTCAGCGGGGCCAGCAGACTTAACGCGCCTCCACGTACCCCAACACCGTCTCCAGCATCATCTTCAGCGTAGGCTGGATCCGCGTAGCCCGCGCTTCGTCATAGGCGAAAGGATAGCTCTCGCTCATATAGGCCGACTGCGTCAACTCCAGCTGCACGGCTTGCACACCTTGCGCCGGCACCCCGTACTGCCGCGTGATATAGCCTCCCTTGAAGCGCCCGTTAAGCACCGACGTATAGCCAGGCAACGCGCCAGCGATATCCAGCAGCTGGTTGGCCAGCGCGGCGTCGCAGCTGGCACCATTGGCGGTGCCCAGGTTGAAGTCGGTCAGCTTGCCCTCGAAAAAGCGCGGCAGCACCGAGCGGATCGAATGCGCGTCCCACAGCGCCACCGTGCCATGCTCGGCGCGCAAGCGGGCCAGTTCTTCAGCGAGCGCGCCGTGGTACGGGCGCCAGATGGCGTCGCGGCGCGCGGCGATTTCATCGTCGGCGGGCAGGCCGATGGCGTCGGCGTAGATCGGCGTCTTGTCGAAGGTATCGACCGGGCACAGGCCGGTGGTGTCCTGGCCGGGGTAGAGATTGGCGTTGTCGGGCGGGCGGTTCAGGTCCACCACGTAGCGCGAGTGGGTGGCCACCAGGATGGAGGCGCCGAGCTCGCGCGCGAAATCGTACAGGCGCTCCAGGTGCCAGTCGGTATCGGGCACGGTGCGTGCCTCGGCGGTCAGCCGGTCGGACACGGAGGCCGGCAGGTGGGTGCCGACGTGCGGCATCGACACCAGCATCGGGCGCGTGCCGCGATGCAGGGTGAAAGCGGGGGTATCGGTCGAGAAGGCCATGTTTTCTTGTTTGCTACTTTGCAACATAAAGGCGCAGTGCTCATCAATACGGGCCTGAAGCTTGTAGCATCAAGCTTCAGGCCGCGTGGTGCGCCGGGTTTTAGTCAGTCAGCAGGCTGGCGCGCGCAGCGGCAAAGCGCTTGCCAGCGTCAGCCTGCAAGGCGTGCATACCATGCTGCACGCGCGTGCGGCCCGCCGTGCGGACTTCCGCTAGTGTCTCATGCCCATGGTTGGTGAACACATGGACCGCCAGCGCCTGGCTGCCCGACAAACCTGAGAGCGCGGGATGCGCCCCGTCCAGCACGACGAAATCCGCCTGCTGCCCGACGGCAATCGCGCCGATATCCCGGCCCGACGCACGCGCGCCACCAAAGGCGGCATCAAGGTAAAGGCGGTCCGCCACCTGCTTGTGCGCGTCCGAAGCCAGCACGTTGCGCTTTTGCAGCGCCAGCCGCTGGCCGTACTCGAACAGCCGCAGCTCTTCCACCACGCTGACGCTGGCGTGGCTGTCCGAGCCGATGCCCCAGACACCGCCCTGCCCCAGGTAGGGCGCGGCATCGAATACCCCATCGCCCAGGTTGGCCTCGGTGGTCGGACAGATGCCGGCCACCGCGCCGCTGTGCGCCAGCCGCCGCCGTTCGTCCCAGTCCAGGTGCGTGGCGTGCACCAGGCACCAGCGCGCATCCACCTCGGCATGGTCGAGCAGCCATGCCACCGGGCGTGTGCCCGTGAGCGTGATGCACTCGTCGACCTCGCGCTGCTGCTCGGCGATATGGATGTGCACCGGCGCTGTTGCATCCAGCGCGTGCAGGCCCGCCACGGCGTCGGCAAGACTCTGCGGCGGCACCGCGCGCAGCGAGTGCGGGGCAAGTCCCAGGCGAGCCTGGCCATGGCATTGCGGGGCCAGCCGGCCGAGCAAGGCGAGCATGGCGTGCGTCTCATGCAGGAAGCGGCGCTGATCCGGCACCGCGGGCTTGTCGCCGAAGCCGGCCGTCTGGTACAGCACCGGCAGCAGCGTGATGCCGATGCCAGCGGTCCGCGCGGCGCGCAGCAGGCGCAGCGACATCTCGGCAGGGTCGGCGTAAGGCTTGCCGTGCGTGTCGTGATGCACGTAGTGGAATTCGCAAACGCTGGTGTAGCCTGCGCGCAGCATCTCGATATAGAGCTGCGTGGCGATGGCTTCCAGCGTATCGGGCGAAAGCCGCAGCGCGAAGCGGTACATCAGCTTGCGCCAGCTCCAGAAGGAGTCGCTCTCCTGGCCGTCGGCCAGCGTCTCGCTGCGGAACTCGGTCAGCCCGGCAAAGCCGCGCTGGAACGCGTGCGAATGCAGATTGGGCATGCCCGGCAACAGCGGCCCGGCGGCGCGCGGCACGTCCACGGCGGGTTTCGCGCCGGCCTGTACCGTCGTGAATGCGCCGGCGTCGTCCCAGGCCAGCAGTACATCGCTGGCCCAGCCCGTGGGCAGCAAGGCCTGCGCGGCAAACAGGCTTCCGGCGTTCATGGCCGTACTCCTTGCGCTGGCGTGGCGGCGGGATAGACCTTGCCCTGGCGCACCACGGCGGCGGCGGGATTGCGCCCGAACCAGTAGGCCAGCTCGGCCGGCGAATCGACATTCCACAGCACGAAATCGGCGGCGCGCCCGGCGGCCAGCAAGCCGTGCCGGTCGGATGCGCCCAGCGCGCGCGCGGCGTGCGTGGTGACGCCTGCCAGCACTTCGGGCACGGTCAGCCTGAACAGGGTGCACGCCATATTCATCATCAGCAGCAGCGAAGTGACGGGCGACGTACCGGGATTGTGATCGGTGGAGATCGCCATCGGCACGCCATGCCGGCGCAGCAGGTCGATCGGCGGCAGGTTGGTGTCACGCAGGAAATAATAGGCGCCCGGCAGCAGGACCGCCACCGTGCCCGACCCGGCCATGGCAACGACGCCGGCCTCATCGAGATGTTCCAGGTGATCGGCCGACAGCGCGCGGTAACGCGCCGCCAGCGCGGTGCCACCCAGGTTGCTGAGTTGCTCGGCGTGCAGCTTGACGCGCAAGCCGTGGCGCTCGGCGGCCTGGAACACGCGCTCGGTCTGCGCCAGGCTGAAGCCCACGGATTCGCAGAAGGCGTCCACCGCGTCGATGAGGCCCTCTTCGGCCAGCGCGGGCATCATGGTTTCGCACACCAGCGTGATGTAGTCGTCGGCGCGGCCCGCGTATTCCGGCGGCAGCGCGTGCGCGCCGAGGAAGGTAGTATGCACCGTCACGCCGAAGGCCTCGCCCAGGCGGCGCGCCACGCGCAGCTGCTTGCGCTCGCTGGCGAGGTCCAGGCCGTAGCCGGACTTGATCTCCAGCGTGGTCACGCCTTCGGCCAGCAACGGCGCGAGACGCGCGGCGGCCAGCGCGAACAGCGTGTCTTCATCGGCCGCGCGGGTGGCGCGCACGGTGGAGACGATGCCGCCGCCAGCGCGCGCGATTTCCTCATAGCCTGCGCCGGCCAGGCGCATGGCGAATTCGTCGGCGCGCTGCCCGCCGTACACCAGGTGGGTGTGGCAGTCGACCAGGCCCGGCGTGATCCAGGCGTTGCCCGCGTCATGGCGCGGCAGCGCTGCGTATGCCTGCGGCAGCGCTGCCTGCGCGCCGAGCCACACGATGCAGCCTTGCTGCACGACCAGCGCGGCGTCACGGATGGCCTTGGCGGGATCGCCGTCGGGCAGCAGGTGGCAGCGATGCCAGACGCCGTCGGCGGACAAAGAGGTAACGGCGGCCTGCGCCGGGTTCAGGTTCATTGCGGGTTCTCCAACTCCAGTTCCAGGGTGACGCACAGGCAAAGCGCGGGCTCCGACATCGCCTGCAGGCGATATGGCACCGCTACGCCTTCGGCAAACAGCATGCCGTCGTCGCTGGCCAGCACGGCTTGCCCGCCCTGGCCGGCAACGCCGTGGCGCCATGCCCCCTCAACCACAAACAACAACACCACATGCGCGCCGGGCGCGATCGTGAATTCGTCGCGCGCCGCGACCACGCTCGCGCGGCACTGGCCGCGCCGCGTCATCACATTGAAGTCGCGCGTGGCGCCATCCAGCAGCGTGGCTTGCACGCCGCGCTCGCCGGCAAAGGCAAAGGGCTCGCCAACGGTATCGAGGCGATGATCGAAGCTGCCATCGTCAGCCAGCAGGCGTACGCCCTCGCCGTCCAGCAGCACGATCTGGCGATCGATGCCGGGAAAGGCGGAGAACGGCCCATCGGCGGCGATGTCGGCCACGCTCACGCGCCACAGGAATGCGTCCATGCCGGCGCCCGGCGGCCACGCCGCGATCTCGCGGGTGACGCCGCCGCCGTTCTTCCAGGGCTGCGCGGCCAGCGCGCCGAGCGAGAAACGTTCGACGCCGTTCATGCGCCTGCCGCCTTCGGCACCATCGGCAGGTTCAGGCCCTTCTCATGGGCGCAGTCGATCGCGCTTTCGTAGCCGGCGTCGGCGTGGCGCATCACGCCGGTGGCAGGGTCGTTCCACAACACGCGTTCGATGCGCTTGGCCGCGGCGTCAGTGCCGTCGCAGACGATCACCACGCCCGAATGCTGCGAGAAGCCCATGCCCACACCGCCGCCGTGATGCAGGCTGACCCACGTGGCGCCGCCCGCGGTGTTGAGCAGCGCGTTGAGCAGCGGCCAGTCGGACACCGCGTCGGAGCCGTCGCGCATGGCTTCGGTCTCGCGGTTGGGGCTGGCAACCGAGCCGCAATCCAGGTGGTCGCGGCCGATCACGATCGGCGCCTTCAGCTCGCCGTTCTTCACCATCTCGTTGAAGGCCAGGCCCGCGCGGTGGCGCTCGTCCAGTCCCACCCAGCAGATGCGCGCGGGCAGGCCCTGGAAGGCGATGCGGTCGCGCGCCATGTCCAGCCAGCGGTGCAGGTGCGCGTCTTCGGGGAACAGCTCCTTCATCTTGGCATCGGTCTTGTAGATGTCCTCGGGGTCGCCCGATAGCGCAACCCAGCGGAACGGGCCCTTGCCTCGGCAAAACAGCGGGCGGATATACGCCGGCACAAACCCCGGGAAATCGAAGGCATTGGCCACGCCTTCGTCAAAGGCGACCTGACGGATGTTGTTGCCGTAGTCCAGCGTGGGCACGCCCATCTGCTGGAAGGCCAGCATGGCCTGCACGTGCTTGACGATGGAAGTCTTGGCAGCGGCCTCGACCGATTTGGGATCGGTCGTGCGCGCGGCTTCCCATTGCCCGACGGTCCAGCCCGCCGGCAGGTAGCCGTTGACCAGGTCGTGCGCCGAGGTCTGGTCGGTGACGATGTCCGGGCGCATGCCGCCGGCCTGCGCGCGTTTGACTAGCTCCGGCATGATCTCGGCAGCGTTGCCGAGCAGGCCGACGGAGATGGCCTGCTTGTTGCGCGTGGCTTCTTCGATCATGGCCAGCGCTTCGTCGATGCTGGTGGCCTTCTTGTCGACATAGCGCGTGCGCAGGCGGAAGTCGATGCGCGACTCCTGGCACTCGATCGCCAGCACGCATGCGCCGGCCAGCACGCCGGCCAGCGTCTGCGCGCCGCCCATGCCGCCGAGACCGGCGGTGAGGATCCACTTGCCGGTGAGATCGTTGTTGTAGTGCTGGCGGCCGGCTTCGACAAAGGTTTCGAAGGTGCCCTGCACGATGCCCTGCGTGCCGATATAGATCCACGAGCCGGCAGTCATCTGGCCATACATCATCAGGCCGGCGCGGTCCAGCTCGTTGAACTTGTCCCAGGTGGCCCAGTGCGGCACCAGGTTCGAGTTGGCAATCAGCACGCGCGGCGCGTCGGCATGGGTGCGGAACACGCCCACCGGCTTGCCGGATTGCACCAGCAGCGATTCTTCCTCGCCCAGGTTGCGCAGGCTGTCGAGGATGGCGTCGAAGCACTCCCAGTTGCGCGCCGCCTTGCCAATGCCGCCGTACACCACCAGGTCCTGCGGGCGCTCGGCCACATCGGGATCCAGGTTGTTCTGGAGCATGCGGTAAGCGGCTTCGATCAGCCAGTTCTTGCAGTGCAGCTCGGTGCCGCGCGGCGCGCGGATCTCGCGCTGGCCACGCAGGGGGGCCGCTTTGGTGAATTGGTGTTCGTTGGCGTTCATGTCTGGTTCTCCTGCGTGTTGGGTTCAACCCTGCGCTGCGGTGATTTGTGGGGCGTCGCATTCGGGGGCGCCCGCCCTCTCCCCCAGCCCCTCTCCCACAAGCGGGAGAGGGGAGCAACCCGGCGGCATTGGCCGAAGCCGGCACGATGCGCCAAAGCCATCTGGAATGACGACGGTTGTCGCTCCCTCTCCCCTCACGGGGAGAGGGTTGGGGAGAGGGGCGGTTTGGCTAGGAGCCACTTGAAGCGAAGCCAATTGTTTTCTTCGGCACGGCGGCTTACGCCACGCCCACCTGGGACGGCAGCACCTGCCGCACCGACTCGGGCCAGCCCGCACCCGCGTCACCCTGCTGCACCCACTGCTTCATTGCCTCGATATCCGGTGCGAAGTAGCGGTCGCCTTCCACAAAGGCCACGCGCTCGCGGATGCGTGCGATCTCGGTCTCGATCAGCGGCGAGGACTCCAGCGGACGGTGGAACTCGATGCCCTGCGCGGCGGCCATGGCTTCGATGCCGACCACCACGGCGGTGTTCTCCGCCATATCGCCCAGGCGGCGCGCGCCGTAGGTGGCCATCGACACATGGTCCTCCTGGTTGGCCGACGTCGGCAAGCTGTCCACGCTGGCAGGATGCGCCAGCGACTTGTTCTCGGACGCCAGCGCGGCGGCAGTGACCTGCGCGATCATGAAGCCCGAATGCAGGCCACCGTCGCGCACCAGGAACGGCGGCAGGCCGGACAGGCCGGAATCGAGCAGCAGCGCGAGGCGGCGCTCGGAGATCGCGCCGATCTCGGCGATGGCCAGCGCGATGATGTCGGCGGCAAACGCCACCGGCTCGGCGTGGAAGTTGCCGCCCGAGATCACGTCGCCCTGCTCCGGGAACACCAGCGGATTGTCGGACGCGGCGTTGGCTTCGATCTGCAGCACGCGCGCGGCGTGCTGCAGGTTGTCCAGGCAGGCGCCCATCACCTGCGGCTGGCAGCGGATGGAGTACGGGTCCTGCACGCGCCCGCAGCTCACGTGCGAGTCCACGATCTTGCTGCCATCGAGCAGCGCGCGCACGGCGCCGGCCACGGCGATCTGCCCGGCCTGGCCACGCGCGGCGTGGATGCGGGCGTCGAACGGCTTGACCGAGCCCTTGATGGCTTCGAGCGACAGCGCGCCCGCCACCAGCCCGGCAGCGAAGATGTCTTCGGCGGCAAACAGGCCCGCCAGCGCCAGCGCGGTGGAAACCTGCGTGCCGTTGAGCAGCGCCAATCCCTCCTTGGGGCCCAGCGTGAAGGGCGCCAGGCCCGCGTGGGCCAGCCCTTCGGCGGCCGGGCGGCGCACGCCGTCGATCATCACCTCGCCCACGCCGATCAGCGTGCACGACATATGCGCCAGCGGCGCGAGATCGCCCGACGCGCCCACCGAGCCCTTGGCCGGAATGCACGGCGTGACGCCCGAGTTGGCCAGCGCCAGCAGCGCCTCGATGATTTCGGGACGGATGCCGGAATGGCCGCGCGCCAGGCTCACGGCCTTGATCGCCAGGATCAGCCGCACGGTGTCGCTGTTCAGGTCCGCGCCGGTGCCCACGCTGTGCGACAACACCAGGTTGCGCTGCAGCTCCGCCAGCTTGTCATGCGGAATGCGCGTTTGCGCCAGCTTGCCGAAGCCGGTGTTGATGCCGTAGACTACGGCATCGGCGTCGATGATGTCCTGCACGGTGGCCTGGGACGCACGCACGCCAGCCCATGCGGATGCATCCATCACCAGGCTCACTTCGCCGCGATGGATGCGGCGCAGGTCGGCCAGCGTGACGGAGCCGGGCTGCAAGGTCAGCAGCGGGCGGGAAGTTTGGTTGGCTTGGGTGGCGCTCATTTGTATGTCCCTGTCTATACAGCCGGGTTCGTGCGTTGGCTGGTGGATCTGAAAAAATTAACGGCCCACGGCGGGTTCAGCCGAAGGCCGGGTTGCCATCGGCGCGGAATCGGCTGCCTAGGCGGTAACGGTTGCCTGGGTGCAGGCAACGTACAAAGGTCACGGGGGTGCCGCCCGTCCAGGTGCGGCGGGTCAGCAGCAGGCACGGCTGGGTAGCCGGCATTTCCAGTTGGGTGGCTTGCTCCGCCGTGGCGGAGATGGCATCGACCACGTGCTCGATCTGATCATAGGGCACGTGGCGCAGCAGGTATTCGCCGGGCTTCACCGCATCGGCGGCGGCGAAATCCTGGTTGATAAAGTCCGGCGCGACGCGCGGGTTCACATAGCGGTCTTCGAGCTGCACCGGCACGCCGTCCTCGCGGTGCACGCACACGGAGTGGAACACCGATTCACCGGTGCGCAGATCCAGTGCGGCCGCAACCTCGATGGAGGCAGCCACGCGTTCCACCACCATGACGTCGCAAGCGTAGTCATGTCCGCGCATGCGGATCTCGTCCTGCAGGTTGACCACGTTGAGCAGCGTCGACTGCGGCTTGTGCTCCGCCACGAAGGTGCCCACGCCAGCCACGCGCACCACCCGGCCCTGCTCGGCCAGCTCGCGCAGCGCGCGGTTCACCGTCATGCGCGACACGCCGAAGCGGGTCACCAGTTCCTGCTCGGACGGCACGCGATCGCCAGGCTGCCACGCGCGGCTCTGGATATGGCGCGCGATGTACTCCTTCACCTGCTGGTAAAGCGCGGCGGGAGGGGAATCGGGAACACCCCGGCGGTTGGCGGTGGCAGCTTTCATGGCTTGGTTGGCAACTCAGTGCTCGGCGCTGGCCATGGCCTCGGCGCGGATTTCCTCGGTCAGTACCGCCTTGAGTTCCGAGAACGCCGGCGAGGTCTTGATCGTATAGTGGCGCGGATGCGGGAAGTCCACATCGATGGTGCGCTTGATGCGGCCAGGCCGCGCCGAGAACACCGCCACGCGGTTGGCCATGAAGATGGCCTCGTCGATATCGTGCGTGACGAACAGCACCGTCTTGCGCGAGGCTTCCCAGATGCCCAGCAGCAGTTCCTGCATCAGCACGCGGGTCTGGTTGTCCAGCGCGCCGAAGGGCTCGTCCAGCAGCAGGATCTTGGGGTCGTTGGCCAGCGCCCGGGCAATGGCCGTGCGCTGCTGCATGCCGCCCGAGAGCTGCTTGGGGAAGTGATGCTCGAAGCCGCGCAGGCCCACGCGCTGGATAAAGAAGTCGCTGCGCTCGCGCTGGTCGGCCTCGCTCATGCCGCGCTCGCGCAGGCCAAAGCGCACGTTCTGCTCGATGGTCAGCCACGGGAACAGCGTGTACGACTGGAACACCATGCCGCGCTCCGCGCCCGGGCCGGTGACTTCCTGCCCGTCGAGCAGCACGCGCCCGGTGGTGGGCGTATCCAGCCCGGCGACGATGCGCAGCAGCGTGGACTTGCCGCAGCCCGAGGGGCCAAGGATGGTGACGAAGTCGTTGTCCGCCACTTCAAAATCGGTCGGCTGCAGAGCCAGGGTCTGGCCGCCGCGCGGATTGACGAAGGTACGCGAGACCTGCTGGATGGACAGCGCGCTCATTTGATCGAACTCCACGGAAACAGGCGCTGGTTGGCCAGCTTGAAAGCCAGGTCGGAGACCAGGCCGATGCAACCGATCACGATGATGCCGAAGATGATCTGCCCGGTGTTGAGCAGCGCCTGGCTGTCGGTGATCATATGGCCGATGCCGGAGGACGAGCCGATCAGCTCGGCCACGATGACATAGGTCCAGGCCCAGCCCAGCACCAGGCGCAGGATCTCGGCGATCTCCGGCGCGGCGCCCGGGATCAGCACGCGCCGCACGATGCCGCTGCTGTTGGCGCCCAGCGTGTAGGCCGCCTCCACCAGGTCGCGCCGCGCGCCGCCCACCGTCACCGCCACCATCAGCACGATCTGGAAGAAGGAACCGATAAAGATCACCAGCACCTTCTGCGCCTCGCCGATGCCGGCCCACAGGATCAGCAGCGGGATGAAGGCCGACGCGGGCAGGTAGCGGCAAAACGAGACGAAGGGCTCGAAGAATGCCTCCGCCGCCTTGTACGCGCCCATGAAGATGCCCAGCGGCACGGCCAGCGCGGCGGCCAGCACGAAGCCGCCCAGCACGCGCCATACCGTCATGCCGATGTCACCGATGAAGTTGTACTCGGTAAACAGCAGCACACCTTCATGGGCCATGGTCATCGGATCGGCCAGGAAGGTGCGCGGCACCATGCCGCCCAGGGTCACCGCCGCCCACACGGCAAAAAACGCCACGAAGAACGACAAGCCCAGGACCCAGCGCGCGCGCTGGGTGACCGGCGCCAGCGGCGCCAGCCAGGGATGCCGGCGCGTGGCCGCCGGAGTCACCGCGGCGGGAGCGGGCGTTGTAGCCGCACCGGCGGCGGGCGAACCAATGTGAACCTGCGTCATGGCACCGACCTCGTTACTTGATGAAGCGCGCGTCGTACAGCGCGGTGACGTCCGGCACCTGGCGAATCACGCCGATCTCCAGCAGCACCTGCGCCGCTTCCTTGCTGAAGCTGGCCAGCTCTGCGCCGAAGAATTTGCGGTTGGCGTCACGATCCTGCCAGCGCAGGTAGGCGGATGACTTGGCGAACTGCTCGCCGCTTTGCTTGACCGCCGCGCCCATGATGTCGTTCGCCTTGGCCGGGTCCTGCTTGATCATGTCGAGCGCTTCGAAGTAGCTGTCCACCAGCGCTTGCGCGGCCTTGGGATTGTCCTTGAGCCACTTGGGCGCGCAGCCCAGCGTGTCCATCACCATCGGGTAGTCCAGCGTGGTGGCTAGGATCTTGCCCTTGTCCGGGTTCTGGCGCACCGACGACAGGTACGGTTCATACGTCATGGCAGCATCGTTCTGGCCCGAGACGAAGGCCTGCGCGGCGGCTTGCGGCGACAGCGTGGTGGTCTTCACATCCTTCAGGCTCATGCCGTTCTTCTTGAGCATCCAGGCCAGGCCGAAGTAAGGCGCGGTGCCTGGCGCGTCCACGCCGATGGTCTTGCCCTTGAGGTCGGCAAAGCCTTTGACGTCGCCGCGCACGGCCAGGCCGTCGGCGCCGTAGGACTTATCGAGCTGCACGATTTGGGTGATGGGCACGCCGTTGGCGTTCCAGGCCACATGGGTCTCGACCGTGGTGGCGGCGCACTGGATGGCGCCCGAGGCGAGTGCCAGGTGGCGGTCCTTCTGCGGAATCATCTTGATGTCGACGTCGACACCGTGCTTCTTGAAGATGCCGGCCTTGTCAGCCAGCGTCAGCGGCGCGAAGCCGGTCCAGCCGCTCATGCCCAGCGTGACCTGCGTGGCTTGCGCTTGCGCGGTGCCCGCGGTACCCAGCGTGGCGACGACTGCTGCAACGGCGACGGCTAGCAACTTACCGCTACGGATACGAAATCCCATCTTCCTGGCTCCTTTGGTGTGATGCGAACGGGGCCGCGCCAGCGTTGGCGGCGGCCGGACCGCCCGGCTCGGGCGGCGCCGTACTTGCGGCGCCGGTCATTTGCCAGGCAATTTAGCAACCCTGTATATACAAGTCAATGCAGTAGTTAACCCGAGGCGAAACGCAGAACTGGCGTGGCCAGCACTTACATGCCGCCGGGCCTGGAACGGCACGAAATGGGTACAAGACGGGCACAAAACGGCAACGTTACGGGATCAGGCCGGGTGCACGCCAATGCCCGTTGACGGGGCATCCGGCCCTTGCCACTTTCGCCTCCGCGCACCAGCTCCGCGCACGCTTACGCTGAATGCATCACTGGCTGTCTATACAGGATCGAGCGGCAACACCAACGCAAACGGCGTGCCACCGGGCGCCGCAGGGATGCGAAAGGACAGCGCTCCCGGGCAATGCCGAGAGCACCTGAGTTCAGGCGTCGAAAAAAGAAGCCACGGTGGGATAGCGCAGCCGCAGGCGCAGCTCGCGTTTGAGACGCGCGTTTTCCAGCCGGCGCGATTCGCTCATGAAGCTGAGCAAGGTTGGCTCCACGGCTTCGCGCAGTTGCGCGCGAGCCAGGCGCGGCGGGCGCGGCAGGCCGCGGCGGTCGGCTACCAGGTCGAAGTAATCGGCCATGCGCATTTCCGAATCGTCGCTGGCATGCACCACCCGCTGCGCGCGGCCGCGGAACAGCGACGCCACCATGGTGCGGGCCAGGTCCAGGGCATGGATGTGGTTGGTATAGACGTCGTCCTGCGGCGCCAGCGCCGGCGTGCCTTTGGCCAGGCGGGCCAGCGGCAGCCGGTCCTCGGCATAGATGCCGGGGATGCGCACGATGGAAGCACGCCAGCCGGCATGGCGGCCGAAGTCCCGCACGGACTGCTCGGCCGCCACGCGGCGCCGGGCGCGCGCGGTTTGCGGGCGCACCGCCTGCGATTCCGCCAGCCTGGCGCCGCCCCGGTCGCCATACACGCCCGAGGTGCTGGCGTAGACGAACGCTGGCGGCGCGGCGCGTCGGCCAGACCTGCCGTAGCCTCGGTCGGGTAGAATAGCGGGCTTGGCAGACCATCCGCCAGGCCGTGCGGCGGACCGTCGCCAGGCACCGCGCCGCAAGGCGCGCAGCAGCGCCAGCGTGCGGGGATCGCCCTCGCCGCGGGACGGCGGCGGCGCCAGGTGCAGCACCCTGTCGGCCAGCCCGGCCAGGCGCGCCAGCGTGGCGGGCCGGTCCAGGTCAGCTACCAGCGGCACGGCGCCGTTGTCCCGCAGCTCGGTGCGGCGGGACGGCTGCGAAGTGATGGCAAAGACGCGCCAGCGCGTCGATAGAATACGCAGGCAACGCGTGCCCACATCCCCACAGCCAACGATGAGTAGGCGCGGGCGACCCAGGCGGCGTCGCGACAGATTTTTGCTCATTGAGTGATTATGGCTTATCAAGTTACCGTCATGCCCAGCGGCCGCACGTTCGAAGCGGCCGCGGATGAAACCATCCTTACCGCGGCCCTGCGCCACAGCATCGGCCTGCCCTACGGCTGCAAGAACGGCGCATGCGGATCCTGCAAGGGCCGTGTCACCGCTGGCGGCATCGAGCAGGGCGATCATGCCGCTTCCGCGCTGTCCGCGCAGGAAAAGACCGAGGGCCGCGCGCTGTTCTGCTGCGCCAAGCCCACCTCGGACATCACCATCGAATGCCGCGAGGTGCAAGGCGCCGGCGACATCCCCATCAAGAAGGTGCCGTGCCGCGTCGCCACGCTGGAACGCGTGGCCGACGACGTGATCGTGACCCGCCTGCAACTGCCCGCCACCGAGCGCATGCAGTTCCTGGCCGGCCAGTATGTCGAGTTCCTGCTGCGCGACGGCAAGCGCCGCAGCTACTCCATCGCCACGCCGCCGCACCAGGAAGGCCCGATCGAGCTGCACATCCGCCATATGCCTGGCGGCACCTTCACCGACTACGTGTTCGGCGCCAGGGAAGGCCAGCCGGCCATGAAGGAGCGCGACATCCTGCGCTTCGAAGGCCCGCTCGGCAGCTTCTTCCTGCGTGAGGACTCCGACAAGCCCATCATCCTGCTGGCCTCCGGCACCGGCTTCGCGCCGATCAAGGCCATCGTCGAGCACGCGGTGTACACCGGCATCACCCGCCCGATGACGCTGTACTGGGGCGGCCGCCGCCCGCGCGATCTCTATATGCACGCGCTATGCGAGCAATGGGCGCGCGAGCTGCCCAACTTCCGCTACGTGCCGGTGATCTCCAACGCCCAGGACAGCGACGACTGGGACGGCCGCACCGGCTTTGTCCACGAGGCCGTGATGGAAGACCATCCCGACCTGTCCGGCTTCGAGGTCTACGCCTGCGGCGCGCCGGTGATGATCAATGCCGCGCGCAAGGACTTTTCCCTGCGCTGCGACCTGCACGAGGATGCCTTCTTCGCCGACTCGTTCACGTCGGAAGCGGACATGCATCCGGCAGGTTCGGTACCGCCGGCACCGGCGGCCTGAGCGCCCCGCTGCCCGTTTCCAAGCGACAACAATGCCCGGCTCCGCCAAAATTCGTTTTGACAGCCGGGCCCATGGGCCTTATATTGGCCGCCATGAACTACGCTATCAACAACCGACGCAGCTACCGTACGTCGCTCCCCACCGGGGTGCCTCGCGGCTGACCGTCCATAGCTTCTGTTCAGGTCAACAAGCCACGGGCAATCCCCGTGGCTTTTTGTTTTTCTGCTCTCCTCTCCCCTGTTTCACGCCGACCCCTGGAGTCCGCCATGGCATTTGCTGAGTACCCCGTCCAATCCCTGATGTACATCACCAACCGGCCCGAGCTCGTCTTTACCGAAGGCAAGGGCTCGTGGCTCACGGACCATAACGGCAAGCGATACCTGGACTTCGTGCAGGGCTGGGCGGTCAACTGCCTGGGACACTCCAACCAGGCCATGATCGACGCGCTGGTCGACCAGTCGAAGAAGCTGTTCAACCCCAGCCCGGCGTTCTACAACGAACCCATGCTCAAGCTGGCCAGGCAGCTCACCGATGCCAGCTGCTTCGACAAGGTGTTCTTCGCCAACAGCGGCGCGGAAGCCAACGAGGGCGCGATCAAGCTGGCGCGCAAATGGGGCCGCAAGCACAAGAACGGCGCGTTCGAGATCATCACCATGGACCACAGCTTCCACGGCCGCACGCTCGCCACCATGAGCGCGTCGGGCAAGGCCGGCTGGGACACCATCTTCGCGCCGCAGGTGCCGGGCTTCCCCAAGGCCGACCTGAACGACCTGGCCTCGGTCGAAAAGCTGATCAACGACAAGACCGTGGCCATCATGCTGGAGCCGGTGCAGGGCGAAGGCGGCGTGATCCCCGCCTCGCGCGAATTCATGCAAGGCCTGCGCAAGCTGGCCGACCAGCACAAGCTGCTGTTCATCGTCG
This sequence comes from Cupriavidus sp. GW823-FHT07A04, assembly GCF_058794615.1. Taxonomy (NCBI): domain Bacteria; kingdom Pseudomonadati; phylum Pseudomonadota; class Betaproteobacteria; order Burkholderiales; family Burkholderiaceae; genus Cupriavidus; species Cupriavidus sp. GW823-FHT07A04. The sequence goes on from NZ_JBXAHA010000003.1 coordinate 173,610, forward strand.
ACGAAGTGCAGACTGGCTGCGGCCGTTGCGGCACCATGTTCGCCTATGAACTGTCGGGCGTGGAGCCGGACATCATGACGCTGGGCAAGGGCATTGGCGGCGGCGTGCCGCTGGCAGCCCTGCTGTGCAAGGCCGAGGTCGCGAGCTTCGAAGCCGGCGACCAGGGCGGCACCTACAACGGCAACCCGGTGATGACGGCCGTTGGCAGCGCCGTGATCTCGCAACTGACCGCGCCCGGCTTCCTGCAAGGCGTGCAAGACAAAGGCGCCTACCTGCGCGAGCAGCTGCTGGCGCTGACGTCCGAGTTCGGCCTGGGCGGCGAACGCGGCGAAGGCCTGCTGCGCGCACTGGTGCTGAACAAGGACATCGGCCCGCAACTGGTGGAAGAAGCGCGCGACATGCAGCCGCAAGGCCTGCTGCTGAATTCGCCGCGCCCCAACCTGCTGCGCTTCATGCCCGCGCTGAACGTGACCATCGAGGAAATCGACCAGATGATCGGCATGCTGCGCACGCTGCTGAAAAAGCTGGCCTGAGCCTCGTCTTGAAGCCGGCGCGCCGCCGGCCAGGCACAATGAAAAAGCCCCGCAAATCGCTTGCGGGGCTTTTTCTTTGCAGCAAACCGCAGCGTCACAGAGGCGACATCACTCGCCCAGATACGCCGCGCGGACCTTCGGATCGTCCAGCATCTGCTTGGCGTCACCGCTCATGGTGACCAGGCCCGACTCCATCACATAGCCGCGGTGGGCGGCCTGCAGCGCCAGCCGCGCATTCTGCTCCACCAGCAGCACGGTCACGCCCAGCGCGGAGACGTCGCGCACCACCTCGAAGATCTTCGCGACCATGATCGGCGACAAGCCCATCGAGGGCTCGTCCAGCAGCAGCAGCTTGGGCTGGCTCATCAGCGCGCGCGCCATGGCCAGCATCTGCTGCTCGCCGCCGGACATGGTGCCGGCCAGCTGGTTGGCGCGCTCCTTCAGGCGCGGGAAGATGCCGAACATGCGGTCGATGTCGGCCTTGATGCCGGCCTCGTCGATGCGCGTGTAGGCGCCCATCTGCAGGTTCTCGGTAATGGTCATGCGCGCAAACACCCCGCGCCCTTCCGGCACCATCGCCAGCCCTTGCTTGAGCAGCGTGTAGCTTGGCACCCCCTTGATGGACTTGCCCATGTACTCCACATCGCCGCCGGCCCATCCCTGCAGGCCGGTGATGGCCTTCATGGTGGTGGTCTTGCCGGCGCCGTTGGCGCCGATCAGCGTGACCAGTTCGCCTTCTTTGATCTCGAGGTCGATGCCCTTGACCGCCTGGATGCCGCCGTACGCGACCTTCAGGCCGGATATCTTGAGTAGTGTTTCTTTCATTGTGTATTTCCCCCGTCAGTGCGCCGGGGTACCGAGGTAAGCCTCGATCACCGCTGGATTGCTCTGGACTTCGTGCGGCAGGCCCTGCGCGATGACCTTGCCGTAGTCGAGCACGGTCAGGCGATTGCACAGGCCCATCACCAGCTTCACGTCGTGCTCGATCAGCAGGATGGTCTTGCCATCGCTGCGGATCTTGTCGAGCAGGCCGCGCAGTTCCACCTTCTCGGTGGCGTTCATGCCAGCGGCGGGCTCATCGAGCGCCAGCAGCTTGGGCTCGGTGGCCAGCGCCCGCGCGATCTCCAGGCGACGCTGGTGGCCGTAGGACAGATTGCGCGAGGTGAAGTGCGCGTACTTGCCGATGCCGACATACTCCAGCAGGTCATGCGCCCAGTCTTCCACCGAGTGCTCCTCGCGCCGGACCGAAGGCGGGCGGAACACCGCGCCAAAGAGGCCAGCCTTGGTACGCACGTGGCGGCCCACCATCACGTTTTCCAGCGCGGTCATCTCGCCGAACAGGCGGATGTTCTGGAAGGTGCGGGCAATCCCGGCCTTGGCGACTTCGTGCACGGCGGTCGGCTGGTAGGCCTTGCCGCCCAGCACGAACTCGCCGGAGTCCGGTGTGTACAGGCCGGTAATCACGTTGAAGAAGGTGGTCTTGCCGGCCCCGTTGGGACCGATCAGGCCGTAGATTTCGCCCGGCTTGATCTGCAGGCCCACATCGGACAATGCCTGCAGGCCGCCGAATCGCTTGTTGACCCCCTGTACGGACAGGAGGAGATTCTCGTTGCTCATGATGTCCTCCTGGTCAGAAACGGCCAACGCTGCCCGGGCGGCGGATCACCGGCCGGTCTTCCTTGCGCGGCGACGGCCACAGGCCCGCCGGGCGATACAGCATCACACCAACCAGGGCCAGCCCGAACAACAGCTGGCGCAGCACTTCGGCGTCGACAATGGTGTGGCCGAAGAGCATGTTCTGCGCCGGCTCCGCCACGGCACGCAACAGTTCCTGGAAACCCACCAGCAGGATACCGCCCAGGATCACGCCAGGAATGTGGCCCATGCCGCCCAGCACCACGATGGCCAGGATGTAGATGGACTCCCACAGCACAAACGACTCAGGCGACACGAAGCCCTGGAAGGCGCCGAACACCGCGCCCGACGCGCCGCCGAACGACGCGCCCATGGCAAAGGCCAGCAGCTTGATGTTGCGGGTGTTGATGCCCATTGCCTTGGCGGCGATCTCGTCTTCGCGGATGGCCACGAAGGCGCGGCCAATACGCGAGTTCTGCAAGCGCAGGCAGATGAACACGATGGCGATCACCAGCACGACCAGCAGGTAGTAGTACATGAACACTGGCGTGAACTTCAGCCCGAAGATCTCGTGCGACTTGGAGAAATCGAAGCCGAAGATGTGGACCGGGTCCACCGCGGTGATCCCCTTCGGGCCATTGGTGATGTTGAGCGGCCGGTCGAGGTTGTTCAGGAAGATGCGGATGATCTCGCCAAAGCCCAGGGTCACGATAGCGAGGTAGTCGCCGCGCAGCTTGAGCGTTGGCGCGCCGAGCAGCACGCCGAATGTTGCCGCCACCAGCACGGCCAGCGGCAGCACGAACCACATGGAGACGTGAAAGCCATGCGGGAAGAGCTGGTGGATCCACTCGAACTGGTTGGCCAGGTGGGGCGAGCCCAGCAAGGCCATCATGTATGCGCCGACGGCATAGAAGGCAATGTAGCCGAGGTCGAGCAGGCCGGCAAAGCCCACCACGATGTTCAGGCCGAGCGCCAGCATGATGTAGATCAGCGCGAAGTCGAGCACGCGCACCCAGTAGTTGCCGCCCAGCGTCTGCACCAGGAACGGGGCGCACAAGGCGATGACCAGGAAGCCAAGCAACGCGGCCATGGTCTTGGCCGGCGTCTTGGTCAGCGGCGCAGCCTGCGCCGCCGGGGATGGAATCGGGGTATTCATGGATTCTCTCTCCTTAGGCGCGTTCGGAAACCCGCTCGCCCATGATGCCGGACGGACGGAATACAAGGACGATGATCAGCACGATGAAGGCGAACACGTCCTGGTAGTTGGAGCCAAACACCCCATTGGTGAGATCGCCGATATAGCCGGCGCCCAGCGCTTCGATCAGGCCCAGCAACATGCCGCCAACCATGGCGCCCGCAAGGTTGCCGATGCCGCCCAGCACCGCGGCGGTGAACGCCTTCAGGCCCGGGATGAAACCCATGTAGAAGTGCGCATTGCCGTAGTTGGTCGCCATCATCACGCCCGCCAGCGCGGCCAGCGCCGCACCGATCATGAAAGTGGCCGAGATAACGAAGTTCGGGTTCACGCCCATCAGCCCCGCCACCTTCTGGTTCTCGGCGGTGGCGCGCATCGCGCGGCCCAGCTTGGTGCGGTTGACGAGCGTCAGCAGGCCCGCCATGACCATCAGCGCCATGCCGATGATGACGATTTCCTTGCCCGTGATGGTGGCGCCGGTCGAACCGATATCGATCGGCGACGAGGGCAGCAGCTGCGGGAAGGTCAGCGGGTTACGCGACCAGATCATCATCGCCAGGGTCTGCAGGATGATGGACACGCCGATGGCGGTAATCAGCGGGGCTAGCCGGGGCGCGTTGCGCAACGGCCGGTAGGCGACCCGCTCGATGGTGTAGGCCAGCGCGGCGCAAACCGGCATGGCGATCAGCGTGGCAATCACCAGCGTGAGCCACTCCGGCAAGCCGGGGAAGAATTTCTGCAAGCCAAGTATGGCTGACAGGGCGGTCAGCGCGCCGATCATCAGCACGTCGCCGTGGGCGAAGTTGATGATCCCGAGAATGCCGTAGACCATGGTGTAGCCGAGTGCGATCAGCGCATAGATGCTGCCGAGCACCAGACCGTTCACGATCTGCTGGATAAAGATATCCATGAAAACTCCTTGCTTCCGTCCAATTTCCCTCGACATGGTGTGGATGTCGGGGGGACGTTGATATGTGGGTGGTTTGGTAGTGTCGATATTTGCTGGTAAGCGGCCTGCCTACTCCACCCATGGTAAGGATGCTGCACGTATGGCAAGGCTAAAAAAACGGCACCGCAACATACTCGCGGTGCCGTTCGGATGGGCCGGTAAGCCCGGTTTACATCTTCACGACGTCAAGGACGGTCTTCTTCTTGTCCTTGTACTCATACAACGTGATGGTGCCTTCCTTCATGTCGCCCTTTTCATCGAAGGCGATGTTGCCGATCAGGCCCTTGTAGTTGGTCTTGGGCATCTCGGCCAGGATGGCCGCCGGCTCGGTCGAGTTGGCGCGCTTCATGGCGTCAACGATGACCATGACGGCGTCATAGGTGAACGGTGCGTAGATCTGCACCGGCGCATTGAAGCGAGCCTGGTAGCGCTTGTCGAAATCCGCGCCCTGTTCCATCTTGGACAGCGCCAGACCGGCTTCCGAGCAGATGATGTTGGACACGGCATCGCCGGCCAGCTCAGCCACCTTGTCGGTACAGACGCCATCGCCGCCAACGATCTTGGAGCTGATGCCGAGTTCCTTGGCCTGCTTGGCGAACGGGCCGCCGGTGGCGTCCATGCCGCCGTACATGATCACGTCGGGCTTCTTGCCCTTGATCTTGGTCAGAATGGCCTTGAAGTCGGTAGCCTTGTCGTTGGTGGCTTCACGTGCCACCACGTTCACGCCCGAAGCCTTGGCGGTCTTCTCGAACTCGTCGGCCAGGCCCTTGCCGTAGGCAGTGGCATCGTCGACGATGGCCACGGTCTTGGCGTGCAGGCTCTTGGTGGCGTAGTTGGCCAGTGCCGGGCCTTGCTGGGCGTCGGTGGCCACCACGCGGAACGTGGTCTTGAAGCCTTGCTTGGTGTAGTCGGGGTTGGTCGACGACGGCGAGATCTGCACGATGCCAGCATCGCTATAGATCTTGGAGGCCGGAATCGATACGCCCGAGTTCAGGTGGCCAACCACGGCCACGACCTTGGCGTCCACCAGCTTCTGCGCCACAGCCGTGCCCGTCTTCGGGTCGCCTGCGTCGTCTTCGCCGACCAGTTCGAGCTTGATCTTCTTGCCGTTGATCTCCAGGCCGGTCTTGTTGACTTCTTCCACGGCCAGGCGGGCGCCGTTTTCGTTGTCCTTGCCAAGGTGAGCGATGCCGCCGGTGAGCGGTGCCGCATGGCCGATCTTTACTACGACATCGCCACTGCCTGCTGCCGGCGCGGTAGCCGCCGCAGGAGCCGATGCTGCCGCATCAGCGGGCTTTTCTTCTTTCTTGCCACAAGCAGTAACCAGCGCCACTGCGGCTGCGATCGGCAGAATCTTGGCAAACGTGATTTGCATGAGTGATCTCCTAGGATTCACATGATCAGGGTAAACCAACGCCCCCCGGACGTTTCCCTGAACCGCCTTAGTTTAGTTTCAATTTGAAACGCGCGAATTGTATTCCCTTTTTATACGGATGCAATATGCGACGCAACAACCTGAAGGATTAACCCACCAAATGAGCTAGGGAATTTCCCCAATGCACACATTGGGGCAATTCCCACCTACATGGAGGCTAGCCGTTGATACTAACAAGATTCGTGCCTGCCGCTTGCCACAGGTTGGCTTTGCAGCCTTTAAGTCACTTCGTGGGGGCGCGTATTAAATAGGTGTTTCATTTAATATCAACAGTCTCATTCAAATACAAGGAACGAGTGCGCCGGCACCATAATAGGGAAATCCCCAATTACAGGGATTTCCCTTATTTGTCTTTTCAGACAGACAGGTATATGGCCGTTCGCGGCAGCCTTGTGCATTATCCAAGGGATAGCAGGCAATATAGAGTGCTATATATTGGTGCAACCCTGGCGAGAGAATGGTGCGCAAAGGCGTGCAACCGGCGCGCGCGAGGTGCGCCTGCCGGGCGGAAGCGGCTGCGCAAAAAGCAACGGCCCGCTAGAGCGGGCCGTTTTGCCAGACAGTCAGGTAAAGCAGGCTGGTCAGGCGGACGTGACCTGTTGCAGGCCGCGCGGCAAGGGGAACGACATCTTCTCCTCGATCCCGTCCAGCGCGCGCACGTTGCGCGCACCCAGAAGGTGCAGGCGCGCGACAATGGCCTGCGCCAGCGCCTCAGGGGCGGAGGCGCCGGCGGTCAGGCCGATGCGGCGCTTGCCCGCGATCCATTCCGGCTGGAGCTGATCGGGCGAATCGATCATGTAGGCCGGCACGCCCAGACGCTCCGCGAGCTCGCGCAAGCGGTTGGAGTTGGAGCTGTTGGGGCTGCCCACCACGATCACCACCTCCACCTGGGGCGCCATGAACTTCACGGCATCCTGGCGGTTCTGGGTGGCATAGCAGATGTCCTGCTTCTTGGGCTCGCGGATCAGCGGGAAGCGCGCCTTGAGCGCGGCGACGATCTCCAGCGTTTCGTCCACCGACAGCGTGGTCTGGGTCACGAATGCCAGGCGCTCGGGATCCGCTACTTGCAGCTTGGCGACATCCTCGGAAGACTCGACCAGCAGCATGCCGCCTTCGGCCTGCCCCATGGTGCCCTCGACTTCAGGATGGCCCTTGTGGCCGATCATGATGATCTCGCAGCCCTCGGTGCGCATCTTGCCGACTTCCACGTGCACCTTGGTCACCAGCGGGCAGGTAGCATCGAATACGTTCAGGCCGCGCACGGTGGCGTCGGCGCGCACTTCCTTGGATACGCCGTGGGCGCTGAAGATCACGGTCGAGCCGGGCGGCACTTCCTCGAGCTCCTGCACGAAGACCGCGCCCTTGCGGCGCAGGTCCTCCACCACATAGGCGTTGTGGACGATTTCGTGGCGCACGTAAATCGGCGCGCCGTAGCGTGCAAGGGCGCGCTCGACGATCTCGATGGCGCGATCCACGCCAGCGCAAAAGCCGCGCGGCTGCGCCATCAGGATCTCGGCATCGGGGGCTGTGGTGGGTTCAGACATGCAAGGATTCGACTCAAGGGTGCCGGCACGACGGCCCGGCCGGTGGTCTGCTTAGAGAATGCCGATCAGCTGGACATCGAACAGAATGGTCTGTCCGGCCAGCGGGTGGTTGAAATCGAACAGCGCCGACGTCGTGCCGATCTCCTTGAGCACACCGGCGTACTTACCGCCGCCGGGCGCATTGAACTCAACCAGGTCGCCCGGCGCGTAGTCCTCTTCAAACGAGGAGTTCTCGCGCAGCGTCGCCAGCGAAACCCGTTGCAGCAGATCGGGGTTGCGCGGGCCAAAGGCGTGCTCCGGCGCCAGCCGGTAAGTCATGCGCTCGCCCTCCGGCATGCCCAGCAGCGCCTGCTCCAGTGTAGGCGCGAATTGGCCTTGCCCAAGCAGCAGCGTGGCGGGCTTCTCCGCGAAGGTACTGACGATCTCAGTGCCGTTCTCCATGGAGATGCTGTAGTGAAGGGTCAGGAAGGAGTCCGCCTGCACGGTCTTGCGGCCATCCACGGTGCCGTCCCCATCCTTCGGGCCGGAAGCAAAAGTTTGCAAAGTCATAGGTGCTCAACCAGTCAACAACCCGTATTGTAAGCGACTCGACCGAGCGCCGCCTTGTCCGCGGTGCCATTGTTCCGAGGGGATCGTGCCATGCGCATTACCGATTGGCCCAGCAGCGAGCGGCCACGCGAAAAACTGCTGAGCAGCGGGGCGGCGACGCTCTCAGACGCCGAACTGCTCGCCGTGTTCCTGCGCGTGGGTGTGGCGGGAAAAAGTGCAGTTGACATCGCCCGGGAGCTGCTGAACGATTTCGGCACGCTCAGCAGCCTGTTTGCGGCAGACGCCGGGCAACTGGCACGCGTCAAGGGCGTTGGCAGCGCCAAGTACGCGCAGTTGCAGGCGGCCCGCGAGCTGACCCGGCGCGCGCTGGGCGAGCAGCTGCAACTGCCCGGGGCGCTGGATTCCCCCACGGCGGTACGCGACTACCTGCGCCTGTCGCTGGCGGGACTGGCCTACGAAGCATTCCTGTGCCTGTTCCTGGACGCGCGCAACCGCCTGCTCGCCAGCGAGGAGCTGTTTCGCGGCACGCTGACCCAAACCAGCGTCTATCCGCGTGAAGTTGCTCGCAAGGCACTTGCGTATAACGCCGCGGCGGTCATCGTGGCGCACAACCACCCGTCGGGGAATACCACGCCCAGCGCCGCCGACCTCACCATGACCCGCGCGCTGTCACGTTCGCTGGGCCTGATCGATGTGCAAGTTCTTGACCACTTCATCGTCGCAGGTAGTAACATCCACTCCTTCGCCGAACACGGCCAGCTGTGATGCAAGATGCGATGCGTGTTGTGATGCGCACCGCACGGATGCACACCCCTGAACGGTAAACGAGAGAAGGCATTGATTCACCAGTGCTTTCCGGTCTATAATGCTCGTTTGCTGAAGTCTCAACCGCTGCAGTCCGGGCCAGCGCGCCTTTTGTTGATCTGTTGCGAACATTGTCCACGTAGAAGAGTTAGGAGTGCTTCATGGCACGCGTCTGTCAAGTGACCGGGAAAGCGCCGATGGTCGGCAACAACGTTTCCCACGCAAACAACAAGACCAAGCGTCGTTTTCTGCCCAACCTGCAGAATCGTCGTTTCTTTGTTGAATCGGAAAACCGCTGGGTGAGCCTGCGCGTCTCGAACGCCGGCCTGCGCCTGATCGACAAGAAAGGCATCGACACCGTGCTCGTGGATCTGCGCGCACGTGGCGAAGTCTAATTAGGAGCACATCATGGCCAGCAAGGGCGGACGCGATAAAATCAAGTTGGAGTCGACTGCAGGTACGGGTCACTTCTACACGACCACCAAGAACAAGCGCACGATGCCGGAAAAGATGGAGATCATGAAGTTCGATCCCGTCGCCCGCAAGCACGTGTCGTACAAGGAAACCAAGATCAAGTAATTGATCCTGTCTTCCGCATGCCGATCGCGCGGCATGTCTGTAGAAACCCCGCTCACGCGGGGTTTTTGCTTTTCCGGGCAGCATACGCCGCATTGCGCAGCCAACGTCTCTCAACACCCGGCTCACGCACGGCTTGCCTGCCCACGCAAGCCCGCTGGCGGTGTACACTTTCCAGCTTTCCTGCCTCCCGACCGCGTGCCGCGCGCGTCTCTAGCACCATGAACTTCGATGTCGCCATTGTCGGCAGCGGACTGGCCGGTCTGACGGTCGCGCTGCAACTGGCCGACACCCATCGGGTTGTCATCATTTGCAAACGTGCCATGACGCAAGGCGCCAGTGACTGGGCCCAAGGCGGCATTGCCGCGGTCCTGGACTCAGGCGACAGCCACGATGAGCACACGCAGGACACCTTGGTGGCAGGCGCCGGCCTTTGCGATGATAGCGCTACGCGCTATATCGTCGAGCACGGGCGCGAAGCGATCCAGTGGCTGATCGACCGCGGCGTGCCGTTCACCCGCGATGACCAGGCGGAACTCGGCTACCACCTCACGCGGGAAGGCGGCCATAGCCGTCGGCGCATCATCCACGCGGCGGACGCCACCGGCCATGCCGTTGTGTCCACGTTGAGCGAGCAGGCGCGCCAGCACCCCAATATCACGATCATCGAGGACCACTTCGCGGTGGACCTGATCACTTCGCGCAAGCTTGGCCTGCCGGGCAACCGCTGTTACGGCCTCTACGTGCTGGACGACGCCAGTGGCGAAGTGCAGACCATTACCGCCACCCACACCGTGCTGGCGACAGGCGGCGCGGGCAAGGTCTATCTCTACACCACCAACCCCGACACCGCCACCGGCGACGGCATCGCCATGGCCTGGCGCGCGGGCTGCCGGGTGTCGAACATGGAGTTCATCCAGTTCCACCCGACCTGCCTGTATCACCCCTACGCCAAGTCTTTCCTGATTTCGGAAGCGGTACGTGGCGAAGGCGGCCTGCTGAAGCTGCCCGACGGCACCCGCTTCATGCCAGAGCACGACGAACGCGCCGAACTGGCTCCGCGCGACGTGGTGGCGCGCGCGATCGACTTTGAGATGAAGAAGCGCGGCCTGGACTACGTGCACCTGGACATCAGCCACCAACCCGAATCCTTCCTGCGCGAGCACTTCCCGACCATTCATGCAAGGTGCCTGGAACTTGGCATCGATATCGCCCGCGAGCCCATCCCAGTGGTACCGGCCGCGCACTATACCTGCGGCGGCGTGGTCACAGACACCGCGGGCCGCACCGATCTGGCCAATCTCTACGCCGTGGGCGAGACCGGCTGCACGGGCCTGCACGGCGCCAACCGCCTGGCCTCCAATTCGCTGCTCGAATGCATGGTGATCGGGCGCGCGGCAGCCCTCGACATTGCCGGACAGGACAAGGCCGGCCAACCGGACATCGCCCTGCCCCAGTGGGATGAAAGCCGGGTTGCGGATGCCGACGAGGAAGTCGTGGTCTCACACAACTGGGACGAACTGCGCCGCATGATGTGGAATTACGTGGGCATCGTGCGCACCAGCAAGCGGCTCGAGCGCGCCCAGCACCGCATCACCCTGCTGCGCGAGGAGATCGCGGAGTACTACGCCAACTTCCGCGTCACGCGCGACCTGCTGGAGCTGCGTAACCTGGTGGAAGTCGCCTCGTTGATCGTGGATAGCGCGTATTCGCGCCATGAAAGCCGTGGTTTGCACTTCAGCCGCGACTATCCCGAGACGTTGCCGAAGGCGCTGCCCACGGTGATGCAGCCGGTGTTCAAGCGGGAACGGGCGAAATAAGCCTGCACCTGGATCATCGCCATGAAAAAAGCGCGCCCAAGGCGCGCTTTTTTCATGCTCTGACCAACCCCGCTTATTCGATGATGCGCAACGAATAGTCCGTCGCGCGCACATCCTTGGTCAGCGCCCCCACCGAGATCCGGTCTACGCCCGTCTCGGCGAAAGCACGGATCGTATCGGCATTGACCCCGCCCGAGACTTCCAGCAACGCACGCCCGGCATTGATACGCACGGCATCGCGCATCATCGTCTCGGTAAAATTATCGATCAGGATCGATTTCGCGCCAGCCGCCAATGCCTCTTCCAACTCGGCCAGACTTTCCACCTCGACCTGGACCGACACACCAGCATCCAGCGCGGCCGCTGCCTGCATGGCGGCGGTGATGCTGCCGGCGGCGGCGATGTGGTTTTCCTTGATCAGGATGCCGTCGTACAACGCCAGGCGCTGGTTGTCGCCACCACCGACCCTGACCGCGTACTTCTGCGCCAGGCGCAGGCCCGGCAACGTCTTGCGGGTATCGAGCACGCGCGCCCGGGTACCGTCGACCAGGTCGGCATAGCGGCGCGTGGCGGTCGCCACGCCGGACAACAACTGCAGGAAATTCAGCGACGGCCGCTCCGCGGTCAGCAGCGAACGAGCCGGACCGGTGATCTCGCAGACCACCGAGTCCGGCGCCATGCGGGCACCCTCGGCCTGCTTCCAGACAACCTGCAGCGTGGGATCGACCGCGCGCATGCACGCCTCGAACCACGGCTGGCCGCACAGCACAGCTTGCTCGCGCACGATCACGCGTGCCCGCGCCGGCTTGCCGGCAGGCACCAGCATGCCGGTCAGGTCGCCGCCGCCGACATCTTCGGCAATGGCGGTGCTGACATTGGCCTGGAGCGCCTCGGCGAGCGCCGGGCCATAGCTGTCGAAAATAGCGTTGACGTTCGAATTCACGGAATTCACATTTGGATTGCTGCTCATGCCGGGCCGATTCCCTTGAACAAGGCCTGCTCGCTGGCCAGGTCGGCCTTGGGCCGCACATTGGCCTTCTGCTGCGCGGCGAAGTCGAGCATGCGGTCGATGCAGGTCACGGCCTGGCGGCCGATATCCGCGTCGACATGGATTTCGTTATGACCCTTCTCCAGCACTTCAGCCAGATTGGTCAGTGCGTTCATCGCCATCCAGGGGCAGTGCGCGCAACTCTTGCAGGTCGCGCTGTTGCCGGCAGTGGGGGCTTCGATGAAATGTTTGTCGGGCGCGGCCAGGCGCATCTTGTGCAGGATGCCGTTGTCGGTCGCGACGATGAACTCGCGCGCGTCCAACTCCTTTACCGCCGCGATCAGCTGCGAAGTCGAGCCCACCACATCGGCCTGCTCGACCACATTGGCCGGCGACTCCGGATGCACCAGAATCTTGGCATTGGGAAACTCCCGGCGCAGCAGGTCAAGCTCGATGCCCTTGAACTCGTCATGCACCAGGCAGGAACCCTGCCACAAGAGCATGTCGGCGCCGGTCTGCTTCTGGATATAGCCGCCCAGGTGCTTGTCCGGGGCCCACAGGATCTTTTCGCCCCGCGCGTGCAGGTGCTCGACAATCTTCAGGCCAATGCTCGAGGTCACCATCCAGTCGGCGCGCGCCTTCACGGCGGCGCTGGTGTTGGCATAGACCACCACCGTGCGATCGGGATGCGCGTCGCAGAACGCGGCGAACTCGTCGGACGGGCAGCCCAGGTCGAGCGAGCAGGTTGCGTCCAGGTCGGGCATCAGCACGGTCTTTTCCGGGCTGAGGATCTTTGCGGTCTCGCCCATGAAGCGGACCCCCGCCACCACCAGCGTCTTGGCCGGATGATCGCGGCCAAAGCGCGCCATCTCCAGCGAGTCCGACACGCAGCCGCCAGTTTCCTCGGCCAGGTCCTGCAGGTCGGAATCAACGTAATAGTGCGCGACAAGCACCGCATTGCGTTCTTTCAGCAGGGTCTTGATGCGCGCTTTGAGTGCCGTGCGCTCCTGTGCCGACAGCACAGGAGGCACTTTGGCCCAGGCGTGGGCGACACAGCTGCCGCCTTCGGGGGACTCCATCGAGAGGTTCGGCTTTTCGAACTCGACGGCTTTGATCGTTTGGGGGGTCATCTCCGATACTCCTCTTGGACAGCATGCCTCGGAATTCCGCTTGGTATCCGCTTGTCGCTGCTGGCCCTGACATTGGGGGAGTTTAGCGAAAACAAAAGCCCCGCCAGAGGCGGGGCTTTTGGGCGATCTAAATTGTATCAGGCCACGCCAGCTCGGGCATCAGCCCGCATCAGGCATAACGGCGCAGGCGCAGCGAGAAATCGTGCAGTGCCTGGATGCCGCTAGCCTCGGCGCGATGGCACCAGGCCTGCAGCTGCGCCAGCAGCTGTTCGCGCGTCAGGTTGGAGCGGCCCCAGATCGCGGCCAACTCGCGGCGCATTTCCACGAAGGTATGCAGCGACTTGTTCTGCTCCACGATGCTGGCCAGTTGCTGGCGCTGCGGATCGGCCAGCTTGGCTTCTTCGCGGTGGAACCACTTGCGCGCCGGCTTGAAGCTGCTGTACTCGGCCACGCGGGCTTCCTTCAGCTTTTCCAGTTCCTGCTTGTAGGCGCTCTTGACCGCCTTGGCATAGCGTGCCATCACATCATAGCGATTGGCAATGATGGCTTCCAGCGTGTTGTGGTCAACCGGGCGGGCATCCACCAGGCGCGCCTTCGGCGGGGTCTTCTTGACCTTGGCCAGGCCAACAGCCTGCATGGCGCGGATGTAGCCCCAGCCGATGTCGAACTCGTACCACTTGATCGAGAACTTGGCCGACGTCGGGTAGGTGTGGTGGTTGTTGTGCAGTTCTTCGCCACCGATGATGATGCCCCACGGCGAGACATTGGTCGAAGCGTCCTCGCAATCGTAATTGCGATAGCCCCACCAGTGGCCCAGGCCATTGATGATGCCGGCGGCGTGGATCGGGATCCACAGCATCTGCACGGCCCACACGCTCAGGCCGATCACGCCGAACAGGGCGACGTCGATGATCAGCATCAGGCCAACGCCTTGCCAGCCAAAGCGCGAGTAGACATTGCGCTCGACCCAGTCGTCAGGCGTGCCATGACCGAACTTGGTGATGGTTTCCTTGTTCTTGGACTCGGCGCGATACAGTTCCGCGCCTTCCAGCAGCACCTTGCGGATGCCGCGGGTCTGCGGGCTGTGGGGATCGTCTTCGGTCTCGCACTTGGCGTGGTGCTTGCGGTGAATGGCAGTCCACTCTTTGGTGACCATGCCGGTGGTCAGCCACAGCCAGCCACGGAAGAAATGCGAAACGATAGGGTGCAGGTCCAGCGACCGGTGCGCCATGCAGCGGTGCAGGTAGATGGTTACGCCCGCAATGGTGATGTGCGTCACCACGAGGGTGTAGATCACAATCTCCCACCAGGACCAGTTGGCGAGGCCATTAGCGGCCCAGTCAAGAATAGTGTCGAACAAACTGTTCTCCGTCGATTAAACAGGGGCATTCAGTGCGGCGCGCCGGGCGAGCCGCAAACAAGGTGCAGAAAAAGGACTGCAAATTCAATGATTGCGTCATACGGCGCCTGCCTGAAACCCCGGCATTCGCCGGAGCCCCCAAGGCACGCGCGCCTGGCGCCATGGGCAAAACTGCTGCCTGCCGGCGGACTGGACACGAGCCGCTGCAATCTGGCGGCTGTCTGGTGTGGGGCGGGAGGTCGAACAAACTCACCCGAACGAGACGTGCTTTTCGAATGAACCCGCAACTACCCTGGATTCTACCGGAACCGCATCGCACGGACATCCGCTTTTTCCCTCAGTTTGACGCTAAGCAACACGGATTGTTCCATAAGGTGGCCTAAACGCCCCGTGAACGTTCAGGATGCCGATGCGCCGGGGACGCCCGGCAAATTGATAAGTGCCTCTTGCACTTCTTTCACAGGCCCACCATGGCCGTCGACTTCCACTTTCCCCAGCACTCGCACCTCTCGCTGCGGATACGGGATCGAGATGCCATGCTCCTTGAACTTCCGCCATATCGCGCGGTTCATCGCTGATTGCACGCCCAGCTTACCATTCTGAGGATCGGCGATATAGCCGGCAAGCTCGTATTCGATGCCATTGTCGCCGAACAACACCAGAAATGCCGACGGACCCGGCTGCGCCATCAGACGCGGGATATCTTGGGCGGCCTCAACCAGCAAGGCGAGCACCGTTTCGGGATCTGCCGCGTAATCGGCCTGTACACGTGTCGCCACGCGCACATGGGTATTGGAGAACGAATGGTTCTGCACCGCCTGCGCCACCAGTTGTTCGTTCGGCACCAGGGTTTCGCCATCGCCGTTGCGCACCACGGTGTACCGCGTCCGGATCTGCGAAACGATCCCCGTGTACTTGTCGACGGTGATCTGGTCGCCCAGCTTGACCGAGCGGTCCAGCAGGATGATGAATCCGGAGATGTAGTTGCTGGCAATCTTTTGCAAGCCCAGCCCCAGGCCAACGCCCAGCGCGCCGCCGAACACCGACAGCACGGTAAGATCGATGCCGACCAGCGACAGGCTCAGCAACAGGGACACGAGCAGCAGCAGCGCCTTGGAAATCCGGCTCAGAACCACCTTCAGGTTGCTGTCCAGCCCGGTCGAGCGCATCAGGCGCTCTTCCAGCCATGAGCCGAACCACATCGCCACCAGCACGGTGACCAGGATCCAGACGATGGCCACCAGCGTGTCCGCCAGGCTGATCTTCTGCTTGCCGCCCAGCGAAAAGCGGACGTCGTCCATCCATTGCACCACATCCCACAGCAAACCCAGCACATAAAGCGCCATCGCCGCCCAAACCAGGGTCGTCAGCACTTTTTCGACCAGTAGCAGCATGCCCTGCAACTGGCCATTGCCCGACATAACCCGGCGCAGGATGTAGAAGGCGAAATACAGGAAGGTAATGCCCGAAAGGGGTACCAATGCGAGCCGTAGCACGCTGATGGACATCATCGGCTCCAGCCCGAAGCGCGCACCCATCACCAGCAGCCAGCCGAACAACGGGAACATGGCGCGTTCCAGGCTGGCGGCGGCGAAACGCAGGGAGAAGCTGGATCCGGCGTAGCGGGCTTCGAGGCGCTTGACGATCAACCTGGCCAATGGCCAGGCCACCGCCAGGCAAGCGGCAAGCACCGCCAACTGCCAGATGAAGCCAGGGCCACCCGCGTCGCGGATCAGATCATCGAGCATCTTGCCAAAGGCCGGATGCGCAACATGGAGTTCGTTCAGGGAAATGGGGTTCATGCTCTGCCGTGGCTGGCAGGGTCCATCCGGTCAGGATCGGCGGCCCCTGGCAAGGTAAGCGGGACACTGCATGACCATTCTAGCCGCCCTGCTCCGCACGGCGCAGGATTGGCGCCGGGCTTGCCGGGCAAGCGGGCCTATACGCCGAGGCCGAGCACGGTCAGCCGCAGGTCCGCCCCGGGATGCAAGGGGCCGCATAGCAGGTCGACGCAATAGTCGATCACCCGCGCCCGCCCGGGCGGGTTCAGCATGCCGTGGTCCAGGCCATCGATGGTCTCGATCTGTAACTGCGAGAAGCCGGCGAGGCCGGCCAGCGTCGGCCCGAAGAACCGCGCCAGTTCGAAAGGCCCGGGATCGTCCGGGCCGAACAGCAGGCGCAGGGCCGTGCCGCGTGCGTCGAGCGACTGGAGCAAGCCCTCGATCTCCCGCTGCTCGTGCACGGCAGGCTTGGGCAGGACCGATGCCGCGTTGATGCCAGGCACGCCCTCTTCTGCCGTGGGTGCGCTGCGGCCATGGATCAGCCACCGGGGCCGGGTGAAGGTCTCCCGGCGCAACAAGCGCTGCAGGTTGACCAGCACGGCGCCCACCAGGCCCGGGTGCGCGCCAGCGGCGTGCAGACTCACATTGGCGCCGTAGCTCACGCCGAAGGCCACCACCTCGCGATGACCGTGGGCAAGCAGCCAGTCGCAAGCGGCGACGGCATCGCGGTACCCCTCCGGATCGGCCGGCACCCCGGCGATGGCCTGCGCGCCAACGGAAGCATCCCCGATGCCCCGCACATCGATGCGAAACGAGGCAACACCGCGTGCCGCCAGCCGGCGCGCCAGCATGACCCCGCAACGGCCAGCACCGACGTGATGCGTGCCGCCGGAGTTGTTGATCAGCACAGCCGGCCGCTCGATGCGCGGCCCGAGCGGCTCGCACAACATGCCGAACAGGCCCTGGCCAAAGCGCACCGGCATTTCCACCCACTCGCCGGCGCGCAGGCACGAAGCAGTCCCTGCCGCCATCGCGCGGCCGCCCGGGGCTGGCTCGCCAACTGGCGCCGCTGACCCCAGATCGGCAATCCAGCCGGCCACCTCCGCGAAGGTCGCATCCGGTGGCGTGCCATGCAACGGATCCTGCAGCCAGTCGATCAGGTCAGGGAAAGGCACCACCCGCACCTGCGCGCCCAGCGTGCCGTAGTGGCGCGCCAGCGGGGCCATCTGAGGCTCACCGCCCGCGATCAGGATTTGCGGGGCGGGGGCGCAAGGCGCATTGAGCAGGTCGATGCCGCCAAGGCCATCGATCGCGGCATCGGTGAAATGGATGCCCAGGATGTCCATGCCCGATTGCTGGCCAGCACCAGGCGCCGGCCCCGGCTCCACAGCGCGGCAAGCAAGCGAGCGCCAGGTCTGCGCGATCATCTTCATCTCCCGCACCAGCATCCTGCCGCTCGCCACGGGCGCAAGCAGCACCAGCGCATCGACGCGCCGCCCGGCCACGCCGCGCCCGGCGGCCAGTGCCGCCAGCGAGGCGCCCCCGCGCACGCCCAGCAGCACGAGCTCCCGGGCACCGGACAAGCGCCTGAGCAACTTGCCAGCGGCATCGATCCCGGCAAGCCAGGCGTCGACACAGGACGCACCCGGCGCGTCGGCATGTTCGAGGTCGGCGGAGTCACCGGTGCCGGGATAGTCGAACCTGAGCACGGACACGCCCTGGGCCGCGAGCCGCTCCGCCAGCCGCGCCAGGCCGGCATGCGTCCACAGGGCTTCATGCCCGATCGCATTGCACAGCAGCACCGCGCGCTGACCCTGGGCCGGGTGGTACCAGCCAAAACATCCGTCGAAATGCAGCGGCGTCATGGCGCAAACGCCTTGCGGCTCGCCTGCCGTGCGCCCCCAGCACCAACGGCCAGGTACTCGCAGCGCGCCTGCAACTGGCCGCGATCGATCTTGCCGTTCACGTTCACGGGAAGGCCCTCGAGGCAGACAATGCGATCCGGCTGCGCGTAGACCGGCAGGCTCTGCCTGCACGCCTGCCGGATCCGCGCCATGCGCGCACCGAGTTCGCCCAGCGAGGCGTCGCCCGATGCCTGCACAAAGGCGACCAGCCCCATCGGCTTGCCGGCGCTATCCAGTGGCCACGCCAGCACGGCGCACTGCGCGCTGCCGCTGGCAGCCTGCACCACCTGCTCGATCTCCTGCAATTCCACGCGGTTGCCGCGAATCTTCACCTGCATGTCGATGCGGCCGTGATAGAGCAAGCCGTCGGGGGATTCGGCCACAGCATCGCCGGTGCGGTACCAACGGCTGCACGCCCGCTCGGGATAGGCGCGGGTAAAGAAGCGCTGCGCGTCGAGCGGGTTGGCACCGAGATAGCCCTTGGCAAGCTGCGCGCCGCCGATCAGCAGTTCACCCTGCGCGCCGGGCGGCACCGGCGCAAGCGCATCGTCGACGACCATCAGCTCGACGCCGGGATATGGCTTTCCGAGCGGCACCGCAGGGCGCGACGCATCGGCAAGAAACGCATCGCTCAGCTCGAAGGTGAGCATGATCACCGTCGCCTCGGTGGGTCCATACCCGTTGACGATGCGGGTGTTCGGCGCCGCCCGCGACCACGCCCGCGCCAGCGTCTTGGGCAAGGCCTCGCCCCCCATCAAGGTCATTCGTACGCTGGGAAACGCGCAGGGCGTGAGCTTGCGAAACTGCTGCATCAGCGCCAGCACGGAGGGCACGCTGGCCCAATGGGTAATCCTGTGCTCCTGGATAAAACCGGCCAGGTAAAGCGGGTCTTGGAGCGCGGGCACATAAAGGCAGCCCCCGTTTGCCCAGCAGACGTGCATGTCGTGCACCGAGAAATCGAAGGTGAGATCGGCGAACTGGCTGAAGCGCGCACCGGGCTCGCATGGAAAGCGCTGCATCTGCGCGCTGACATAAGCCACGGCGCTGGCATGCGGGATCATCACGCCCTTGGGCGGCCCGCTGGTGCCGGAGGTGAAGATCAGGTAGGCAAGGTCGTCTCCCGAGACGACGGCAAGCTGGCCAGGCGGGTCATGCACGAAAGGCGCGGGCGGCAGCGGGGCGAAGCGCGCGCTGCCGCCCGGACATCCGGTTGCCGGCGACGACTCCGGATCCAGCATGACGATGTGCAAATCCGGGGGCAACAACGGCATCAACGCCTCAAGCTGCGGTGCGCATGCACGATCGACCAGCATCACCCGCGCGCCCGAGCGCCCGACGATGGCGGCGTTGCGTGCCGACGGGAATCTGGGGTGCAACGGCACATAGGCCATGCCCGCCGCAAGCACGCCGAGCAGGCCGGCGTACGCTGAGACGCTGCGGTGCGCAAACAGGACGCAGTTGCGGCTCCCGCCCCCTGCATACGCCGCCAGCGCACCACTCACGCAGCACGCGCGTGCGCGCAGTTGCTCGTAAGTGTAAAAGCGTCCGTCGACCCACAAGGCGTGGTCGCCGGGCTGCCGTGCAGCCGTATCGAAGAAGAATGAATGCAACATCCCGCCTCCCAACCGAGCGCGCCGCCCCCCCGTTGCGGGACCGGCGCGTTCTGAAACCCCGCCCGAAAGTTGTGCCGGCGCCGACCCACCCTGCACGGTCGCGCGCCGTTGTACTTGCCTGGCGCACGTTGTCTTGCCAACTTAGGCTGCATTGCCCAACAAGACAAGTTGCACTGCCTTAAATGTATTGAACTTAAGATCTTTTTCCATTCGTGCGAATGGGGGATGCGAATGGAGGCGGACTGCGCTCTACGATGGCGGCCTTCACGTAGCCGGGAGCGGGTATGCGCCGGCCAGCCTCGCGCTTGCAGCATGCATGGCCGGTTTCCCCGCGCCGACGCGCGCCACAAAGGATGAGGAGCCGCCCAGAAGGCTTAGTCCATCAAGACCTGCGTATCGACACACACCGGACACACTGGCGGCGTGCGTGCAGGCAGAGCGGCGCAGGCGCATTGCGTGACGGCAGGGGCTCGTGGATGGAAAAAGAAAGGGAGAAAGAGATAACGGGAAAGGCGGCTGGGGCCGAACGGCCCCGGCGCGAAAAAGCCGCCAGTCGGCCGGCACCACGGGGATGCTTCCCCGGCGCAGCCGCCTGACGGATCCGGCGTTAGCTGACGCGCTCCAGCACGGCGGCGAAGAAGCCGTCGGTCTGGTGCAGGTGCGGGTAAAGCGCCAGCATCTCGGCATCTTCCGGCAAGCCGGGCACCGTGATCTTTTGCTCGGCCAGCACTTGTGCGGCGGGCACCAGGCGGAAGGCCGGGTGCGAGGCCAGGAAACCGCGCACGATGCCTTCGTTCTCGGCCTCCAGCACGCTGCAGGTTGCGTAGACCACGCGTCCGCCCACCTTCACCAAGCGTGCGGCGGATTCGAGAATGGCCGCCTGCTTGACGGTCAGCTCCAGCACCGATTGCGGCGACTGGCGCCACTTCAGGTCCGGATTGCGCCGCAGCGTGCCCAGGCCGCTGCAAGGCGCATCCACCAGCACGCGGTCGATCTTGCCAGCCAGGCGCTTGATCTTGGCGTCGTGCTCGGAGTCGATCAGCACGGGGTGCACGTTGGACAACCCGCTGCGCGCCAGGCGCGGCTTGAGGTTGGACAGGCGCTTCTCGGACACGTCGAATGCGTAGAGGCGGCCGGTGGAGCGCATCAGCGCACCCAGGGCGAGCGTCTTGCCGCCCGCGCCCGCGCAGAAATCGACCACCATCTCGCCGCGCTTGGGCGCGACCAGGTTGCACAGCAGCTGGCTGCCTTCATCCTGCACTTCGACCAGGCCGTTGACGAACAGCGGCAGCTGGTTGAGCGCCGGCTTGCCGGCCAGGCGGATGCCGGACGGCGCCATCGGCGTCAACTCGGCCTTCAGCCCCGCGGCGGTCAGTTCGGCCAGCGCGGCCTCCTGCGTGGTCTTGACCAGGTTGGCGCGCAGGTCCAGCGGCGCCGGGCGCAGCCAGGCATCGCCCAGCGCTTCGACAAAGGCTTCGTCGTGGCGCGCGGCCAGTTGGTCGAACAGCCATTCGGGCAGGTTGGCACGCACGCGCGGCGCCAGGCTGGAGCGCTCGATCGTGGTCAGGCGATCGAGCCATTCGCCCTCTTCCGGCAGCAAGAACGGCGTCAGTACGTCGCGGCCCAGCGTGGCGGCCAGGCCCAGCAGAGCCAGGCGGCGCTGCGAAGCACCCGTGCCGCTGGCGGCGAACTGCGCAAACTCCACGCGGCGGCGCAGCACGGCAAACACGGCTTCGGCGATGATGCCGCGCTCGCGATGGCCCAGCTTGGGGTTCTCGCGGAAGTAGTAGCTCACCACCACGTCGGACGGGCGCGTGAACATCAGCACCTTGCCCAGCAGGCGGTCGATATGCTGGATATGGACGGCATGCAGCCCGCCATGCGGCCCGCGGCCTTGCTGCGGGGCCTGGCCGTCGTTCGCATCGCGCGAGCGCGACAGGCGGATGGGCGTGCCCTTGTGGTCTTTGTTCTTGTTGCGGACGGGCTGGCGGGCCCCTGCGGTATTGCGGCTCATGACTGCACCTCCGTAGCGGCAGCAAAGGCCGTAAACAGCTGGGATTCGGGTGGTTCGACCCGGACTACGCCGGCATGCACTTGCAGCCGGTCTTCGACAAACCAGCGCACAGCGCGCGGGTAGATAACGTGTTCGCACGGCAACAGGCGCGTGGCCAGGCTCTCGGGCGTGTCGTCCGGCAGCACGTCAAGCGCAGCCTGGACGATAACCGGGCCGTGATCGAGCTCGGGCGTGACGAAATGCACGCTGGCGCCGTGGACCTTGACGCCGGCCTCAATGGCTTGCCGGTGCGTATGCAGCCCCGGAAAGCACGGCAGCAGCGACGGATGGATATTCAGCATGCGCCCGGCGTACTTGTCGACGAAGCCCGGCGTCAGGATGCGCATGAAACCGGCCAGGACCACCAGGTCCGGCGCGAAAGCGTCGATGGCAGCGGCGAGCGCGGCGTCAAAAGTGGCGCGATCATCATATAGCGTGTGGTCCACCACGCCGGTAGCCACGCCGTGGTCGGCGGCAAATTTCAGACCTTCGGCGTCTGGCCGGTTGGACAAGACCGCCGCTACGCGCGCCGGCCAGCCTTCGGCGGCGCAGGCGCTGACGATGGCTTCCATGTTGGAGCCTCGCCCGGAAATCAGGATAACGATATTTTTCATCGCGCAATTCTACCAAGCCGGGGCCAGTACACGACCAAAGCGAGCGCATTAGGCACTTAAAACACGCGAAACCCTCGCCGCAGCGCCATTTCGCATGGCCTATACGCAACGTGAACTCGCGTCCGATGGATTGTGACGCCTCGCCCGCTCTGCTAGAGTGGCTGCTATCGTCCACGCGCAGTCCGTTAACACGGCTTCAAGTGACAACAAGGACGAACTGGGAAATTAGACGGGAAATCGCATGTCGAACGCTGCACCGACCTTGTTGGTGGTCGATGATCATCCTATGGCCTTGTCTGGCACTACCGCGTTTTTGGCGGAAGTGATGCCCGACGTTGCCGTCCATGCTGCCGGAAGCGCCAAAGAAGCGTTGAATACCTTGCAGCAAGGACTCAGGCCTGACATCGTGCTGCTGGATATCTGGCTGACCGATGGTACCGGCTTCGACGCCATGCAGGCGCTCAAGACACTGGTACCTTCCGCTCGCTTTATTTTTATGTCGGCCGAGGCCACGCCTGAAATCGTGGGCCGCGCGCGCGCGCTCGCCGCCTGTGGCTTCGTCGGCAAGCACCTGGACGCCAACGCATTCACCGCCGCCGTGCGCAAGGTGCTGGCAGGCGACACCTCCTTCCCGTCGGACGAAGCGCTCAATGGCCGTGCTCAATCCTTCGGGCCGGCGCACGGCATTCCGGTCACGCCGGCGGAACTTGGCCTGACCCCGCGCCAGGGCTCGGTGCTGGCGCTGGTGCTGGAGGGCCTGCCCAACAAGGTCATCGCGCGGCGGCTCGGCCTGACGGAAAACACCGTCAAGGAACACGTCTCGGCCATCCTGCAGCGGCTCGGCGTGCGCACCCGCATGCAGGTCATGTCGCGCATGGAGCGATTCCGCCTGCGCCAGTAACGCGCGCTGGCGACGCCAGCTGCTCACTCTGATTGGGCAGGCGGCAAAAAAATGGGCCAGCGCGTCATGCGCCGGCCCATTTTTTATGCCTTCGCCGCTCAGGCGGGCCGCAGCCAGCGCCGCAGCAACAGTCTCAGTGCAGCCGGGTCGACCGGCTTGGGCAGCACGAAGTAGCCTGCCTCCTCGGCAGCTGCCAGCGCGGCGGATTTCAGGTCGCCCGACAAGAGCGCGCTGCGCGCCTGCGGCTGCGTGTTCTGCCAGCGCTCCAGCAGGTCCAGTCCGTTTTCGCTGCCAGGCAGGCGCAGGTCGCAGAAGATGATGTCCGGCTTGAGTCCCTGGAGGAACAGGCGGTCAGCATCCGCACCGTGCGCGGCGCAGGCAACCTGGATGCCCCACGCCTCCATTAGCGCAATCCATGCCTTGCGGATCTGGGTGTCGTCGTCGACCACCAGCACGGTGCCGCGCAGGTGGTCGGGCTTGGCATCCTCGGCCTGCGCGTTGGCCCGCACGGTACGGATGGTCGCCACGGTCTCGGCCGCCACCGGCGCCAGCGAGAACCAGAACACCGATCCCCGGCCGGGCACGGAGCGCACGCCGTAGGTACCGCGCATCAGCCGCACGCATTCCTTGAAGATCGCCAGCCCGAGCCCCAGGCCCTGGGACGGGTCGCGCTGCGGGTTGTGCACCTGGTAATACGGCGAGAAGATGTCCGGAAGATGCTCGGGCGTAATCCCGGCTCCGGTGTCCCACACCTCCACGCGGATATGCTTGCGGCGCTCGCGCGCGGTCACCAGCACGCCGCCGCGCCGGGTATAGCGCAGGGCGTTCTGCACAAGGTTGAACAGCGCGCGGCGCAGCAGCACCGGCTCAGCCATGGCGTACAGCTCTTCGGGCACGCGCGGGGTCAGGGTCAGGCCGCTTTCTCGCGCGTCGGCGGCGAATTGGCTCATGACCTCGCTGATCAGGTGGCTGAGCTCGCACGGCTCCAGCGTGGGCAGCACCTTGCGGCCCTCGAGCTTGGACAGGTCCAGCAGCGAGCGGAACAGCAGGTCGATGGTCTGGGTGCCGGCGGCCACCTGCTCCACCAGCGGATGGAGCGAGGATGATTTGTTGCGGGCGCGCAGCGCCTCCACCAGCATCACCAGCGCGTGCACCGGCTGGCGCAGGTCATGGCTTGCGGCGGCCAGGAAGCGCGACTTTTCCTCGCTGGCATGCAGCGCCCTCTCCTTCTCCTCCTGGAATTGCTTGGCCAGCCTGCGGCTGTCGCTTTCCAGCTGGATGGCCCGCACCAGCGTGCGCTGCAGGTTCAGCGCATGGCGCGTGAGCATGATGGCGTAGACCACCAGCAGCAATTGCACATAAGTGCCATGGCCCGGGAAAGCGTACTCGGCCAGCAGGATATTGGGTACCAGGATCGGGATACCGGCGTAGACCAGGTTGGAGGGCACCGGCGACTGCGCGGTAACGCCGCCCGCCAGCACGCCAAGCGCCAGCAGGTACAGCACGCTGGAAAAGACGGTGGAGCCGGTATAGAGATGCAGCAGCGCGGAGCTGCCCCAGGTCAGGCCGGTCAGGAAGGCCATCGCGCGCATATTGGCCCACCATTTGCGCGTGTGCGCCGAACGGCTCATGGTGGCGCAATCGCGCAGGTAGCCGAAGTAGAACCAGCTGGTGGCCGCGGTCAACACCAGCATGACGCCGCACCAGCCCACCAGGGCACTATGGTCGGCGGCCGACCAGAAGGCGATCGCGGTCAAAGCCGGAAGCACCACCGAGGCGACGATGGCGGTGGGGGAGACGCGATGGATGGTCGCCAGCAGCTTGGCCCGCGTTTCGGTATCGAGCGGAGGCCCTGGCGGCGGCAGGATTCGGTTTAGCAGCGCGTTCAAAGGAGGGCTGGGGGGCAGCGAGTGCGATCCGCCGTATCATGCCGCCTTTTGGGGCGCAACGCCACGGCGATGGGTCGATCCGTGCACAAAAACGCCAGTCCGGGCATGCCGGCCACCGCCGCCAGGCCAAACTTGTCCACCATTCGCCTTATAATGCTCGCTTTACCCAAACGCTTGTTGCCGTCCTCGTGAAAGTCTTCCGTGGCCTGCCCAACGCCGAAAGCCGGGCGCCTTGCGCCCTCACCATCGGCAATTTTGACGGTGTGCACCGCGGCCACCAGTCGCTGCTCGCCCGCGCGCGCGCTGCGGCGGATGCACGCGGGCTACCGCTATGCGTGATGACATTCGAGCCGCATCCGCGCGAATTCTTCACGCCGGAAAAGGCGCCAACGCGCATTGCGCTGCTGCGCGACAAGCTGGAAAGCCTGCGCCGCAATGGTGTCGACCGTGTCGTCGTCGAGCACTTCAATGCACACTTCGCCGCGCAGTCCCCGCAAGCATTCGTCGAAAACGTGCTCTGGCATGGCCTGCACACGCGCTGGCTGCTGGTCGGCGACGACTTCCGCTTTGGTGCCAGGCGCGCCGGCGATTTCGCCTATCTGCAACAGGCCGGCGCACAATTCGGCTTCGACGTGGAGCAGATGGGCTCGGTCTCCGAAGGCGGCGTACGCATCTCCAGTTCCGCCGTGCGGCAGGCGCTGGGCGATGGTGATCTCGAACACGCGCGCCGCCTGCTTGGCCATGGCTATGCCATCAGCGGGCATGTGGTGCACGGCCGCAAACTCGGGCGCGACCTGGGCTTCCCCACCATCAACCTGCGTATTTCCCACAAGCGGCCGGCAGTCAGCGGCATCTTCGTGGTGCAGGTACACGGGCTGGCGGAGCACGCCATACCGGGCGTGGCCAGCATCGGCGTGCGCCCGACCATCGAAGATGCCGGCCGGGTGCTGCTGGAAGTGCACCTGTTCGACTTCAGTCAGAACGTCTACGGCAAGCTGGTGCGGGTCGAGTTCATGAAGAAGCTGCGCGACGAAGCCCGTTTCGATGGCCTGGAGGCGCTGACCGCCGCCATTGCCAAGGACAGCGCGGACGCGCGCGCCTTCTTCGGCCTGACCGTGCCTGGCTCGCCCGAGGGCACGCCCCCGGCCGCGGGCAGCCGTGACTTCGCCACCTCCGCCACCGACCGAATTAGCTAGCGCCCCGTTCCCGCGCGGCGGGACCCGGGTCGCTACCCCAACCCGAAGCCAGCCCGCGGCACCCTCCGCAGCCGGTCCACGCCGTACCGCGCGCCCGCACCCAGCCGAGCTAGTGCCGCGCGCCAACCGAATTGCCCCGAGAATCGACATGTCCAACGACAAACGCGCCAAGCCCGAAAAAAGCAAGTACCCGGTCAACCTGCTCGAGACGCCCTTCCCGATGCGCGGCGACCTGCCCAAGCGCGAGCCGCTGTGGGTCAAGCAATGGCAGGACAAGCAGCTCTACAAGAAGATCCGGGCCGCTCGCAAGGGCGCCAAGAAGTTCATCCTGCACGACGGCCCCCCGTACGCCAACGGTGACATCCACATCGGCCATGCGGTCAACAAGGTCCTCAAGGACATGATCGTCAAGGCGCGCGGCCTGACCGGGCTGGACGCCGTCTATGTGCCGGGCTGGGACTGCCACGGCATGCCGATCGAGATCCAGATCGAAAAGCAGTTCGGCAAGGGCCTGCCGGTGCAGGAAGTGCAATCGCGCGCCCGAACCTATGCCACCGAGCAGATCGCCCGCCAGAAGCTGGACTTCGAGCGCCTGGGCGTGCTGGGTGACTGGGAACATCCCTACCTGACCATGAACTACAGCAACGAAGCCGACGAGCTGCGCGCGCTGAGCAAAATCATGGAAAAGGGCTACGTGTTCCGCGGCCTGAAGCCAGTGAACTGGTGCTTCGACTGCGGCTCGGCGCTGGCCGAGGCCGAGGTCGAGTACAAGGACAAGACCGATCTGTCCATCGACGTGGGCTTCCCCTTCGCCGAGACCGACAAGCTGGCCCATGCCTTCAAGCTGCCGGCCGAGCAGCTCGCCGCCAAGCCGGGCTGGGTCGTGATCTGGACCACCACGCCGTGGACCATCCCGTCCAACCAGGCGCTGAACATGCATCCGGAAGTCGAGTACGCGCTGGTCGATACCGCGCGCGGCTTCCTGATCCTGGCCACCGAGCGCGTCGAAGAGCAGCTCAAGGTCTACGAGCTGGAAGGCAAGGTGCTGGCCACCACCACCGGCGCAGCGCTGTCGGAGATCCGCTTCCACCACCCGCTGTCCAAGATGGACGCGGGCTACGACCGCCTGTCGCCGATCTACCTGGGCGACTACGTCACCACCGATACCGGCACCGGCATCGTGCACTCGGCGCCGGCCTACGGCGTGGAGGATTTCCAGTCGTGCAAGGCGCACGGCATGAACGACAAGGACATCATCAGCCCGGTCATGGGCGACGGCGTCTATGCCAGTACGCTGCCGCTGTTCGGCGGCCAGAAGATCTGGGACGCCAACCCCAAGATCGTCGAAGTGCTGAAGGCCTCGGGCAACCTGTTCAATTCGCACAAGTACACCCATAGCTACATGCACTGCTGGCGCCACAAGACGCCGATCATCTACCGCGCCACCTCGCAGTGGTTCGCGGGCATGGACGTGGATCCGGTCAATGAGGACGGCACCAACGGCCCGACCCTGCGCGAAACGGCGCTGGCCGGCATCGAGGCAACCGAGTTCTACCCGGCGTGGGGCAAGCAGCGCCTGCACAACATGATCGCCAACCGGCCCGACTGGACCCTGTCGCGCCAGCGCCAGTGGGGCGTGCCGATGGCCTTCTTCCTGCACAAGGAAACCGGCGCACTGCACCCGCGCACGCCGGAGCTGCTCGAGGCAATCGCCAAGCGCGTGGAAGTGCACGGCATCGAGGCCTGGCAGACGCTCGACCCCAAGGAACTACTGGGCGAAGAAGCCGCCATGTACGAGAAGAACCGCGACACGCTCGACGTCTGGTTCGACTCCGGCACCACGCACTGGACCGTGATCCGCGGCTCCCACCGCGAAGACCTGTACGACGCATCGGCCGACCTGCCCGACGGCCGCCTGGCTGACCTGTACCTGGAAGGCTCGGACCAGCATCGCGGCTGGTTCCATTCGTCGCTGCTGACCGCCTCGATGCTGTATGGCAAGCCGCCCTACAAGGCGCTGCTGACCCACGGCTTCACGGTGGACGGCGAAGGCCGCAAGATGTCGAAGTCGGTCGGCAACACGGTGTCGCCGCAGGACGTGTCGAACAAGATGGGCGCCGAGATCATCCGCCTGTGGGTGGCCTCGACCGACTACTCCGGCGAGCTGTCGATCTCCGACGAAATCCTGAAGCGCGTGGTGGAAGGCTATCGCCGCATCCGCAACACACTGCGCTTCCTGCTGGCCAACCTGGCCGACTACGACCACGCGCAGCACGCGCTGCCGGCGTCGGAATGGCTGGAAATCGACCGCTACGCCGTCGCCCTGACCGGGCGCCTGCAACAGGAAATCCTGTCGCACTACGACGGCTACGAGTTCCACCCGGTGGTCGCCAAGCTGCAGACCTTCTGCTCGGAAGACCTGGGCGGCTTCTACCTGGACGTGCTGAAGGACCGCCTCTACACCACCGCGGCCAACTCGAAGGAACGCCGCGCCGCGCAGAACGCCGTGTACCACATCACCCAGGCGATGCTGCACTGGATGGCACCGTTCCTGTCGTTCACGGCGGAGGAGGCCTGGCAGATCTTCGGCCATGGCACCGAGCACACCGACACCATCTTCACCAGCACCTACTACGACGTGCCGGCGATCGACCAGGCCGACGACCTGCTGCAGAAGTGGCATGTGATCCGCGAAGCCCGCGCCGAAGTCACCAAGCAGCTCGAAGCGGTGCGCGTGGACGGCGAGATCGGTTCCTCGCTGCAAGCCGAAGTCACCATCCAGGCCGGTGGCCCCGTGCTGGCCGCGCTGCAGAGCCTGTCCGACGACCTGCGCTTCGTGCTGCTGACCTCCGCCGCCAAGGTAGCCCCGGCGCCGGAAGCCGGCGACCTGCTGGTCACCGTGACGCCGTCGGTGCACGCCAAGTGCGAGCGCTGCTGGCACTACCGTGCCGACGTCGGCCGCGACCCGGCCCACCCCACCCTTTGCGGCCGCTGTGACAGCAACCTGTTCGGCGCCGGTGAACATAGGAGCCACGCCTGATGGCCGCCACCACCACGCGCACCGCGCGCGGCACCAAACGCGCCAGCAGCAAGGGCAGCAACACCACCCCGCTACTGTGGATGGCGTTCGCCCTGCTGGTGATCGTGCTGGACCAGTTCTTCAAGATCGTCATCGTGCGGACCTTCGCCTATGGCGAATCCCGTCCGGTGACGCGCTTCTTCAACCTGGTGCTGGTCTATAACAAGGGCGCCGCCTTCAGCTTCCTGGCGGATGCCGGCGGCTGGCAGCGCTGGTTCTTCACCGGCCTTGGCGTGGTGGTGGGGCTGTTCATCGTCTGGATGCTGTACCGCCATACCGGCCAACGCCTGTTCTGCTTCGCGATCTCGCTGATCCTTGGCGGCGCCATCGGCAATGTGGTGGACCGCGTGGTGTACGGCCATGTGGTCGACTTCCTCGACTTCTATGTGCGCAACTACCACTGGCCGGCCTTCAACGTGGCGGACTGCGCCATCACGGTGGGCGCTGTGCTGCTGATCGTGGACGAACTGCGCCGCGTTCGCCGGCACTGAGGCCACCCAGCGTTCCGACCGCGCCCGCGTCATGCGGGCGTTTTTCATGGTGCTGCCTGACTGGCCGGATAGCGGCGCCGCCAACGCGCGCGCGGGCAAGCCGGTATTATTGACGTTTCTCCGGCACGGGGGGCGGCAGGCGCTGCCGCCTGCCGCGACAACCGGACAACCACTTCAAGCGAAGAGCATATCCATGGATCTGCGAGGCAAGCATCTCGTCCTTGGCCTGACCGGCGGCATCGCCTGCTATAAATCGGCCGAACTGGTCCGGCTGCTGACCAAGGCCGGCGCCACCGTGCAGGTGGTCATGACCGAAGGCGCCACCCAGTTCATCACGCCGGTGACCATGCAGGCACTCTCCGGGCGCACGGTCTTCACCTCCCAATGGGACGCGCGCGTGGGCAACAACATGGCCCATATCGATCTCTCGCGCGAAGCCGACGCCATCTTGGTCGCGCCCGCCTCCACCGACTTCCTCGCCAAGCTGACGCACGGCCTGTGCGACGACCTGCTGACCACCCTGTGCATCGCCCGCAACTGTCCGTTGCTGGTGGCACCGGCGATGAACCTGCAGATGTGGCAGGCCCCCGCCACCCAGCGCAACGCCGCGCAGTTGCGCAAGGACGGCGTAACCCTGCTGGGCCCCGGCAGCGGCGACCAGGCGTGCGGCGAAGTCGGTGACGGCCGCATGCTGGAACCATCGGAATTGCTTGCCGACATCATCGCGTTCTTCCAGCCCAAGCCGCTGGCCGGGCGGCGCGTGGTCATCACGGCCGGGCCTACCTTTGAAGCCATCGACCCGGTGCGCGGCATTACCAACCGTTCCTCTGGCAAGATGGGCTTTGCCATCGCGCGCGCGGCCCGCGAGGCCGGCGCCGACGTAGTGCTGGTGGCCGGCCCGACGGGCCAGCCCACGCCGCGCGGCGTGGCCCGCACCGACGTGGAAAGCGCGCGGCAGATGCACGATGCGGTGATGGCGGGCTTGCCAGGCGCCGATGTGTTTATCGCGGTTGCGGCCGTGGCCGACTGGCGGCCCGCCGAAGTCGCCAGCCAGAAGCTGAAGAAGGCCAACGATAGCGACACGCCGACGCTGCACTTCGTGCAGAACCCCGACATCCTCGCTGCCGTGGCCGCAAAGCCGAACGCGCCCTATTGCGTGGGCTTTGCCGCCGAGAGCGAAAACCTCGAGCAATATGGCGAGCAAAAACGCCAGCGCAAGAACGTGCCGCTGCTGGTGGGCAATATCGGCCACCACACTTTCGGCATGGACGACAACGAGATCGTGCTGTTCGATGCCCAAGGCATGACCCGCCTGCCGCGCGCCGACAAGCTGACGCTGGCGCGCGACCTGGTCGCGGCCATCGCCCAGCGCCTGCCCGCGCGCCGTTGAATCCGCGCGCCCAGCCCCCGAACATCACCCGGCCCGACCCTCGACATGTCCGCAAGCAAACCCAAACTGCGCCTCTCGGTGCTCGACCAGAGCCCGGTCATCGCCGGCCATAACGCGCGCGATGCGCTGGCCGCCACCGTGGAGCTGGCGCAGGCCGCCGACGCGCTGGGCTACACCCGCTACTGGTGCGCCGAGCACCACGGGCTGCGCGGCGTGTGCAATCCGGCGCCGGAAGTCATGCTGGCGCGCCTGGGCAGCGTAACCAAGCGCATCCGGCTGGGCTCGGGCGGCGTCATGCTGCCTTACTACAGCCCCTTCAAGGTGGCGGAGCAGTTCCGCATGCTGGAGGCCCTGTTCCCGGGCCGCATCGATCTTGGCGTGGGGCGCGCGCCGGGCGGCGACATGCGGACCGCGCAGGCGGTGGCCATGGGCCAGTACAACCGGGGCGACCAGTTCGAGGAGCAGGTGCGGGACCTGTCCTGGCTGTTCCGTGGCGAGATGCCGCCCGGCCATATCGCCGAGGGCGTGGTGCTGCAGCCCGAGATCGATACGCGGCCGCAGCTGTGGGTGCTGGGATCCAGCGACTTCGGCGGCGCCCTGGCGGCGCGCCTGGGGCTGCGCTTTGCCTTTGCCCACTTTATCAATCCGCATGCGGGACACGCTGTCGCGCAGCAGTACCGCCGCGATTTCGAAGCGGGCTATGACGAGCAGCCTTATAGCGCGGCGGCGATCTTCGTGATCTGTGCCGACACCGAGGCCGAGGCGGCGGAGCTGGAGCGTGCCGTGGACCTGCGCCGGCTGCAGATGGCCTATGGCGTCAACGCGCCGATCCCCTCGCTCGCGCAGGCCGCGCAGCACGAGCTCAGCGAGCGCGACCGGCTGATCGTCGAGCGCGAGCGCCCCCGCACCATCTGCGGCACGCCTGAGCAGGTGGCGCAGCGCATGCTGGCCCTGCGCGAGCGCTTCCTTGCCGACGAACTGGTGGTGCTGAGCGTGGCCGCCAGCTACGCGGCGCGGCTGCGCACCTACGAACTGCTGGCGCAGGCGTTCGACCTTTCGGGCGACTAAGGGCGACTAAGGGCCACTAAGGGAGGCCAGGGGCGGCTAGGGGGCGACCAAGCTCGGCTATCATCTCGGGTTGCCAACGTTTTAGTTTTCCCGGGACCGACCAGCCATGACATTCGAAGCCAACCCCACCGTCGAAATCAAGGTGCTTGACGCACGCCTGCATGAATGGGGCCTGCCGGCTTACCAGAGCGATATGGCGGCGGCGATCGACCTGCACGCCTGCCTGGACGCCGCGCTCACCATCGAGCCGGGCACGCCGGCGCAACTGGTGCCTGCCGGCATCTCCGTGCATATGGGCAACCCCTACATGGCGGCCACCATCGCGCCGCGCTCGGGCCTGGGCCACAAGAAAGGCCTGGTGCTGGGCAACTCGATCGGCGTGATCGACGCCGACTACCAGGGCCCGATCATGGTGAGCGTGTGGAACCGCAATGCGCCCGGCACCGAGCCGATCGTGATCCAGCCGGGCGAGCGCATCGCGCAGATGATGTTCGTGCCGGTGCTGCGGCCCGTGTTCAAGACGGTTGAAACCTTCTCCGAAGACACCGTGCGGGGCGCGGGCGGCTTCGGCTCGACCGGCGTGCATCACGCCAAGAGCGGCAGCTAAGCGGGAAAGACGGCGCGCTTGACGATACTGCGTTAGCGCGCCTGCTCGAACAGCAGTGCCACGCCGCCTGCCAGAGAGGCAGGAATCAGGCTCTCGTCGGGCCCCAGGTCGAGCGCCCCGACGCGCGCCTCACGCCAGCCGCGGCGGGCCGCGGCCAGGTCGCTGGTACGCAGGCGGATGGCGGCGTACCCCGGCACGGCACGGCGCACATGCTCGGTGCCGGTCGCGGCGGCAAGCGCCTGCGGCGTGGTCACCACCAGCGTGGCGCCATCCAGCGCCAGGCTGCAGATGTGATCGCTCAGTTGCGTCATCTCGCCGCCGGTCAGTTCGGCGTAGGCACGCCCGGCAGCCTCCACCAGTGACGGCGCCACCACCAGGAACATCGTAGCGATGCCCACGGCACCGTTGGCATGCGTGGTCCATTCCGGACGCCACAGCAGCTGCGGCGTGCGGTGTTCGCAGATGAAAAAGCGCGCGCCCGGCGCATCGTCGATTGCGGCAACGCGGAAGGTCGCGGGATGCTCCGTGCCATCGTCCAGCCGCACCGGCCGCGAGAACTCGATCGGGTCCGAAGTGTGCCAGCCGCCACCGCGCAACTGTGCCGCGGCGGTGAAGGTATCGCTGCTCTTGCAGGACAGCCCGGCGCAGCCGCCCCCGGCCTCCTGCGCATCCCAGTAATACTGCCGCGTCGGGCTTGGCGCGGTGACATGCAGCAGCTCAAGATAGTCGCGCGTCAGCATGACGCAATGGTTCTGCGAGCCGAGCGTGTGGTAACCGCGCGGCGTCAGCGTGAAGCCAAACCCGCGCCAGGCTTGCGCCGCAGCGTCAAGGTCGGGACACACCATCACGGCGTGGTCTAGCGGTTCCATCGTCATCGCACCCTCTCGCTTCAATTCTCGCTTCAATCGAACTGGATATTGGCCTTGCGCGCCACCGCCTGCCATTTGTCGTGCTCGTGGCGCACCAGGCTGGCCAGCTCGGTGGGGCTGCCGCCCACGATCTCGAAGCCCTGCATGGCCAGCGCATCCACCACGCGTTGCTGCCGCAACGACTGAACCAGGGCATCGTGCAGGCGCGCCACGGTCGGCTCCGGCAACCCGGCCGGGCCAAACACGCCGATCCATGAATAGGCCTCGAAACCGCGATAGCCTTGCTCGGCCACGGTTGGCAACTGCGGGAACTGGCGCAGGCGGGTGGTACCGGTCACGCCAAGCAGCTTGATCGTCTTGGCAGCCACATGCGCCTGCACCGCCGCATAACTGGAAAAAAATACATCGACTTCATTGGACAGAACAGCCTGCACCGCCGGGCCGCCACCTTTGTACGGCACGTGGAGAAAGCGCACGCCGGCCTCGGTCGCCAGCGCCTCGGCGGCGAGCTGGTTAAGGCTGCCGATGCCGGAAGACGCGTAGTGGATGCTCTCCGGCTTCTGCCGCGCCATGGCGACCAACTCCTTCACGTTGGACGCGGGCAACGACGGGTTGGCCGCGATCACCAGCGGAAAACGCACCAGTTGCGAGATCGGCGTGAAGTCGCGGAAGGTATCGTAGGGCAGGTTCTTGTACGCAAACGGGTTGATGGCATGGGTGTCGAACGCCATCAACAGCGTGCTGCCGTCAGGCTTGGCCCGGGCCACGGTACTCGAAGCAATCAGGCCACCGGCGCCGGGCTTGTTGTCGATCACCACCGTCTGGCCGAGCCCGCTCTTCAGGCCGGGCTGCAGCTGGCGTGCGACGATATCGACGCTGCCTCCCGGAGGAAACGGCAACACCATGGCGATCGGACGACCGGACGCGCCTGTCGTGGCCTCGCCACCCAAGGCAGCCAGGCCAGGCACGGGAATCAGGGGCATCGCGCCAAATGGCAACGATTTGAGCAGCAGGCGGCGCAGCCGCGAGCGTTGGGATTGGGACATCGGGTACTCAGACGGATGGCGGGCACACAGCTGCGGTGCGCAGCCGCACCCGGCCAAAACAAAAAGGGCGGCATCGCTGCCGCCCTGTATTTTGCCCGAGGATAGCACGAATTGCAGGCAAGGTCCGCTCTGCCTGCCCTTCGCGCTTTGTCCTAGACTTCCGCTTTCTCGTTTTCCGGCGCTTCCGGCGGTTCTGCGGCAGCCTCGGCAAAGTCCAGCTTGATCTGGTCCTGCTCGTCGAGATCCACCACCACCCGGCCACCGGACACCAGCTTGCCGAACAGGAGTTCGTCGGCCAGCGCCTTGCGGATCAGGTCCTGGATCAGGCGCTGCATCGGCCGCGCGCCCATTAGCGGGTCGAAACCCTTCTTGGCGAGGAACTTGCGCAGGTGGTCGCTGAAGCTGGCTTCCACCTTCTTCTCGTGAAGCTGCTCCTCAAGCTGCATCAGGAACTTGTCGACCACGCGGAGGATGATTTCCTCGTCGAGCGAACGGAAGCTGATGATGGCATCCAGCCGGTTACGGAACTCCGGCGTGAACATGCGCTTGATGTCGACCATCTCGTCGCCCTGCTCGCGCGAGGACGTGAAGCCGATGGTGGCGCGGTTCATGGTTTCCGCTCCCGCGTTGGTGGTCATGATGATGATCACGTTGCGGAAGTCGGCGCGGCGGCCATTGTTATCGGTCAGCGCGCCATGATCCATCACCTGCAGCAGGATATTGAAGATATCCGGATGCGCCTTCTCGATTTCGTCCAGCAGCAGCACGCAGTGCGGCTTCTTGGTGACGGCCTCGGTCAGCAGGCCGCCCTGGTCAAAGCCCACATATCCCGGCGGCGCGCCAATCAGCCGGCTCACCGCGTGGCGTTCCATGTATTCGGACATGTCGAAGCGCAGCAGCTCGATGCCCATGATGAAGGCAAGCTGCTTGGCCACTTCGGTCTTGCCCACCCCGGTCGGGCCGGAGAACAGGAAGGAGCCGATCGGCTTGTCCGTCTTGCCAAGGCCCGCGCGCGACATCTTGATGGCCGAAGCCAGCGCCTCGATGGCCGGTTCCTGGCCGAACACCACCGATTTCAGGTCGCGATCCAGGGTCTGCAGCTTGCTGCGGTCATCCTGGTTGACGCTCTGCGGCGGGATGCGCGCGATGCGCGAAACGATGTCTTCGATCTCGCCCTTGCCGATGGTCTTTTTCTGCTTGGACTTGGGCAGGATGCGCTGGGCTGCACCGGCCTCATCGATCACATCGATGGCCTTGTCCGGCAGGTGGCGGTCGGTGATGAAGCGCGCCGACAACTCGGCCGCCGCAGTCAGCGCCGCTGCCGCGTACTTGACGCCATGGTGCTCTTCGAAGCGCGACTTCAGGCCGCGCAGGATCTGCACGGTCTGGTCGACCGACGGCTCCACCACGTCGATCTTCTGGAAACGGCGCGACAGGGCCGCGTCCTTCTCGAAGATGCCTCGGTACTCGGTGAAGGTGGTCGCGCCGATGCACTTGAGCTGGCCTGACGACAGTGCCGGCTTGAGCAGGTTGCTGGCGTCCAGCGTCCCGCCCGAAGCGGCGCCCGCGCCGATCAGCGTGTGGATCTCGTCGATGAACAGGATCGCGTTCGGATTGTCCTTGAGCGACTTGAGCACGCCCTTGAGGCGCTGCTCGAAGTCCCCGCGGTACTTGGTGCCGGCCAGCAGGGCGCCCATGTCGAGCGAGTACACGACTGCCTTTTCAAGGATGTCGGGCACTTCGTTCTTGGTGATGCGCCAAGCCAGGCCTTCGGCGATCGCGGTCTTGCCGACACCCGCCTCGCCCACTAGCAGCGGGTTGTTCTTGCGCCGGCGGCACAGCACCTGGACCACCCGCTCGACTTCGCTCTCGCGGCCGATCAGCGGATCGATCTTGCCGGCCTTGGCCAGCGTGTTCAGGTTCTGGGTGAACTGCTCGAGCGGGCTCTCCTTGCCATCACCGCCTTCGCCCTCGGCCGTGCCGTCGCCATGCTTGGCGGGCTCGGCCTGGTCCTTGCGGATGCCATGGCTGATGAAATTGACCACATCCAGCCGGGTCACGCCCTGCTGCTGGAGGTAGTACACCGCGTGCGAGTCCTTCTCGCCAAAGATCGCCACCAGGACATTGGCCCCGGTCACTTCCTTCTTGCCGTTGGAAGTGGACTGGACATGCATGATGGCGCGCTGGATGACGCGCTGGAAGCCCAGCGTAGGCTGGGTATCCACCTCGTCGGTACCAGGCACCACGGGCGTGTTGTCCGCGATGAAGTTCTTCAGACTGGTGCGCAAATCCTCAATATTGGCTGCGCAGGCGCGCAAGACTTCCGCTGCCGTGGGGTTGTCAAGCAACGCCAGTAGCAGGTGCTCCACGGTTATAAACTCGTGGCGTGCCTGCCGGGCTTCAACAAACGCCATGTGCAGGCTGACTTCCAATTCTTGCGCAATCATGCTTCCTCCATCACGCACTGCAACGGATGACCCGCCTGCCGTGCGTGGGTTGACACCAGCTCGACCTTCGTTGCCGCGATATCCCTGGTATAGATGCCGCAGACCCCCTTACCCTCCCGGTGGACGGTCAACATGATCTGCGTTGCCGTCTCCCGGTCCCTGCTGAAATACTGCTGCAGGATCATCACGACGAACTCCATCGGGGTGAAGTCGTCATTCAGCAGCAACACCTTGTACATGGCGGGTGGTTTGAGCGCCTGCTCTTTCCGCTCCAGTACGGTGCCTGCTTCGCGTTGTGGGACATTTGCCAGCCGTGTAGCCATGGCTTTATTCTAACCCTTACGCACAACTCTGCAATTTGGGGAAAAGACACCGGATTCAAGAGGCCGATGCAGCGGCCATCCAGATTCCGTGGACGCCGAAGGCATCCGGGTTCACTCGTGGGTCACTTGGACGGGAGGGCGCACGCCTTCGCGGTGCGCCCTTTCCCTCCAAAATACCATCTACAGCCGTTCCTTTCCCGCCACACCCTACCGGGAGTGGGGAATCTGCCAACTTGACAGTGCGCAGGTTTGACAGAAGAATCGTTCGCACATTCACGTCTGGTTACGCGAGCCAAGCAATCATCCGGACTGAGTGATCCGTGAGCAGGGAGGCCCACGAATCCAGCGGCGGCGAGTCAGCACATCAAACTGGCCGCCACGCGGTGCCCGCACAGTCGTGCCTTTGCG
The DNA here is from genome assembly GCF_058794615.1 of Cupriavidus sp. GW823-FHT07A04. Lineage (NCBI taxonomy): Bacteria > Pseudomonadati > Pseudomonadota > Betaproteobacteria > Burkholderiales > Burkholderiaceae > Cupriavidus > Cupriavidus sp. GW823-FHT07A04. The sequence continues at coordinate 211,807 of NZ_JBXAHA010000003.1, forward strand.
CCCGACCCGGTTCCATCCGGGCAGCGCGCAAGAACACTAGCCGGGCGCCCACTGGCCGCGGCGCTTTCCCCCGCTCGTATCCTGCTTTTTTTGTTGGGGGAGTTTATGGCAAGCGGTATCGTCAAATGGTTCAATGACGCCAAGGGCTTTGGGTTCATCAAGCCGGACGACGGCGAAGAAGAACTGTTTGCGCACTTTTCGGCCATCCAGATGAATGGCTTCAAGACCCTGAAAGAGGGTCAGCGCGTATCCTTCGAAATCATCCAGGGCCCCAAGGGCAAACAAGCCACCAATATCCAGGATCACGCCTGAAGATTCGGTGCGCGGCCGCACCAGCCGGTAGAGCTTGAGGCGGCCACGACAGGATGCGGGGGATCACCCCCGGAACGGGATCGGCCTGCCCCGCCCCAAAGCACGCAGGCTGGACAGCAGCACGTAACGCATCCGACAAAAAGCCCGGCCAGGTCAATGCCGGGCTTTTTGTTTGGCTCGCTGGTCGCGCCTTTTAGCCTGCCACTTCGATTCCTCATTGATTTCCGGTCGTTTTTGCAGCGCTTTGGTGGCTTTTTGCACAATTTTGGCTGTTTCCGCACATTCAAACACCCCGAAATGCACGTCATTAGGCGCAAAATATCTTGCCCTCCAGTGCCGGCACTATCCAGCCAGTAGATCAACAGGAAGTCGCCGCCAACGTGGCATTCGCGATGGTCGGCCCAGCCGCCCATGAGCGCATGGTCCGGCCACTCAGGCCCGAACGGCGCGCCGTCGGCCTGTGGAAAGATGGCTAAGCACTTACATCGAGATTGCTGATTATGGCGGCAGCGCTCGTCTGCCGTGGGGGCAGGTGATGCCCAACCCAGGAACCAGCTAGCACAAATGCCCCCACGAACAGCGCAAGCCCGATGCAATAGGCCGCAAGGCTTCGCCAACGGTCAGGAGACCGCCGCATGAGCGCTAGCAGTACCAGAATCAAGCCAATCAGCGTCAGCAGACACGCAGTTGCAAGCACAACAGCTGTAACAACAACCAATGAGCCGGTAGTGACCTGCGCGCGAGTGATAGGAGTGAGAAAGGTAAAGACTGCAAAGGCCAAACCCAAGAGCGCAAGGCCAATGGCGACGCGATCCACCGCACTCCCAACCCTGCTCCTAGTTCGTATCATCTGAGCCCCTCGGCGGCCACTCGCTGCGCCAAGGCGGCCCAACGGCGCAAACTGTCTGGCACCACATGCGCATAGTAAAAATGCCCTTCCCCTTTGTCTGCAATCATTTGCTTGCCGAGCAGCGGTGCCGCCAAGGCAAGCTCGGCCCATGGCATCCCGGCGTAGATCGGATCTCCATGTTCGGTCAGATTGATCACGGTGGTCTTGCGAACACCCTTGTGGCCACGCAGATCGGCGAGGAATCCTGCCTCAATAGGTGACCCCACCAATACGAGATGATCAATCACGTGCCCGGCACGAGCATATGACCATGCCGTCTGAGCCGCTAGCAGTGACCCATAGCTGTAACCTATCAGATTGAATTGGGGAGCCTCTGCCGCCATGCCGCTTGTGATTGTCCATTCCCCGTCATCGCGCGAGCGGATGGTCAGGCCGGATCGGATGGCATCGATCAGCGTGCCTACGAACTCATAGTCCTTGGGAAGATCGATAGTCGCTGAGTTTGTGATGCCTGCAAAGCAGTGGGCAATCCCTGCCCTCCGGAACGCCTCGATCTGCGGCCGCACGTAGTCGCCATCCAGTCCGGCCCCACCCCAATACAGAGTCCCGCGAGGCCGCAGCAGATAGACCTTCACGGGCGCGCGCTTCTCAATCGGCGTCAATGGAATTTGTATCGTCTTGATTGGTTGCATCAGGCATCCTCCCCAAAAATCTCCAGCGTCATGGTCGCTGCGGTATCGCTCGAAATACGCTCGGTCATACCGCTGTCGTCCGTTCGCGCCTCAATCGATCCGCCATCGCCTGTAAGGCGGTAGCGCCGGCGTGCCAGGGGTTGGCCGGATTTTTCGTCCAGGAGTTGCACCTGTTGGTCGTAACGGGGATTAGAGGCCAGGAAGGGTGCCGCTATGAAATCCGATGTGCCTGCGATCGCTTCCTGCACGCTCGCCATTCCAGCACTCTCGGCTTCGTCGTCGCACCAAGTCTCGCCGGCGAGAGTGGCGATAATGCTCGGATGTGTCGGGCACTTGCAGAGCACGATATCGCCATCAGCCGCCGTCTCGCCCATGAAGCTAATACGGCTCGGTCCGCCAGCCTTTGCAATGATGCCGGTGCTCTTGCAGGCTTCGCAGTAGGCTTGCCCACCGATAAGCGCTACCTGGTGGCCGGCACCGTCACCGATAGTGAAAACTGGACCGTCATACGGGAGGATGACGCCATCTGGTGAAAGCCTGTCGCCCACACACGCAACTCTGCGCATCATGGTTTGGCCTCCCAAGTTGCGGTCAACTGCCTCACGTTGTGCATGCGTTCTCCCATGGATTGATTGATAGGCGTTTCGCGCCCCTATTTATGCGCGATACAGCACTAAAATCAATCAGACATTTCTGCAAGTGCGGAGAGCATTTTCCTTATGTGTCCTATTCGGTCTTTATTATGTCGACCTGGCTGCACACTTGCCGGGTAGTACCTCTTGATACGACGGGATGAAAAAACCCCGGCGACCGTTGAGTCGCCGGGGTTTCGGTTCAGGCTGAGATGGCCCGAACTAGGATTACATATTGTCGATCATCACCTGCCCAAAGCCCGAGCACGACACTTGCGTCGCGCCTTCGAGCAAGCGGGCGAAGTCATAGGTGACCTTCTTCGATAGGATGGACTTCTCCATCGAGGAGATGATCAGGTCGGCGGCTTCGGTCCAGCCCATGTGGCGCAGCATCATTTCCGCGGAGAGGATTTCGGAACCCGGGTTCACATAGTCCTTGCCGGCGTACTTTGGTGCGGTGCCGTGGGTGGCTTCGAACATGGCCACGGAATCCGACAGGTTGGCGCCCGGGGCAATGCCAATGCCGCCAACCTGGGCCGCCAGCGCGTCGGAGATGTAGTCGCCGTTCAGGTTCAGCGTGGCGATCACCGAATATTCGGCCGGGCGCAGCAGGATCTGCTGCAGGAAGGCGTCGGCGATGGCGTCCTTGATGACGATTTCGCGGCCGGTCTTCGGGTTCTTGAACTTGCACCACGGGCCGCCGTCGATCAGCTCGGCGCCGAATTCCTGCTGTGCCAGCTCGTAGGCCCAGTCACGGAAGCCACCTTCGGTGAACTTCATGATGTTGCCCTTGTGCACGATGGTCACCGACGGCTTGTCGTTGTCGATCGCGTACTGGATGGCCTTGCGCACCAGGCGCTTGGTGCCTTGCTTGGAGACCGGCTTGACGCCAATGCCCGAGGTATCCGGGAAACGGATCTTCTTCACGCCCATTTCGTTCTGCAGGAAGGCGATCAGTTTCTTGGCCTGGTCGCTTTCCGCTTCCCATTCGATCCCGGCGTAGATGTCTTCCGAGTTCTCGCGGAAGATCACCATGTCGATCTTTTGCGGCTCGCGCACCGGCGAGGGCACGCCCTTGAAGTACGCCACCGGGCGCAGGCAGACGTACAGGTCCAGTTGCTGGCGCAGCGCCACGTTGAGCGAGCGGATGCCGCCGCCAACCGGCGTGGTCAGCGGGCCCTTGATGGACACCACGTAGTCCTTGAGGACTTCCAGGGTTTCTTCAGGCAGCCACACGTCAGGGCCATACACCTTGGTCGACTTCTCGCCGGCGTAGATCTCCATCCAGGAGATCTTGCGCTTGCCACCGTAGGCCTTGGCCACGGCTGCATCGACCACCTTGATCATCACCGGGGTGATATCCAGGCCCGTACCGTCGCCTTCGATGAACGGAATGATCGGATTGTCCGGAACATTCAGCGAAAAATCCTGGTTGACCGTGATCTTTTCGCCGGCCGGAACCTTGATGTGTTGATACATGACGTCTCCAGTACGGAACGGGGGGTTGCAACGAGCCGCCGGATTCGTGACCAGACGGCGAGATTTGGGTGGCGCGCGGGCATTTTAACGGCGATTGGCGCGCAGGCGATGCCGTTGCGCACCACACGCGGACTGCCCGGCTATGCGTCACACGCATACAAGTCTTATATAAGACATAAGACCGTTTCGTATTATGCAGCAAAATTTCATGATCCGCCATCCTGGCCGGCCCCGCGCCGCCCGGCGTGGGCTACGGCATACTGACGCCCCATACTGACGCCATTCATGCGCCTATCCGCGCGCCAGGCCCCAATACTCTCGATGACGCTGATCGCACTGAACAAACCCTTCGGCACCATGAGCCAGTTCTCCGCGCACCCGTCGCGCCCGACTCTCGGCGACTGCGTGCAGCGGCCCGGCGTGTATCCGGCGGGAAGGCTCGATGCCGACAGCGAAGGCTTGCTGCTGCTGACCGATGACGGCATCTTGCAGGCGCGCATTGCCGATCCGCATCACAAACTGCCCAAGACATATCTGGCCCAGGTCGAAAACGTGCCCGGCGAAGCCGCCCTGGCGCACCTGCGCAATGGCGTCGACCTCGGAGACTTCCGCACGCTGCCGGCGCGAGCGCGCTGCATCGACGAGCCAGGCTTTCTGTGGCCACGCAATCCGCCGGTGCGATTTCGCGCCGCCATCCCGACCCAATGGCTCGAACTCGAGATCCGCGAGGGCAAGAACCGCCAGGTGCGCCGAATGACCGCGGCGGTGGGATTTCCGACCTTGCGCCTGGTGCGCGTGCAAATTGGCAGGCTCGACCTGCGTACGCTCGGACTCGCGCCAGGGCAATGGTGCGAGATCGACCCGAGCGCGCTCGGCCTGGAAGCCGTAGCCGCGCCACGTCCCCGCGAGATCGTGCGCGGGCGTGGATCGGGGGCGGCGACCAGCCCGGCGGAGCGGCGCCACGCACGCCCTCGCGCAAAAAGTTACAAATATTAACAAGTCGCGAGTCAACGGCTCACCGCCTCGTTTCGTTTTTGACACTGACGCGTCGCATACGAGTCAACTCTTCCGAATCGATTTACCTTCGAGGTTGTTAAGCATGAACAAACTGATCGCTGCTCTGGTTGCCGGCCTGTTCGCCACCGGCGTTTTCGCCCAAGCCGCCGCACCCGCACCGGCAGCCCCGGCTGCTGCAGCGCCTGCCGCCGAAGCACCGGCTGCAAAGCCCGCGACGAAGAGCACCAAGAAGTCCAAGAAGCACGCTCACAGCAAGACCAAGGCTGCTCCGGTTGCCAAGGCTGACGCTGCTGCAACGAAGTAAGAGTTTGCAGGCAGGCCGGGCTTAGCGCCCGGCAAGCAAGGCAGGTTGCCCGCAAGGCGCCTGCCTTTTTTCTTGCCCGCGACAATCAGGCCTGCCGCAACGAAGTGGAATATTTGTCCGTGCCGCTCGCGCGGTAGCTGCGCTATGCTGGCGGCTGTCCCGAACCCGTCATTTGCCGCTCCAACTCATGCGCCCTTTGCTCAAGAACCTGCTCGTCAGCGGCTGCGCCCTCGCCGCCATGGCCGCCGCCTGTGCCCAGTCCCCGGCCAGCTTGCCGGTCAGGCAACTCACCGCTGGCATGTACGCGATCAAGGCGGAAATCGCCGCCACGCCGGAAGCCCGCGAGCTCGGCCTGATGTACCGCAAGACCATGCCCGCCAACGAGGGCATGCTGTTTGTGTTCGAAGAGAAAGCCGGACACTGCTTCTGGATGAAGAATACCGACCTGCCCCTGTCGATCGCCTTCCTGGCCGATGACGGGTCCATCGTCAATATCGAAGACATGGCGCCCCAGACCGAGGACAACCACTGCCCGCGCGCGGCCGTGCGCTACGCGCTGGAGATGAACAAGGGCTGGTTTGCGCAGAAGGGCCTGAAGGCCGGCGCGAAGATCGGCGGCCTGCCGCAGGCGCGCTAAAGAAAAAGGAAAAAGCGGGCGCGCGGCAGCATGGCTGCCACGCCTGCCGGCGACAGGATCAGTCGCGGAAGTTGTTGAAGTCCAGCGGCGCTTCGGGGACATCCTTGCGCAGCAGCGCGATCACGCTCTGCAGATCGTCGCGCTTGGTGCCCGTGACGCGCACCGCGTCACCCTGGATGCTGGCCTGCACCTTGATCTTGCTGTCCTTGATCATCTTGACGATCTTCTTCGACAGGTCGCCGGTGACGCCCTTCTTGATGGTGATGACCTGCTTGACCTTGTCGCCGCCGATGCGCTCGGTCTTGCCGTAGTCGAGGAAGCGCACGTCGACATTGCGCTTGGCCATCTTGCTGATCAGCACGTCCTTGACCTGGCCGAGCTTGAAATCGTCATCGGCGAACGCGGTGAGCTCGTTCTCCTTGTGCTCGACCCGCGAATCCGAACCCTTGAAGTCGAAGCGGTTCGTGATTTCCTTGTTGGCCTGCTCGACCGAGTTCTTCACCTCGATCATGTTCGCTTCGCACACTACGTCAAACGACGGCATTGCATTCTCCTTGTCTTGCTGCGTGTTGCTTATTGCTTGTACCGGGCGCGCGCCGGCTGGCGGCGGCGCTTACGTATAATCCAGCCTACCCTGCAGTCCGGTGCCGTCGACCCCGGCGGGCCGCTTCACCTTTCCCTTGCATGGCAGATTTCCTCGAATTTTATCCCCTGCGCCGCCACAATACATTCGGATTCGACGTGCGCGCGCGCTTTGCGGTGCACGTGCGCAGCGAAGCCGACCTGCTGGCCGCCCTGGCCGATCCCCGCGCGCAAGACCTGCCGCTGGTGGTGCTCGGCGGCGGCAGCAATGTGGTCCTTACGCAGGACCTTGACGCGCTCGTGCTGCTGATGGAGATTCCCGGCTACGCGGTGGCCTCGGCGGATGCCGCCCAGCTTGTGACGGCAGGTGCCGGCGAGAACTGGCATGCGCTGGTCTGCCGCACGATCGCCGACGGCCTTCCGGGCCTGGAAAACCTGGCCCTGATCCCCGGCACCGCGGGCGCGGCGCCGATCCAGAACATCGGCGCCTACGGCGTGGAGCTGCGCGAGCGCTTCGACAGCCTGCGCGCGCTCGACCGCCATAGCGGCGAATTCGTCCATCTGACGCTGGAGCAGTGCCAGTTCGCCTACCGGGACAGCCTGTTCAAGCGTGAGGGTCGGGACCGCTACATCATCACCGCCGTCACCCTGCGCCTGCCGCTGCCGTGGCAGCCAGTGCTGGGCTATGCGGAACTGGCGCGCGAGCTGGCGCAAGATCCTGCGGCGCATCCCACGGCAGACCGCATCCGCGACGCGGTGATCGCGATCCGCGCGCGCAAGCTACCCGATCCGGCCCAGGTCGGCAATGCCGGCAGCTTCTTCAAGAACCCGGTGGTGGGCGCCGAGCAGCGCGACGCGCTGCTGGTGCGGTATCCCAACCTGGTCAGCCACGCCCAGCCAGACGGCAGCTACAAGCTGGCAGCCGGCTGGCTGATCGACCAGTGTGGATTCAAGGGGGTCAGCGACGGCCCGGTGGGCGTCTATGGCAAGCAGGCGCTGGTGCTGGTGCACCACGGCGGCGGCACCGGGCAGGCGCTGCTGGCGCTGGCGCACCGCATCGCCGATGCGGTACAAGCCCGCTTCGGCGTGCGAATCGAACCCGAGCCGGTGGTGCTTTAACCCGTCCGGGCTGCCGTGCTCAACCGAAGTGGCAGACGTAGTCCAGCGTTTCGGTCACTTCGATATCGAAGCTGCTGTCGCCGGGCACATTGAACTGCTGGCCAGCGCCATAGGTTTGCCACTGGTCTTCGCCAGCCAGCTTGACGCGGCACACGCCACCATTGATTTCCATGATCTCCGGGGCGCCGGTGTTGAAGGTCAGCGCGGCGGGGAAGATCACGCCCAGCGTCTTGCGGGTGCCGTCCGGGAACAGCACGGTGTGGCTCACGCACTTGCCGTCGAAGTACAGGTTGGCTTTCTTGACGACGGATACGTTGTCGAACTGGCTCACGCTATTTCTCCTTGATGCTCTTGGTTCTGGATGACTGAATCGGGAATACCGGAGGGCAAGGCGGCGCAAAAAAGGGGCCATGACGGCCCCTCTTCTGTTGCATGCCTGCGGTCTGGCTTACTCGCCGCGCTGGCGGCGAGCGTTTTCGGCGATGCGCATGCGCAGCGCGTTCAGCTTGATGAAGCCGCCGGCGTCGGCCTGGTTGTAGGCGCCGCCGTCATCGTCGAAGGTCGCGATGGTCTTGTCGAACAGCGTGTCCTTGGAGTCGCGGGCGACCACGATCACATTGCCCTTGTACAGCTTGACGCGGACCCAGCCATTGACCTTGGCCTGGGTGTGGTCGATCAGCACTTGCAGCGCGCGGCGCTCCGGGCTCCACCAGTAGCCGTTGTAGATCAGGCTGGCGTAGCGCGGCATCAGGTCGTCCTTCAGGTGAGCCACTTCGCGGTCGAGCGTGATCGACTCGATAGCGCGGTGGGCCTTCAGGATGATGGTGCCGCCAGGGGTTTCGTAGCAGCCACGGCTCTTCATGCCGACGTAGCGGTTTTCCACCAGGTCAAGGCGGCCGATGCCGTGCTTGCCGCCCAGGCGGTTCAGCTCGGTCAGCACTTCAGCCGGGGTCATGCGCTTGCCGTTCAGGCCAACGATGTCGCCGCCCTCGAACTCGACGTCCAGGTACTCGGCCGCGTCCGGTGCGTTCTCCGGCGACACGGTCCAGCGCCACATGTCTTCCTCGGCCTCGGCCTTGGGGTCTTCCAGGTGGCGGCCTTCGAAGGAGATGTGCAGCAGGTTGGCGTCCATCGAGTACGGGGCGCCGCCCTTCTTGTGCTTCATGTCGATTTCGATGCCGGCCTTTTCAGCGTAGGCCAGCAGCTTCTCGCGCGACAACAGGTCCCATTCGCGCCATGGGGCGATGACCTTCACGCCCGGCTCGAGGCCGTAGTAGCCCAGCTCGAAGCGAACCTGGTCGTTGCCCTTGCCGGTAGCGCCGTGCGACACGGCGTCGGCGCCAGTGCTGCGCAGGATCTCGATCTGGCGCTTGGCGATCAGCGGACGCGCGATCGAGGTGCCGAGCAGGTACTCGCCTTCATAGACGGCGTTGGCGCGGAACATCGGGAAGACGAAATCGCGCACGAACTCTTCACGCAGGTCGTCGATGAAGATGTTTTCCGGCTTGATGCCGAACTTGAGCGCCTTCTGGCGTGCAGGTTCGAGTTCCTCGCCCTGGCCGATGTCGGCGGTAAAGGTGACCACCTCGCACTGATAGGTGTCTTGCAGCCACTTCAGGATCACCGAAGTGTCCAGCCCGCCGGAGTAGGCGAGCACGACTTTCTTGATATCGCTCATGTTCGACTCGATGCGAAAAGTAAGCGCGGCCGGCCACAAAGCCAGTCACGCGAGAAAAAGGGATGCGGATAAACCGCTATTTTGACACGTCCGCCCCGGCTTGGGCGGCACTTGCCGAGCCGCGCGAGCATGCGGGCGCCGGATTGGCGCGCCGCATGTGCGCCAATCGCGGCGCCGGGCCGCCAGCGGTCAGTAACGCCCGCAGAGCAGGTATTCCATCAGGGCCTTCTGCACGTGCAGGCGGTTCTCGGCCTCTTCCCAGACCACGCTCTTGGGGCCGTCGATCACGGCGGCCTCGACTTCCTCGCCGCGGTGGGCAGGCAGGCAGTGCATGAACAGGGCATCGTCACCGGCGCGATCCATCATGGCGGTAGTCACCATCCAGTTCTGGAAGGCGCGCTTGCGGGCGTCGTTCTCTGCCTCGTAGCCCATGCTGGTCCACACGTCGGTGGTGACCAGGTCGGCACCCTGGCAGGCGGTCAGCGGATCGTCGAACACCTTGACCAGATGAGCAGCCGTTGCCGGCACCATGGCCGGATCGAGCTGATAGCCGGGAGGCGCGGAGAAATGGAACGTGAAGCCGAGGCGCTCTGCCGCCTGGATCCAGGTGTAGGCCATATTGTTGGCGTCACCGATCCATGCGACGGTCTTGCCGCGGATGCTGCCACGCTGCTCGATGTACGTGAAGACATCGGCCAGCACCTGGCAGGGATGGTATTCGTTGGTCAGCCCGTTGATCACCGGCACGCGCGAATGCGCGGCGAAACGCTCGATGATTTCCTGGCCGAAGGTGCGGATCATGATGATGTCGACCATGCGCGAGATCACCTGCGCCGCATCCTCGATCGGCTCGCCGCGCCCCAGCTGGGAGTCGCGGGTGTTGAGGAAGACGGCATGGCCACCGAGCTGGTGGATGCCGGCCTCGAACGACAAGCGCGTACGAGTCGAGTTTTTCTCGAAGATCATGGACAGCGTGCGGTCGTGCAGCGGATGCCATGTCTCGTAGTTCTTGAACTTGGTCTTCAGAATCCGTGCGCGGTCCAGCAGGTACTCGTACTCGTCGGGAGTCAGGTCGCTGAACTGGAGGTAATGCTTGATCGAAGTTGGGCTCATAAAACAAAGAAGGCGGCTCGGTGGTGGCACGCCGCCATGAAGGGTTCATGACCTGGCCATGCCGCGGAGCCGCCTTTCGCGTCGCTTACGCAATTTAACTGTAAGAATCATAAGGGATTATTGTGGCTTTGGCGAGCATGCACGGCACCTCGCCCGGCACGGAGGCTTATGCGCGAGTCTTATATAAGATATAATACCGGCTGATTCACGCGGGGCCCGGCATACCCATGCCACCGCCCGCTGCCGGCATCAAAAGTGCCCCCGCCGACACCGACGCCCCCGCCGCCACGGCCGGAATGAAACGAACTAATTGTTTCCTGGCCGCGTCAAACGGGCTTCCGTTTGGTCAGTCTGGCGGGTTTACCGTCGAGTCACCCGTCTTATCCCCGCAGTCCCATGAATCCCACAGTTCGCGAATACTTCATCCAAGGCATCACCAAGGAAGGCAAGACCTTCCGCCCAAGCGACTGGGCTGAACGACTGTGCGGCGTGATGGCGCAATTCCGCCCCGAAGGCGACACCGGCGACCCCCGCATCACTTACTCACCCTACGTGCGGCCCGTGATAGCCGGCGGGTTGAAGAGCGTGGTGGTCGATGCGCGGCTGCGCGACATCGAGCCCAAAGCGCTCGACTTCGTGCTCAACTTCGCCCGCGACAACAACCTGCAACTGGTCGAAGCCTGCTCGCTGGAGTGAGCTCGCACTGAAGCAGCTGCGGCATGGCCGCAGCTAGCCGCACACACCCTCAGGACCGGCGCCAGCCCAAAGTACAAAGCAAAAAAAGCTCGTCAAATGACGAGCTTTTTTATCGGCTGGATACCCCGTAAGGAGACCCACCCTGCCGACTGACAACCTGACCAGGACCGTGACACGCCGCCGAAGCGGCGCGGCCAACGCAATGGCCGGCGAACAGCCGGAAGGTGCCTGGCTTGCGCCCGGCACCAGTGCCTATATCAGGCAGCCATCGACTTGATAGCCGACGACAGGCGCGACTTGTGGCGTGCAGCCTTGTTCTTGTGCACGATCTTCTTGTCGGCGATAGCGTCGATGATCGATTGCGAGTTCTTGAAGATCTCGGCAGCAGCAGCCTTGTCGCCGGCTTCGATCGCCTTGCGAACAGCCTTCACTGCGGTACGCAGACGCGAACGCAGGCTGGAGTTATGGGCGTTCTGGGCGACGGCCTGGCGCGCGCGCTTGCGAGCTTGTGCGGAATTTGCCATTTAAGTAGATTTCCTGAATTCAGATGCGTGCCCGACGGGAGGACGGAGCAAACCGCGGACACAATTAAGTGCACATCAAGCGACCCGGGATGCACTGGCACACGAATCCGGAACGCAACTAGCCTTGTGAATCGGCAATTATACACACAAGAAAAAGCGGCTGGCAAGCCGAGCCACGCCTCATCTCGAGCAGGGCGAAGCAAAGGCCGATATACGTGCATATCCGGGCGCCTGCGGGGCCAAACCGTATAATACGCGCCACACCGGCCCCGCCCTCGCGTGGCCTCGATGCAACTTTGGCGCGCGCCCGGCGTCTGAACCCGGTTCGCACCGGCGGTCCGACCCACGCTGCCGCCGCCACCCCTTGCCGCCGAACCATCTTGAACCTGCTCAAAGCGCTCGCCACCATCAGCAGCCTGACGATGCTGTCGCGCATCACAGGCCTCATCCGCGAGATCCTGATCGCGCGTGCCTTCGGCGCCTCGGACATGACCGACGCCTTCAACGTGGCGTTCCGCATCCCCAACCTGCTGCGCCGGATCTTCGGCGAGGGCGCGTTCTCGCAAGCCTTCGTGCCGATCCTGGGTGAATACCACAGCAAGCGTGGCGAAACCGATACCCGCGCGCTGATCGATGCCGTTGCCACGGTCATGACCTGGGTCCTGATGGGCGTCTCGCTGCTTGGCGTGATCGGCGCGCCGGTGGTCATGATGGTCGTCGCCACGGGCTTTCGCCAGCATGGCGGTGAAACCTATGACGCCGCAGTCTTCATGACACGCGTGATGTTTCCCTACATCGGCTTGATCTCACTGGTGGCGCTGGCCTCCGGCATCCTGAACACCTGGCGCCGCTTTGCCATGCCGGCCTTCACCCCGGTGCTGCTCAATATCTGCCTGATCATCGCCGCGCTATTTGTCGGCCCCCATATGGCGCAGCCGATCTACGCGCAGGCCTGGGGCGTGCTGGTGGGCGGCATCCTGCAGCTGGCGGTGCAGATTCCGGCGCTCCGGCGCCTGGGCGTGATGCCGCGCCTGCGCTTGAACCTGCGCGCGGCCTGGGCAGAGCCCGGCGTGCGCCGCGTCATGCGGCAAATGGCGCCGGCGCTGCTGGCGGTCTCGGTGGCCCAGATCAGCCTGATCATCAATACCAATATTGCCTCGCGCCTGGCCGCCGGCAGTGTGTCTTACCTGACCTATGCCGACCGCCTGATGGAATTCCCAACCGCGCTGCTGGGCGTGGCGCTGGGCACCATCTTGCTGCCGAGCCTGTCGAAAGCCAGCGCCGAGGAAAACCGGGCCGAATACTCCGGCCTGCTGGATTGGGGCCTGCGCCTGACCTTCCTGCTGGCCGTGCCATGCGCGGTGGGGCTGTTCGTGTTCGGCGCGCCGCTCACGGCGGTGCTGTTCAACTATGGCAAGTTCGACGCCCATGCGGTGGAAATGACCCGCCAGGCGCTGGTCTCCTACGGCATCGGCCTGCTGGGACTGATCCTGATCAAGATCCTGGCGCCGGGCTTCTATGCCCGCCAGGACATCCGCACACCGGTCAAGATCGCCCTGCTGGTGCTGGTGATCACGCAGTTGTCCAACTACGTGTTCGTGCCGCGCTTTGGCCATGCGGGCCTGGCGTTGTCGATCAGCTTCGGCGCCACCGTCAACGCGCTGCTGCTGTTCCTGGGCCTGCGCAAGCGCGGCTTCTACTCGCCGGCCAAGGGCTGGTGGTTGTTCCTGGCCCAGTTGCTGACCGCCGTAACGCTGCTGGCGGGCATGCTGTTGTGGTTCGCCCGCAACTTCGACTGGGTCGCCCTGGGTGCCACGCCATTGTTGCGTATCGCCCTGCTGGCCTCGTGCCTGGTACTTGCGGCAGTCGTCTACTTCGGTACACTGTGGCTCATGGGGCTGAGATACTCCGCTTTCAAGCGGAGAGCCGGCTAACAAGCCCCCGCCTGCCAAACCTGCCCTTGTCGCCAGTGCCAGACGGCACCGGGCCAGGGGTCGCGGCAGCGCGCGGTGCAGGGTCAAGGCTACTGAGGTTGTGTCAGAATGAGACGAAGCGGTTCTGCCAAGGCGCGCGACCGCGGACGGTACCAACACCCTACCGTTCGGGAACGCACGCCACGCCGCCAGCATTCATCTGGAACAGCCGCCAGGCCGCATTCAGGAACGCCGCAATGACAACCACGAAAGTCCTGGAATACTTTGCCAGTCTCGTGGCAGACGAGAACGGTATCCCGCTGACAGAGACCGTGCTCTCGATCGCCCAGGATGCCTATCCGGACCTGGACCTGCAGGCCGAGCTCGCAGCGCTCGACATGCTCGCGGTACGCCTGAAACGCCGCGTCGCCGAAGGTACGCCGGCCATCCAGCGCATGCGTCTGCTCAATCATTTCTTCTACCGCGACCTGGGCTTCGGCGCCAACGCGAACGACTACTACGACCCCGACAACTCGTACCTGAACGTCGTGCTCAAGCAGCGGCGCGGCATCCCGATTTCGCTGGCGGTACTCTATATGGAACTGGGCCAGCACATTGGGCTGCCGCTCAAGGGCGTGTCCTTCCCTAACCATTTCCTGGTGCGGATGTCGATCCCGGCCGGTGAGGTGGTGGTGGACCCGCTCACCGGCGAGACCTTGTCAAAGGAACAGTTGCAGGAGATGCTCGACCCGCACCTGGAGCGCGAGGGCATCGCGGATCCCAACGAGGTGCCGCTGGGCCTGTTCCTGCAGGTGGCCAGCCACCGCGAGATCGTGGCGCGCATGCTGCGCAATCTCAAGTCGATTTATCTGCAGGAGTCGCGCTGGCAGCGCTTGCTGGCGGTGCAGAACCGCCTGGTGATCCTGCTGCCCGGCTCGATCGAGGAGGTCCGCGACCGCGGGCTTGCGTATGCCAACCTGGAGTGCTTCCGCCCGGCGCTGGCCGACCTGGAAGCCTATGTGATGGCGCGCCCGGATGCGGCCGACACCACGCAGATCCGCGACCGCATGCCGGCGCTGCGCATGATGAGCCGCAGCGTAAGCTGAAAGTAACCTGAGACTCAGGCGGGGGCAGGCCGGGGCCTGCCCCGCTGGCTCAGGAAGGACGGCGCTTGCCGCCCCGCACGAGCTTCCACAGGCCACCCAGCACCAGCGGTACCACAGCCGCGCCGATGCCCGCCAGCACGATCAGGTTCAGGTACTGCTTGATGAACGGCAGGTTGCCGAAGAAGTAGCCGGCAAACACCAGGCCCAGCACCCAGGCCGCCGCGCCGATCACGTTGAACAGCTGGAACTTGGCGAACGTCATCTGCGACACGCCGGCCACGAACGGCGCGAAGGTACGCACGATCGGCAGGAAACGGGCCATCACCAGCATCTTGCCGCCGTGGCGCTCGTAGAAATCGTGCGTCTTGCGCAGCGCCTGCTGGTCCAGGAAGCGCCAATGGCCGTCGAACACTTTCGGCCCGACCCAGCTGCCGACAAAGTAGTTGACCGTATTGCCGCCGATCGCCGCCACCAGCAGCAGGCCGACCAGCGCCCATTCGTTCATGGCGTGCGTGGCGCAGAAGGCGCCGGCGATAAACAACAGGGAATCGCCCGGGAGAAAAGGCAGCACCACAAGCCCGGTCTCCGCGAACACGATGGCAAAGAGGATGGCGTAGACCCACGCACCGTAGTTCTGGATGACGGTGCCTAGGTATTTGTCGACGTGCAGCAGCATGTCGATGAACTGCAATGCGATATCCAATTCGATCCCCGTTCGATAATTTGCCGACATCATACAAGACCGGACAGGCGCCAAAGTCACCTTGCCCAGCCACTTTTCATCCATCGCGCGCCCATGGGCCAGGCGGCGCACCCACGTATAATTCCGCCCATGCCTGCCCAAGCCCCGCACCCAGCCCAGCCGCTCCGTCCCATCCGCCCCCTGCCCGACCAGCTGATCAGCCAGATCGCGGCCGGCGAGGTGGTGGAGCGCCCCGCCTCCGTGGTCAAGGAACTGCTGGAGAACGCGCTGGACGCCGGCGCCACCCAGCTCAACCTCCGCCTGGAGGAAGGTGGCGTGCGCCGCATCGTGATTGCCGACAACGGCTGCGGTATTCCCGCCGATGAGCTGCCGGTCGCGCTCAAGCGCCACGCCACCAGCAAGATCGCCTCGCTGGACGAGCTTGAAGCGGTACTGACGCTCGGTTTTCGCGGCGAAGCACTGGCCTCGATCGCCTCGGTGTCCGAGCTGACCCTGACCAGCCGCACCGCCAGCGATACCCACGCGATGCAGGTGATCGCCGACACCGGTGTGGTACAGCCCGCATCCGGCGGCGTGGGCACCACCGTCGACGTGCAGCACCTTTACTTCAACACGCCAGCGCGCAGAAAGTTCCTGAAATCCGAACAAACCGAGTTTGGCCACTGCCTGGAGATGGTGCGGCGCGCGGCGCTAGCGCGCCCGGACGTGGCCATCTCGGTCCATCACAATGGCAAGCCGATGGAGCACTGGAACGCCGGCGACGTCGCCACGCGCACCGCCCAGGTGCTGGGCGCCGACTTCGCCAATGCCCGGTTGCCACTGGACGAAGAGGCCGGCAGCTTGCACCTGTATGGCTTTGCCGGACTGCCCACCGCCTCGCGCGGGCGCCCGGACCAGCAGTTCTTCTTCGTCAACGGCCGCTACGTGCGTGACAAGCTGCTTACCCACGCGGTGCGCAGTGCTTACCAGGACGTGCTGCACGGCGACCGCTTCCCCTCCTACGTGCTGTGCATGGACCTGCCGCCCGAGATGGTGGACGTGAACGTGCACCCGTCCAAGATCGAAGTGCGTTTCCGCGAATCGCGCTCGGTGCACCAGTTTGTCTACCACGCCGTGCAGCGTTGCCTGGCGCGGCAGGCCGGCGAGCAGGGTGACAGCCTGCATACGTCGGTCGACGCAGCCGATCCGGCGGCGGCCGAGCCGATTGGTGGCGCCGGCGGATTCCCGGGCGCGCGAAGCTTTGGCAGCGGCTCCAGCGGCTCCGGTGGCTTCGCCGGATCGGGCAGAAGCGGCGGCATGGGCGGCGGCGCCAGCCCGCGCCCATGGGTCGACTACACGGCCGCCGCACGGCAGACCGAGCTCGGCGTGGCCCAGCCCCGGCAGGCCTACCTCGGCATGGTGCGCGACGCGATCCAGCCGGGCGGCGGGTTTTCCCGCGGCCAGGCCACCTATGTCCCGCCGGCCGGCCCGGGCGCCACACCCCCGGCCTGGCTGGCCGATGCGCAAGCCGCGCGCGAGAACGACCCGCCCGGCCTGCTGGACCAGTTGGCCCGCCAGGAACTTCCCGAAGACGAGGCCAGCCCGCTGGGCTATGCCATCGCGCAGCTGCACGGCATCTATGTGCTGGCGCAGAACGCGCGCGGCCTGGTGCTGGTGGATATGCACGCCGCCCACGAGCGCATCCTCTACGAGCAGATCAAGGCCGCGCTCGAAGCGCGCGAGCTCGCGGTGCAGTCGCTGCTGATCCCGGTCACGCTCACAGCCAGCCCCGTGGAAATCGGCACGGCCGAGGAGCATCAGGAAACCCTCACCTTGCTCGGCTTCGACATCGCGCAGGTCTCGCCCACCACGCTGGCAATCCGCGCGATTCCCGCTCTGCTCAAGCAGGCCGACACCGAAGCCCTGGCGCGCGACGTGCTGCGCGACCTGCAAGCCTTCGGCGGCTCGCGCGTGCTGGTCGAGCGCCAGAACGAACTGCTGGCCACGCTGGCTTGCCACAGCGCGGTGCGCGCCAACCGCAAGCTCACGCTGGAAGAAATGAACGCGCTGCTGCGCCAGATGGAGCAGACCGAGCGCGCCGACCAGTGCAACCACGGCCGGCCCACCTGGGTGCAGCTGACCGTGGCGGAACTCGATCGCCTGTTCCTGCGCGGGCAGTAAGCCGCGTGCCCGACGACTCGATGACTCGATGACAACCGCCTCACCCAGCGGCACCGCCGCGCCCGCATCAGGCCACGCGCCGGTGGTCTGCCTGCTCGGCCCCACCGCCTCCGGCAAGACCGCCGCGGCACTGGCGCTGGCCGCGCAGACGCCGATCGAGATCATCAGCCTGGACTCGGCCCTGGTCTACCGCGAGATGGACATCGGCACCGCCAAGCCCTCGCCCGCCGAACTGGCCACGGTGCCGCACCACCTGATCGACATCATCGATCCGGCCGATAGCTACTCGGCCGCCCAGTTCGTCACCGACGCCGAGCGGCTGATCGTGGCGATCCGCGCGCGCGGCCGCGAACCGCTGATCGTCGGCGGCACCATGCTGTACTACAAGGCGCTAACGCAGGGCCTGAACGACCTCCCACAAGCCGATCCGGCCCTGCGTGCCGAGCTGGACGCGCTGGCCGCCGAGCGCGGCTGGCCGGCGCTGCACGCCATGCTGGCCGAGGTGGACCCGGTCACCGCGGCGCGCCTCGCGCCCAACGATGCCCAGCGCATCCAGCGCGCACTGGAGATCCACCGCCTGTCCGGCCAGCCCATGTCGGCGCTGCTGGCGCGGCAGGCCGACGAGCGCGCCTTTGCCGGCGCGGCCGACCGACGCTACCGCGTGATCGCGCTGGAGCCGTCGGACCGCGCCGTGCTGCACGCGCGCATCGCCACCCGCTATGACGCCATGCTGGCCGGCGGCTTTATCGAGGAAGTGCAACGGTTGCGCGCGCGCGGCGACCTGCAGCCTGCGCTGCCCGCGATCCGCTGCGTCGGCTACCGGCAGGTGTGGGAATACCTCGACGGCGAGACCGATTTCGACACCATGCGCGAGCGCGGCCTGGCCGCCACCCGGCAGCTCTGCAAGCGCCAGCTGACCTGGCTGCGCAGCACGCCCGAGCGGGAGGTTGTGGACTGCCTGGCGCAGGACTACGTCGCGCAGGTGGCGCGGCTGGCGCGGATCGGGCAAGCGTAGCGTCAATGGGGAATGGGGGGGGGAATGGGGGGGGAATGGGGAACGAGTGTGACGGATAAGCGATAATCTTCGTTTATATCTTGCCGATGACGTCAAATCCCGCCATGCCTGCCACCGATTTCGTACTGCGCCCCGCCACTTCCGACGATTGCGAAACCTTGCTCGCGCTGATCACGGGACTGGCCGAATACGAGAAACTCACCCACCTGGTCGAAGCCACGCCGGAAAAACTGCGCGAGGCACTGTTTGGCCCGCGCCCGCATGCCGAGGCTGTGCTGGTGGAGGTCCCCGGCGCTCAGGGTCCGCAGGCCGTCGGGTTCGCCTTGTTCTTCCACAATTTCTCGACCTTCCTGGCCAAGCCCGGGCTGTATCTGGAAGATCTCTATGTCGACCCCGCCTGGCGCGGCCATGGGCTGGGCAAGGTCCTGCTCAAGCATCTTGCGGCGCTGGCGGTGGAGCGCGGCTGCGGCCGCTTCGAATGGAGCGTGCTGGACTGGAACACGCCTTCCATTGATTTCTACCGGGCAATGGGTGCGGACGTGATGCCGGACTGGCGAATTTGCCGGGTGACCGGGGACGCGCTGGCGAAGCTGGGCGCGACGGAGTAACTCCGCAGACCGTCGCCATTGCAAACGGTCTTGGCCTGTCCCACAGGCTTCGTTCAGCGCCCGGCGGGCATAAAAAAACGGCGCATGCCTGAGCATGCGCCGTTTTTTTATTGGAGCGGGACCGCTCAGACCACGATGGTCTGCGCCTGGCCTTCTTCACGCTCGCGGATCTCGCCGATCTGCCAGACGGCTTCGCCAGCGGCTTGCAGATGGCGAATGGCGCGGTCGGCGTCTTCCTTGGCGACGATCACCACCATGCCGATGCCGCAGTTGAACACGCGGTGCATTTCGTCGTCGGCAACGTTGCCCTGGGCTTGCAGCCACTGGAACAGCGGCGGCAGGGTCCAGGCGTCGCGCTGCAGCACGGCGGTCACGTTCTGCGCCAGTACGCGCGGCACGTTCTCGGTCAGGCCGCCGCCGGTGATGTGGGCCATGCCCTTGACCGGCAGGGTCTCGATCAGCGACAGCAGCGGCTTCACGTAGATGCGGGTGGGCGCCATGATGGCGTCCTGCAGGCGCTGGCCGTGGAAGTCTGCGTTCAGGTCCGGCTTGGCCACTTCGATGATCTTGCGCACCAGCGAGTAGCCGTTGGAGTGCGCGCCCGACGAAGCCAGGCCCAGCACCACGTCGCCCGGCACGATGGTGGTACCGTCGATGATGCGGCTCTTCTCCACGGCGCCGACCGCGAATCCGGCCAGGTCGTACTCGCCATCGGGGTACATGCTGGGCATTTCGGCGGTTTCGCCACCGATCAGCGCGCAGCCGGACAGCTCGCAGCCATGGGCGATGCCCTTGATCACGGTCGCCGCGGTTTCCACGTCGAGCTTGCCGCAGGCGAAGTAGTCGAGGAAGAACAGCGGCTCAGCACCCTGCACCAGGATGTCGTTGACGCTCATGGCGACCAGGTCCTGACCCACGGTGTCGTGGCGGTTCAGCTGGAAGGCCAGCTTGAGCTTGGTGCCCACGCCGTCGGTGCCGGAAACGAGCACCGGTTCCTTGTATTTCTTGGACAACTCGAACAGTGCGCCGAAGCCCCCGATGCCGGCCATCACGCCTTCGCGCATGGTGCGCTTGGCGAACGGCTTGATGCGATCGACGAGCGCGTCGCCCGCGTCGATATCGACGCCGGCATCGCGGTAGGAGAGGCCTGCCTGGCCGGAAGTGGGGGATGCGCTCATGGGAACCTGCTTTTCCTGGAGTATGAAGTGAGGAATGCGGCGCTCACGACGGCGATTTGCGGCCGCGAGTCCAGTAGAATTGCAATTTTAACGGATACGGGCTTCCGGCTTCCAGTTTCCGGTGTTCCGTGTCATGAAGTATTGTCCGCAGCCATTCCCGATGAAGATGATTCCGGCAGCCACCGGCCGTTCTGCCCGCGCCCTACAGGCGGTCAGCGCCTGCCAGCCGCGACGCGTTTACCTGACAGATGATTCGCACAACAAGTAACCGATAAGTCATGTTTCAGCGTCCCAAGCAGCTATCGCTTGAACTTGGCAGTCCGCCGCCCTCGACCTTCGAGAATTTTTTCGTTGCGGTCAACCGCGAGCCGGTGCAGCGCCTGCGCGACCTGGCCACGGCAGTAGCGCAGGAGCGGGCCGCCGACCGCCTGATCTACCTGTGGGGCGAAGTGGGCTCGGGCCGCACCCACCTGCTGCATGCGGTCTGCGACAGTGGCTACCAGGCCGGCATCCGTTGCCGCTACCTGAGCCCGCATCACGCCTTGTCGGACTTCATCTTCGACCCGAGTTGCCAGCTCTACACCGTGGACGATGTGGAACTGCTCGACGAAGCGCGCCAGATCGCCGTGTTCTCGCTGTACAACGAGGTCCGGGCTCACGTGCGCACCGCCATCGTGGTGGCCGGCAGCCAGGCGCCGCTGGCCATGCCGGTGCGCGAGGACCTGCGCACGCGGCTGGGCTGGGGCCTGGTCTATCAGCTGGCACCGCTGTCGGACGAGGACAAGATGGCGGCGCTGGTGCAGGCCGCGCGCGAGCGCGGGCTGCAGCTTTCGCCGGAAATCCCGCACTGGCTGGTCACGCGCAAATACCGCGACATGCCCAGCCTGATGGCGCTGCTGGACGCACTGGACACCTATTCGCTGGAACGCAAGCGCGCCGTCACGCTGCCCCTGCTGCGGGAAATGTTTGCCGAGTTGCGCGAGTGAGCCAGAGCCTGCGCGCCAGCGCGCGTGACCCATGGCATGCACCGTGCTTGCCTTTGTTGGCATCCAGAGACGTTAAGAAAGCTCTCACAGTCACGTTAATGTAAAATCGCCGCCCATGAATCTGGCATTGTTCGACCTCGACCACACCTTGCTCCCGACCGACAGCGACCACGAATGGGGCCGCTTCCTGGTGCGCCTGGGCGTTGTCGACGAGGAATTCTACCGCCGCAGGAACGACGAGTTCTTCGGCCATTACAAGGCTGGCACCCTGGATATCCAGGCTTTCCTGCGTTTCGCGCTGGCGCCGCTGGCGGCCAATCCGCGCGACCGCCTGGAAGCGTTGCGCAGCCAGTTCATGCGTGAAGTGATCGATCCGGTCATCACGCCGCAGGCGCGCGCACTGGTCTACAAGCACCTCGACGCCGGCGACCTGTGCGCCGTGGTCACCGCTACCAATAGTTTCGTCACCGCCCCGATCACGGCGGCTTTCGGTATCAAGCACCTGATCGCCACCGAGCCGGCCACCGCCAACGGCAAGCCCGACGGCGCCTTCACCGGCGAAGTGGATGGCATCCCCAGCTTCCGCGAGGGCAAGATAACCCGGGTGGAAGCCTGGCTAAAGAGCATGGGCACCCATTGGGATGCCTTCGAAAACACCACCTTCTACAGCGACTCGGCCAACGACCTGCCGCTGCTGGAGAAGGTCAGCGAGCCGATCGCCGCCAACCCGGACGATCGCCTGCGTCACCACGCCGCCGCGTCAGGCTGGCGCATCATGGACCTGTTCTGACGTGATCAAAAAGCTAATCAACCGGCTGCTAGGCAAGCCGGGCACCCAGCAGCGCCCCGTCAAACGCCGCGGCCAGCGCGCCCATGCGCCGAATATCGTTGCGCATGCCGAGCACCAGATCGACCAGTCGCTGATCTCGCGCAACGCCATCAAGGTCACCTCCACGCTGCAGCAGGCGGGCTACGAGGCGTTTATCGTCGGCGGCGCGGTGCGCGACCTGCTGCTGGGCATCAAGCCCAAGGACTTCGACGTCGCCACCAACGCCACGCCTGACCAGGTGCAGGCGCTGTTCCGCCGCTCGCGCATCATCGGCCGGCGCTTCCAGATCGTGCACGTGACGTTCTATGGCGGGCGCGAGCAGGAAATCATTGAAGTCTCCACCTTCCGCGCGCTGGTCGACGCGGTCGCCAGCGAGACCTTGCCCGAAGGGCGCCGCCTCAAGCGCTCCGAGCTCGACAGCAAGACCCACGCGATCGATGCCTCTGGCCGCGTGCTGCGCGACAACGTGTGGGGCTCGCAGGCCGAAGACGCGGAACGCCGCGACTTCACCATCAACGCGATGTACTACGACCCCGCCCAGCAACTGGTGTACGACTACCACCAGGGCATGGAGGACATCCGCGCACGCACGCTGCGCATGATCGGCGATCCGGTCACACGCTACCGCGAAGACCCCATCCGCATGCTGCGCGTGGTGCGCTTCGCCGCCAAGACCGGGTTCACGATCGACGAGGACACCCGCCAGCCGATCGCCGACCTGGCCTCGCTGATCCACAATGTGCCCAGCGCGCGCCTGTTCGACGAGATGCTCAAGCTGCTGATGTCAGGCCATGCCTGGGCGTCGCTGCAGGAGCTGCGCAAGGCTGGCCTGCACCGCGGCCTGCTGCCGCTGCTGGATGTCGCGCTGGAGCAGCCGATGGGCCAGCGCTTCGTGCAACTGGCGCTGGACAACACGGACCAGCGTGTGCAGGTAGGCAAGCCGGTCTCGCCGGGCTTCCTGTTTGCCGCGCTGCTTTGGCACCACGTGCTGCAGCGTTGGACCACGCTGCGCGAGCAAGGCGAACACGCCATCGCCGCGCTCAATATCGCCATGGACGACGTGCTGGAACGCCAGACCGGCCAGCTCGCCATCCAGCGCCGCTTTGTCACCGACATGCGGGACATCTGGGGCATGCAGCCGCGCTTCGAGAAGCGCGTGGGCCGCATGCCGTTCCGCCTGATCGAATCGCCGCGCTTCCGTGCCGGCTTCGATTTCCTCTACCTGCGCTGCGAATCCGGCGAGCAGCCGGCCGAGCTGGCGAAATGGTGGCAAGACTTCCAGGATGCCGATAGCCACGGCCGCGAGGACCTGATCGAGGCAGTGCGCCCGGTGCGCGGCGCCGGCAAGCAAGGCGGCGGCGGCAGCGGCGGCGCGGGCGATGCCGAAGGCTTTGAACCCGCCGGAGATGGCGATAGCAGCGACAGCGGCGGCCCGGCACGCAAGAAGCGCCGCCGGCGCAGTCCGCGGAAATCGGATAAAGTTTCTCCGCGGAGTGATATGGACGCGAGCCAGGAATCCGGCTCCACTGCAGACCGGAAAACCGGCAAGGTACGCGTCCAGCCGGAGGAATCGTAATGACACTTGCCTTTATCGGCATCGGAGCCAACCTGGGTGACGCCCGGCAGGCTCTGAAAGATGCCATCGTGTGCCTGGCCCAGCAGGTCGGCATCACGGTGCTGGCGAGATCGTCGCTCTATCGCACGGCCCCGGTCGATGCGACGGGCAACGACTATTACAACGCGGTGGTCAAGGTGGAGACCTCGTTCACCGCCGCCCAGCTATTGCGCATCTGTCACCACATCGAGGATCAGTTTGGCCGCGAGCGGCCTTTCCGCAACGCACCACGCACCCTCGACCTGGACCTGCTGGTCTTTGGCGACGAAATCCACCAGGACGAAAAGCTGGTGGTGCCGCATCCACGCCTGGCCGAACGCGCCTTCACGCTGGTGCCGCTGCTTGAGCTGGATGCCGAACTGGTTGTCCCCGGCCTTGGCCGCGCGGCGGATTACCTGGCCGCGGTCAGCACGCAGCGCGTCGAGAAGGTCTCCTTTTGCAAGTGCACGCGGCAACTGGACGCGCGCAGCGATTCCTGAAGCCATGGCCGGCAGCGGCAAGCCGGCCCCGCTTTATCCGCCCTGTACTGTGTAGTTCCCCCTAGCCGACCGGACCCGCCCATGCTCGAACACCTGCGCCGCATTGTGGTGGAAGGCCCCATCGGAGCCGGCAAGACCGCGCTCGCGCAACGCCTGGCGCAAACCCTGCGCACCGGCGAATTGCTCGATGCTGCGCGCGAAAACCCCTTCCTGGAACGCTACTACCGCGAGCCCGCGCGATACGCGCTGCCGCTGCAGCTGTCGCTGATGAACCAGCGCGCGCAGCAGCTCAAGGCTTGGCAGGCGGCACTGCTGGCGGGCCAGCGCGTGGTAGGCGATTTCCTGCACACCCGGGACCGCCTCTACGCCGGGCTGACCCTGCCCGAGGACGAACTCGCGCTGTACGACGCCCTCGCCGCGCGCCTGCCGGCCCAAGGCCAGCGTGTAGACCTCGTCATCGTGCTGCAGGCCTCACCTGCCCTGCTGCGCGAGCGCATCGCCCGGCGCAACGCGCCTGGCGAGTCCAGCATCGACGATGCCTATCTGGAGCGATTGTCGGATGCCTACGGCGAGCTGTTCCATCGCTACGACGAAGCACCGGTCATGATCGTCGACACCGCCCACTTCAGCCCGGTAGACAACGACGCCGATTTCCGTACACTACTGTCGCGCATCGAAAACATGCGTGGCCGCAAGGCCTTTCTCAATCTCGCTGCGCCCTGACAGGCTCTCCCGCCTGCCAGCCTTCACCATAACGACAGCAGTCGCTGCCGCGAATCCCGTGGCCCCATCCTGGGGCCGAGCGCCTCGCGCAGTACGAACTGAAAGGGGCAAAGGCCTTGCCGCACGGATGCAGATGCGTTGATGCACCGATCATGAATGCACTGCCGCATTGCGGCCGGCCCGTCTCCCGTCTCTCTACCGGCCCAACGTCATGAGTTACCTCCTCGACCCCTCCCGCAAGACCGTCACCATCCCCAAGCTGCAAGCGATGCGCGCCGCCGGCGAAAAAATCGCCATGCTGACCGCCTACGACTCCAGCTTCGCCGCGCTGCTCGACTACTGCGGGGTCGAGGTGCTGCTGGTCGGCGACTCCCTTGGCAATGTCATGCAAGGCCAGCAGACCACGCTGCCCGTGACGCTCGAACAGGTTGTCTATCACACCGAATGCGTGGCACGCGGCAACCAGAGCGCGCTGCTGGTG
Source organism: Cupriavidus sp. GW823-FHT07A04 (assembly GCF_058794615.1). Lineage (NCBI taxonomy): Bacteria > Pseudomonadati > Pseudomonadota > Betaproteobacteria > Burkholderiales > Burkholderiaceae > Cupriavidus > Cupriavidus sp. GW823-FHT07A04. Next base: position 237,238 of record NZ_JBXAHA010000003.1, read on the forward strand.
GCGGACCTGCCATTCGGCACCTATCCCACCCCGGAAGCCACCTTCACCAGCGCCGTGGCGTTGATGCGGGCCGGCGCGCAAATGGTCAAGCTGGAGGGCGGCGACTGGCTCGCGCCCACCGTCAAGTTCCTGGTCGAGCGCAGCATTCCGGTGTGCGGCCACATTGGCCTGACGCCGCAGTCGGTGCACGCGCTGGGCGGCTTCAAGGTGCAGGGCAAGACCGACGAAAGCGCGGCGCAGCTCAAGCGCGACGCGCTCGCGCTGCAAGCCGCGGGCGCCCAGCTGATCGTGATGGAAGCGGTGCCGGCGGCTGTGGCCGGCGTGGTCACCGGCCTGCTGACGATCCCGACCATCGGCATCGGCGCCGGCGCGGATTGCTCCGGCCAGGTACTGGTGCTGCAGGACATGATCAACGTCTACCCGGGCCGCAAGGCCAAGTTCGTGCGCAACTTCATGGAAGGCGCCGGCTCGATCGAGGCCGCCGTGCGCGCCTACGTGGCGGCCGTGAAGGACGGCAGCTTCCCGGCCGTCGAGCACACCTTCTCGGCCTGAGCGCGCGCCGGCAATGGAGATCGGTGCCGCCACCGCCGCGGCCTTTGCGCTTCTGGCCAGCGGTGACGGCGCCATCTGGTTCATCGTCTGGACCTCGCTGGTGGTGGCCGTGCTCGGGCTGGCGATGGCCGCCGTGCCGGCCATCGGCGCGGCCTACCTGATCGCCACCCACGATTTTCCCGGGCGGCGTGTGGTGGTGGTGATGGCGCAGGCCTTCCTCTCCTTCCCGACCGTGCTGGTCGGGCTGGTCCTCTACCTGCTGTTCACCCGCCACGGGCCGCTGGGCAACTTCTCCTTGCTGTTTACCCGCAGCGGCATGGTGCTCGGGCAGGCGGTGATCGGCTTCCCGGTGGTGCTGGCGTTTGCCCTGTCCACCTTGCAGGGGGCGGATGCGCGGCTGCGTGAAACCGCCTGGGTACTGGGTGCCGGGCGCTGGCGAACCTTTTTCACCGTCCTGCGCGAGATGCGCTTCGGCCTGATGGCCGCACTGGTGGCGGGCTTTGGGCGGGTCATCGCCGAAGTCGGCTCGGCACTGATGATCGGCGGCAATATCGAAGGCGCCACCCGGACCATCACCACCGCCATCGCGCTGGAAACCAGCAAGGGAGAATTCGCCCAGGGTATTGCGCTGGGCGTTGTGCTGATCGCACTGGCAGTGCTCGTCAATGTGATGCTGGCGTGGCTGCAAGGCGCGGGAGGATTTCGCCGATGAGCACCCTGCCCGCGCGCCGCACGCCTGACGGGCAGGCGTTGCCGCCTTCCCAGCTGCCGCCGCTGCTGACGGTGCGCGGCTTGCAGCGCCAGGTAGGCGCGCGGGGGCTGTTCGATATTGCCGAGCTTGCCTTCCCGCGCGCCGCTGTGGTGGTGCTGACCGGTGTCAATGGCGCGGGCAAGAGCACGCTGCTGCGCATGGTGGCGGGGCTGGAGCGCGCACCCGGCGCGACCGTGGCCTGGACCAGCGCGGACGGCACGCCGCACAACGCCGCACTCGATCCGCTGCCCGCCGCGCTGCGCCAGCGCATTGCCTACCTGCACCAGCATCCCTACCTGTTTCGCACCTCGGTGCGCGAGAACATCGCCTATGGCCTGAAGGCGCGTGGCATGCCCGACGACGAAGTCAGGCGGCGCGTGGGAGCCGCGCTGGGCTGGGCCGGCATCACGCACGTGCAGGACACCGCCCCCGAATGCCTGTCCGGCGGCGAGGTGCAGCGCGTGGCACTGGCCCGCGCCAAGGTGCTGGAGCCCGATTTGCTGCTGCTGGACGAGCCCACCTCCAGCCTGGACGGCCACGCTCGCGAACAGGTGATCGGCTTGGTGCAGGACCTGGCCGCCGAAGGCCGCAGCGTGGTGATGGTCTGCCACGATCGCGAGCTGATCAACCTGCCGGGCGTGGTGCGCTGGAAGCTTGGCGACGGGCGGCTGGATACGCGCCACCCCTGAACGCCTGGATCAGGCAGTTGCCGGTAACTCCGCCAATAGCACGCCCCGCAGCGAGTTCGCCAGCGCTAGTGCCTCCGCGCTCAGCAGCATGGCCCGCGTGACAACCGCCTCGCGCACCGTCCCGCCGAGGTGGTGTGCACCATCGCCCAGCACCGCAGCGCGCATCACGCCGGGCAGGATATCGGCGGCCAGCGGCGGCGTCAGCCACTCGCCTTGCACCTTGACGAACACCGAGCTGCGGCCGCCTTCGAGCAGCTCGCCGCGGGCGTTGAAGAACAGGCTGTCGAAGGCGCCGGCGCGCTCGGCCGCTTGCCAGCCGGCGTCATAGACAGCACGCGCGCTGGTCTTGTGGCGGCGCAACGCGTCCGCAACCGGCAGCGCCTGCGCGGCCAGCACCACGCGCACCGGGGCCGCGGCGAGCGGCGCCACCGGGCCGTGGGCAACGGTGAAGCTACCCGCCTTGTCCAGCGCCAGCCGCAGGCGCCAGGTGCCGGCACCGAGATCCGCCACGGCCGCCTGCACCAACGCCAACGCGCGAGCGCGCTCAAACCCGAAGCCGAAGCACGCAGCGGAAGCCGCCAGCCGCGCCAGATGCTGATCCAGGCGCTGGCACGCCCCGTCTTCCACCCGCATGGTTTCGAACAAGGTAAAGCCCGGATCGTGCGCGGTCAGGAAGCGCGCCTTCCAGCCGCACTCGGCAAATTCGCCCGCGGCGTCGCTGTCATGCACGATGCCACCGCCCACGCCCATCTCGCCCGCGCGCAGTCCGTCGGCGCCCTGCGCGCCTAATACCAGCGTGCGGATGGCGACCGACAGCGCAAAGGCACCCGGCCATGCCTGCGCTTGCCCTTCGCCGGGCGCATCGATCCAGCCGAGCGAGCCGGTGTAAAGGCCGCGCGGCGCGCGCTCCAGCTCGCTGATGATCTCCATGGTGCGCCGCTTGGGCGCGCCGGTGATGGAGCCGCAGGGAAACAGCGCGCGCATCAGATCCGCCAGGCTGGTGCCGGCGCGCGCCTTGGCAGTCACGGTGGAGGTCATCTGCAGCACCTGGCCGAAGGGCTGCACCACGAAGCGATCGGGCACGGCCACCGTACCCGGCACCGCGACGCGGCCCAGGTCGTTGCGCAGCAGGTCGACGATCATCACGTTCTCGGCGCGGTTCTTCGGGTCGGCCGCCAGCGCTGCGGCGGCCTCGGCATCGCGCCCGCTGTCGCCGGTAAGCGGGGCGGTGCCCTTCATCGGGCGTGCCAGCAACCGGCCTTGCCCGTCATGCCGGACAAACAGCTCGGGCGACAGCGACAGCACCCAGCCATCGCCCGGCAGCCGCGCCAGCGCGGCGTAGGGCACCGGCTGAGCGGCGCGCAGCGCGGCATACAGCGCCAGCGGATCGCCGAAAGCGGCAAAGCGCAGCCGCTGCGTGAAGTTGACCTGGTAGGTATCGCCAGCCTCGATCCACTGGTGGATCCGGGCAATGGCCGCGTGGAAGGCGGCTTCCGGCGTGTCGGCCGTGACGTCCATCACGCCGGCCGGTTCGCCCGAGGACGGCGCCAGCCACTGCGCGACCTCCCGCGTGTCCAGCCGGCGCATCTGCCGGAACCACAGCAGGCGCAGCGCGCCGTCATGGAAAGGCAGCGCGTGGTCGACATGGACCGGCACGCCGACCAGCGGGCCGCCGAATTCGTAGGGGGCGAACAGCGTGGCATGCCAGCCCTGGCGCCAGCCTTCGGCCAGCATGGCGTCGAGCGCGCCGAGCTCGGAGGCGTCGGGCAGCGCATCTTCACGGGCGAAGCCGGTGTACAGGCGCGAAGATGCCTCGCCGGGGGCGGCGGTGGCGTCGTCAAGCAGGACGAAGGGCTCGGCGGCGCCGGCAGAGCCGGATTCGGGCGCTTGTGAGATTGAGGAAGAAGACGAGCGGGTCAGGGAGACTGCCACGGGAAATCACCAGCATAAATTGAGGTCGCCATAAAGCGGGCGACATTGCATTATCGCGCGCCCGCCCTCTCCCCCGGCCCCTCTCCCACAAGTGGGAGAGGGGAGCAAACCTGAGGCACCGGCCGAAGTCGCGGAGCGGGCCAAAACCGCCCGCCCTGACGACGGCTTTCGCTCCCTCTCCCCTCAGGGGGAGAGGGCTGGGGAGAGGGGTGGCTTAGCTAGGAGCCAGTTCAAGCGAAGCCCACGGTTTTTTCGGCGCCCTCAAAACAAAAAAGCCGGCCACGCATCAACGCGTGGCCGGCCGCATGCCCCAAGCCGGATCAACTGAAGAAGCTCTTCACCTTATCCAGCCAGGATTGCTCCTGCGGGCTGTGGCGCGAGCCGCCTTCATGCACCGAGCGGTCGAACTGGCGCAGGATGTCCTTCTGCGCCTCGGTCAGCTTGACCGGCGTTTCCACGTTCACGTGCACGTAGAGGTCGCCGGGGTAGCCCGAGCGCACGCCCTTGATGCCCTTGCCGCGCAGGCGGAAGGTCTTGCCGGGCTGGGTGCCTTCCGGCACCGGGAAGCTGGCCTTGCCGCCCAGCGTGGGCACTTCCAGGTCGCCGCCCAGCGCCGCGGTGGCGAAGGAAATCGGCATCTGGCAGTGCAGGTCGTCGCCGTCGCGCTCGAACACCGCGTGCTGCTTGATGTGGACTTCCACATACAGGTCGCCCGGGGGGCCACCGTTGATGCCCGGCTCGCCATTGCCCGAGGAGCGGATGCGCATGCCCTCGTCGATGCCGGCGGGAATCTTCACTTCCAGCGTCTTCTGCGACTTCAGCTTGCCCTGACCGTGGCACTTGGTGCACGGCTTGGGGATGTGCTTGCCGGTGCCGTGGCACTTGGGGCAAGTCTGCTGCATCGAGAAGAAGCCTTGCGACACGCGCACCTGGCCCGCGCCATGGCAGGTCGGGCAGGTTTCGACGTTGGTGCCGGGCTCGGCGCCATTGCCGTGGCAATGCTCGCACTCGTCCCAGTGGGGCACCCGGATCTGCGCGTCGTGGCCGTGGGCGGCCTGCTCCAGCGTGATTTCCATGCTGTAGCGCAGGTCAGCACCGCGGTACACCTGCGGGCCGCCGCCACGGCGTCCGCCGCCAGCCTGGCCGCCTTGCTGGCCAAAAATATCGCCGAAGATGTCGCCGAAGGCTTCGGCGAAACCGCCGTAGGCCTGGCCGCCGCCGCCGAAGCCGCCCGCCATGTTGGGGTCGACGCCGGCGTGGCCGTACTGGTCGTAGGCTGCCTTCTTCTCAGGGTCCGAAAGCATCTCGTAGGCCTCTTTGACCTCCTTGAACTTCTCTTCGGAATCCTTGCTGTCCGGATTGCGGTCCGGGTGGTGCTTCATCGCCAGCTTGCGATAGGCCTTCTTGATCTCGTCGTCGCCGGCGTTCTTGCCCACCCCGAGCACTTCGTAAAAGTCACGTTTTGCCATGGTGGCTGCTTACCTGATGGGCCCGGAAGCGTCCAAAGCCCGCCCGGGCGAAATAGCAAAAAAGCCGAGCGAGGCATTCGACGGCGGTAACCCGCTTGGTCCAATGTCCGTCGCCCGGCGTCGGGATGGGGGCTGGCGCTGGTGTTGCGCACCGCGCCCCCGCCCCGCTCTTCCATTACTTCTTGTCGTTGACTTCCTTGAACTCGGCGTCCACGACGTTATCGTCCTGCGGATGGGCTTGCTGATGGCCCGCGCCGGCAGCACCGGCACCGGCCGCGCCCGCGGCGCCCGCCGCACCCGCTTCGCCGGCCTGGGCCTGCATGTCCGCATAGACACGCTCGCCCAGCTTCTGGCTGGCTTCGGACAGCGCGCTGACCTTGGCATCGATCTCGGCCTTGTCGCCGCCGCGTGCGGCGTCTTCCAGTTCCTTGATCGCGGCTTCGATCTTTTCCTTCTCGCCCGCTTCCAGCTTGTCGCCGTATTCGGTGACAGCCTTCTTGGTCGAGTGAATCAGCGCGTCGGCCTGGTTGCGGGCATCCGCCAGCTCACGGGCCTTCTTGTCTTCCTCGGCGTTGGCCTCGGCGTCCTTCACCATGCGCTGGATCTCGTCTTCCGACAGGCCCGAGTTCGCCTTGATGGTGATGCGGTTTTCCTTGCCGGTCGCCTTGTCCTTGGCGCCCACGTGCAAGATGCCATTGGCGTCGATGTCGAACGAGACTTCGATCTGCGGCGTGCCGCGTGCGGCCGGCGCGATGCCTTCGAGGTTGAACTCACCCAGCAGCTTGTTGCCGGTGGCCATTTCACGCTCGCCCTGGAACACCTTGATGGTCACGGCCGGCTGGTTGTCGTCAGCGGTCGAGAACACCTGCGCATGCTTGGTCGGGATGGTGGTGTTCTTGGTGATCATCTTGGTCATCACGCCACCCAGCGTTTCGATGCCCAGCGACAGCGGCGTCACGTCCAGCAGCAGCAGGTCCTTGCGGTCGCCCGACAGCACGGAGCCCTGGATCGCGGCGCCAACGGCGACGGCTTCGTCCGGGTTCACGTCCTTGCGCGCTTCCTTGCCGAAGAATTCCTTGACCTGTTCCTGCACCTTGGGCATGCGGGTCATGCCGCCGACCAGGATCACGTCATCGATTTCGCTGACCTTGACGCCGGCGTCCTTGATGGCGATGCGGCACGGCTCGATGGTGCGCAGGATCAGTTCCTCGACCAGCGATTCCAGCTTGGCGCGGGTCATCTTCAGGTTCAAGTGCTTCGGACCGGAGGCATCCGCCGTGATGTACGGCAGGTTGATTTCGGTCTGCTGCGAGCTCGACAGTTCGATCTTGGCCTTTTCAGCGGCTTCCTTCAGGCGTTGCAGCGCGAGTACGTCCTTGGACAGGTCGACGCCCTGGTCCTTCTTGAACTCACCGATGATGTAGTCGATGATGCGCTGGTCGAAGTCTTCGCCGCCCAGGAAGGTGTCGCCATTGGTCGACAGCACTTCGAACTGCTTCTCGCCGTCAACGTCGGCGATCTCGATGATCGAGATGTCGAACGTGCCGCCACCCAGGTCATACACGGCGATCTTGCGGTCGCCCTTTTCGTTCTTGTCCAGGCCGAAGGCCAGCGCGGCCGCGGTCGGCTCGTTGATGATGCGCTTGACGTCCAGGCCTGCGATGCGGCCAGCGTCCTTGGTGGCCTGGCGCTGCGAGTCGTTGAAGTAAGCCGGCACGGTGATCACGGCTTCGGTCACCGGCTCGCCGAGGTAGTCTTCGGCGGTCTTCTTCATCTTGCGCAGCACTTCGGCGGACACCTGCGGCGGTGCCAGCTTCTGGTCGCGCACGGACACCCATGCGTCGCCGTTGTCGGCCTTGACGATGGTGTACGGCATCAGGCCGATGTCCTTCTGCACTTCCTTTTCTTCGAACTTGCGGCCGATCAGGCGCTTCACCGCATACAGGGTGTTGCGCGGATTGGTCACCGCCTGGCGCTTGGCAGGCGCGCCCACCAGGATCTCGCCGTCTTCCATGTAGGCGATGATCGAAGGGGTGGTACGCGTACCTTCGGCATTTTCGATCACCTTGGGCGTATTGCCTTCCATGATCGCGACGCAGCTATTGGTGGTACCGAGGTCGATACCGATGATCTTACCCATTATTCTCTCCTCTTGAGCCCCGCTATCCGCGGGGACTGCAATTCATCCTGAGGCCGAAATGTGGCCGTCCGGGGCCATTTCAAGGGCCGGAAGTGCAATTCCGACTAAATTTCTCGGCTTCTCCTTCTGGTCAACGGCAGGCTGGCTGGCCAAGTTGCAGGGTGTTAGGAGACGTTGCGCGCCAAGCGTGGTTTTTGTGCTGCTTACATCATTTAAAACTGGATCGGCTAACGGCCTCGCTGCCACAGGACATCACTGCCCCCGCCGGCCCGGTTGAGCACGCGCGACAACACGAACAGCAGGTCGGACAAGCGGTTCAGGTACTGGCGGGGCGCCTCGTTCAGGGCTTCCTGCGCGCCCAGCGCCACCAGCGCGCGCTCGGCGCGCCGGCACACCGTGCGGCACACATGCGCCACCGCCGCGGCCCGGCTGCCGCCCGGCAGGATGAACTCGGCCAGGCGCGGCAGGTTGGCATTGTAGTGATCCAGCCATGCGTCCAGCTGCAGCACCTGCTCGGGCTTGACCAGCACGTAGCCGGGGATGGAGAGCTCACCGCCAAGGTCGAACAGGTCGTGCTGGATATGCAGCAAGGCCGTGCGGACGTCGTCGGGCAGCGTCTCGGTGAGCAGTACGCCGAGGTTCGAGTTGAGCTCGTCCACATCGCCGATGGCGGCAATGCGCAGGCTGTCCTTGCTGATGCGGCTGCCGTCGCCAAGCCCGGTGGTGCCGGCATCTCCGGTGCGGGTGGCGATCTTGGAGAGGCGATGGCCCATGCGGGTCTCCTGCGTTGGCGAATCCAGCATTATGGCGCGCATCCGCCCCTTCGCGTTAGCGCGCTGCCCGGCGCCGGGTGGCGGTTGCGGCGCCCGCCCAACGAGCCGCCCCTGGCGCGGCGTAGAATAACGGGATTCGCTTGATACGCTACCGGGTGCGATTGCCGGCGCCGTTCAGCGCGGCCTTTTGCCATGGCCGACGCTGCGCGTCCCCGGTCCCCACAGACCCGCCGGAGACGCCATGAACCAACCCCTTGCCCACGCCGCGCTGGTGCGCCAACCCCTGCCCGCCGCCGTGCGTGACGCCTTGCAGGCCCGCTTCGGCGAGCGCTTCTCCACCTCCCCCGGCGTCTGCGACCACCACGGCCGCGACGAGTCCCCCTTCCCGCCGGCAGCGCCGGACGGCGTGGTCTTCGCCCACACCACCGAGGAAGTGGCCGAAGTGGCCCGGCTGTGCAACGAGCACCGTGTGCCGCTGATTGCCTACGGCGCCGGTTCCTCGCTCGAAGGCCACCTGCTGGCGGTGGCTGGCGGCATCAGCCTGGACTTGTCGCAGATGAACAAGGTGCTGTCGGTGCAACCCGAAGACCTGAACGTGACGGTGCAACCGGGCGTGACCCGCAAGCAGTTGAACCAGGAAATCAAGGACTCCGGCCTGTTCTTCCCGATCGACCCCGGCGCCGATGCCTCGCTGGGCGGCATGTGCGCCACGCGTGCCTCCGGGACCAACGCGGTGCGCTACGGCACCATGCGCGAGAACGTGCTGGCGCTGACGGTGGTCACCGCCGACGGCCGCATCATCAAGACCGGCACCCACGCTCGCAAGTCCTCCGCCGGCTACGACCTGACCCGCCTGATGATCGGCAGCGAAGGCACGCTGGGCATCATCACCGAGGTGACGGTGCGGCTGTACCCGCAGCCCGAAGCCATCTCGGCGGCCATCTGCAGCTTCCCCAGCATGGGCAGCGCGGTGCGGGCAACCATCGAGACCATCCAGCTGGGCGTGCCCGTCGCGCGCGTGGAGTTCGTCGACGCGCTGGCCATCCGCGCCATCAACCGGCACGACAACCTGTCCATGCCGGAGGCGCCGCACCTGTTCTTCGAATTCCATGGCACCGAGGCCGGCGTCAAGGAGCAGGCCGAGACCGTGCAGCAGATCGCCGCCGACAATGGTGGCCAGGGCTTCGAGTGGGCCACGCGGCCGGAAGACCGCAGCCGCCTGTGGAACGCGCGCCATACCGCTTACTTCGCCATGCTGCAGCTCAAGCCGGGCTGCAAGGCGGTCACCACCGACGTGTGCGTGCCGATTTCCCGCCTGGCCGATTGCGTGACCGAGACCGAGCGTGACCTCAACGCGTCCAGCCTGCCCTGCCCCATCGTGGGCCATGTGGGCGACGGCAATTTCCACGTCGCGATCCTCACCGACCCTGAAAAGCCTGAAGAGCTCGCCGAGGCCGAGACCATCAACCGGCGCATCGTGGAGCGCGCGCTGGCCATGGGCGGCACCTGCACCGGCGAGCACGGCGTGGGGCTGCACAAGATGGATTTCCTGGTCAGCGAGCACGGCGAAGACGCGCTCGACCTGATGCGCGCCATCAAGAACGCGCTCGATCCCAACCATATCCTCAACCCGGGCAAGATCTTCCGCCCGGTACGCTAAGGGATCGCGCGGCATGGCATCCGTGTTCAACCGCGTCCCGCCGCTGCACCTGCTGATCGCGTTCGAAGCCGCCGCCCGGCTGGGCAGCTTCGCACGCGCGGCCGAGGAGCTGTCGGTCACGCCCAGCGCGGTGTCGCACCGCATCAAGAACCTGGAGGAGCTGTGGGGCGAGGACCTCTTCGTGCGCGCCAACGCCGCGCTGCGGCTGACGGCCGCTGGCACGCGCTACCTGCGCAATGTGCAGGATGCCCTCAAGGCGCTCAACGAACTGGCCCGGCCCGAGTACAACAAGCTGCGCACCCGCCTGCGCGTGGCGATCCCACCCACCTTCGGCCGCCAGCACCTGGTGCCGCGCCTGCCCGAGTTCACGGCGCTGTACCCGCACATCGACACCGAGCTGCACCTGGCCATCCCCTTCCTGGACGTGAAGGCGGAAGACACCGATGTGGAGATCCGCTACGGCACCGGGCGCTACCCCGACCTGAAGACCACCAAGCTGCTGGTCGAGCCCGTGTTCCCGGCCTGCGGGCGCGAGTACTACGAGCGCATCGACGGCCGCGCCATCACCAAACCCGAGCACCTGCACAACCTGGTGCTGCTGCGCAGCCCGCTGGAACCCTGGAAGCCCTGGTTCGAGACCGCCGGCCTGGACTGGCCCGAGCCCCAGACCGGCCCGCAGTTCAACGACATCGGCCTGATGCTTGAAGCCATCGCCTCCAACCAGGGCGTCGCGCTGGTGCGCCAGCGCATGGCCCGGCACTGGCTGTCGCTGGGCCAGATGGTGCGGCTGCTGGACATCGAATCGGTGTCGCCGCACGGCTACTACATCGTCGAGCGCGAACAGGCGCCGCTCAAGCCGGAGGCCCGGTATTTTGTCGACTGGCTGCTCAGCCTGGACTGGTAGCACCTCCAAACCCAAACCTGAACATCAGCGAAGAGGAATCCTGCCAATGCTCGCCCTGAAGCTGTTACTGGTACCCGGCTTCATCGCATGCATCTCCATAGCGGGCAAACGCTGGGGCCCCAGCGTGGCCGGCTTGCTGGCCGGCATGCCCGTGGTGGTTGGTCCGATCCTGTTCTTGATTGCACTGGAGCGTGGCGCGCCATTTGCCGCAGCAGCGGCTACCAGCGCCCTCTGCGCCGTGTTCGCGTCGGTCGCGTTCAGTTTGGCCTATGCCTGGAGTTGCCGCCGGCACGGATGGCCGCTGGCGCTGACGGCTGCCTTGGGTGCCTGGCTGGCCGCGGCGGCGTTGCTTGGCAGGCTGCCCTTCTCGCCCTTCACCGCTCTGGCCTTGGCGCTGCTCACGCTAGGCATCTGCCCGTCGCTCTTTCCGCCGCCCGGTCCCGCCGGGCTGGCGGCTCCCGTGTCTCGCGCGGGGCTGCTGATGCGCATGCTGGCCGGTGCGGCCCTGACGGTCGCGGTAACGACCCTGTCGGCATCGATCGGCTCCACCTGGAGCGGGCTGCTGGCCGTGTTCCCCGTGCTTGGCATTGTGCTGTCGGTGTTCTCGCACCGGGCAGCCGGCCCGGACTTTGTCGTCGCCTTGCTGGCTTCGATGGCGGCAGGCTTGTTTTCCTTTGTCGCGTTCTGCTTCACCTTGGCCGTACTCTTGCCGCAAAGCACCATCGCGATCGCCTTTCCCATGGCAATCCTTGCTACAGCTGTTACACAATGGGCAGTCAAGGCATATCGGGAACGACGCGCCAGACAGCAGCTCGTGACTGCCAACCAGGAGCACGCATGATGCCCATGCAGATCCGCCTGCTCACCCCCACCGATGCTAGCGCCTTCCAGGCACTGCGCCTCGAAGGCCTGCTGGAGGCGCCCGCTGCCTTCGGTTCCAGCTTCGAGGAAGAGCGTGACCTGCCGCTGGCCACCGTCGCCGGCCGCCTTGAGGCAACGCCCGAAAAGGCCGTGATCGGCGCCTTTGAAGCCACCGAGGGCGGCACCGCGCTGGCCGGCGTGGTCGGGCTGATGCGCGAGGACAAGGCCAAGCAGCGGCATAAGGCGTTTATCTGGGGCATGTATGTGGCGCCGGGCTATCGCGACCGGCGCCTCGGGCGACAGCTGATGGAACAGGCGTTGGCGGTGGCCACCGACATGCCCGGGCTGCGCCAGGTCACGCTCTGCGTCAACGTCATCAATGCGCCAGCGATCGCGCTCTATGAGGCCATGGGCTTCGTGCGCTACGGCGTGGAGCCGCAGGCGCTCTATGTGGCACCGGACTATCACGACAAGCTGGAAATGGTACACATGCTGGCGCCGCGCGGACAATAAAGCGGCCTATTGCCGCCTTGCGCCGCGCCGGTGCTAAGCTGGATTGGTACCGGCCAGCCTGCGAGGATCCCCTCGCCACCGCCCGCGTGGCACGTTCCGCGCCCACGCCGTCATGAGCGATTTTGATCGGCCCGCCATGCGGAATTCACGTTGCCACGAGGCTGCGCAGCCACCTGGCTGCGCTATAGTCCTTGCTCCCCACCCGCGTCCGCCCTGCCATGGCGGGCGCCGGCGGCCATAACAGGAGTTGCCATGAACGCCCCGCACGAAGTCTCACTGGTCGCCGACGACGCACGCCGCAGCGCGTTGCTCGCCGGCCTGGCGAAAATCCTGCCCGATGCGGCGTTGTTGTGGAAACCCGAAGACACCGTGCCCTACGAGTGCGACGGCTTGGCAGCCTATCGCCAGGTGCCGATGGCCGTGGCGCTGCCCGACAACGAAGACCAGGTCTGCGCCATCCTGCGCCTGTGCCACTCGCTGCAGGTGCCCGTGGTGCCGCGCGGCGCCGGCACCAGCCTGTCCGGCGGGGCCATGCCGATCGCCACTGGCCTGGTGCTGTCGCTGGCCAAGTTCAAGCGCATTGTCAGCGTGGACGTGCGCTCGCGCACCGCGGTGGTCCAGCCCGGCGTGCGCAATCTCGCCATCTCCGAGGCCGCCGCGCAATACAACCTCTATTACGCCCCCGATCCTTCCTCGCAGATCGCCTGCACCATCGGCGGCAACGTCAGCGAGAACTCGGGCGGCGTGCATTGCCTGAAGTACGGCCTGACGGTGCACAACGTGCTGCGCGTGCGCGCCGTCACCATGGAGGGCGAAGTGGTGGAGTTCGGCTCGGAAGCGCCCGACGCGCCGGGGCTGGACCTGCTGGCCGCCGTGATCGGCTCCGAAGGCATGCTGGCGGTGGTCACCGAGGTGACCGTCAAGCTGATCCCCAAGCCGCAGCTGGCGCAGGTGATCATGGCCAGCTTCGATGACGTGGCCAAGGGCGGCAACGCGGTGGCCGATGTGATCGGCGCCGGCATCATCCCTGCCGGGCTGGAGATGATGGACAAGCCCGCCACTGCAGCGGTCGAGGAATTCGTGCGCGCCGGCTACGACCTGGACGCCGCCGCCATCCTGCTGTGCGAGTCCGACGGTACGCCGGAAGAAGTGGCCGAGGAAGTGGAGCGCATGAGCGAGGTGCTGCGCGCTTCCGGCGCCAGCCGCATCCAGGTGTCGCAAAGCGAGCCCGAACGGCTGCGCTTCTGGAGCGGGCGCAAGAACGCCTTCCCCGCCGCCGGGCGCATCTCGCCAGACTACTACTGCATGGACGGCACCATCCCGCGCAAGCATATCGGCACGCTGCTCAAGCGCATCGAGGAGATGGAGCGCAAGTACGGCCTGCGCTGCATGAACGTGTTCCATGCTGGCGACGGCAATATGCACCCGCTGATCCTGTTCGATGGTGCGGACCAGGACGAATGGCACCGCGCCGAGCTGTTCGGGTCCGACATCCTGGAGAGCTGCGTGGAGCTGGGCGGCACGGTGACCGGCGAGCACGGCGTGGGCGTGGAGAAGCTCAATTCCATGTGCGTGCAGTTCTCCGCGCAAGAGCGCGAGCTGTTTTTTGGCGTCAAGGCGGCCTTCGACCCGGCGCGCCTGCTCAACCCCGACAAGGCCATCCCCACGCTGGCGCGCTGCGCCGAGTACGGCCGCATGCATGTGAAGCGCGGCCTGCTGCCGCACCCTGACCTGCCGCGATTCTGAACATGGCCGCTCAAAACGCCACGCAACGCAACCGCAGCAGCGCGCAAACCCGCCAGCGCCTCGGCAAGCCCGAATCCGGCTGGCGCGAGCGCTGGTACACCATCATCTTCGAGGCCGACACGCGCAACGGACAGCTGTTCGACATCACTCTGCTGCTGGCCATCGTGGCCAGCGTGCTGATTGTGATGTTTGACAGCCTGCCGGCGGTAAACCTGCGGCTGGGCCGCGTGTTCACGGTGCTGGAGTGGCTGTTCACGCTGCTGTTTACCGCCGAATACCTGATGCGCATCGTGGTGGTGCGCCGCCCCTTGCGCTATGTGTTCAGCTTCTTCGGCGTGGTTGATTTCCTGTCGATCATCCCGACCTGGCTCGCCTTCTTCGTGCCGGAGCTGGCCTTCCTGATCGACGTGCGGCTGCTGCGGCTGCTGCGCGTGTTCCGGATCCTCAAGCTGACGGTGTATTTCGAGGAAGCGCAGATCCTGTACCACGCGCTGGCCAACAGCCGGCGCAAGATCTTCGTCTTCCTTGGCACGGTGTTCATCATCACCGTGATCCTCGGCACCGTGATGTATGTGGTGGAAGGCCCGCAGCACGGCTTTACCAGCATCCCCGTGAGCATGTACTGGGCGGTGGTGACGCTCACCACCACCGGCTTCGGCGACATGGTGCCCAAGACGCCGCTGGGCCAGTTCATCACCTCGCTGACCATCCTGCTGGGCTACGGCATCATCGCCTTCCCCACCGGCATCGTGGGCGCGGAGCTGGCCGCCAGCATCATGAAGCGGCCGCTGACCACGCGCACCTGCAACCATTGCCTGACGGAAGGCCACGATCCCGACGCCGGCTACTGCAAGCACTGCGGCAGCGAGCTGCCGCCTTACCAGGGCGAGAGCGAACGCGAGCCGGCAGGCTCCCGCGCAAGCGCCGAGACGCCACCTCACCGTCCCACTTCTTCCGCCTGACCTAGCTCACGCCGACACCCGCCCGCCACCATGCCAGCAGATCCGCAAGCCACCCTCTCCGCCTTTCGCGATGCCATCCGGCATGCCACCGACACGCGCGCGCCGCTGCGCCTGCGCGGCGGCGGCAGCAAGGATTTCTACGGCCAGCATGCGCAAGGGGCGCTGCTCGACACGCGCGCCTACAGCGGCATCGTCGACTATGACCCGCCCGAGCTGGTGATCACCGCGCGCTGCGGCACGCCGCTGGCGGAGATCGAGGCGGCGCTGGCCGAGCGGCGCCAGATGCTGGCGTTCGAGCCGCCGCACTTCAGCACCGGCGCCAATGCCAGCGACGTGGCCACGATCGGCGGCGCCGTGGCCGCTGGCCTGTCCGGCCCGCGCCGGCAGGCGGTGGGCGCGTTGCGTGACTTTGTGCTGGGCACACGCGTGATGGATGGCCGTGGCGACGTCCTGAGCTTTGGCGGCCAGGTCATGAAGAACGTAGCCGGCTATGACGTCTCGCGGCTGATGTCCGGGTCGCTCGGCACGCTGGGGCTGATCCTGGAAGTCTCGCTCAAGGTGCTGCCGGTGCCCTTCGACGACGCCACGCTGCGTTTTGCGCTGGACGAGGCCGCGGCGCTCGATCGCCTCAACGACTGGGGCGGCCAGCCCCTGCCGATTGCCGCTTCGGCCTGGCACGACGGCGTGCTGCACCTGCGCCTGTCGGGCGCGGCGGCCGCGCTGCGCGCCGCGCGCGAGCGGCTTGGCGGCGAAGCCGTGGACGCCGCGCAAGCCGATGCATTGTGGCGCGCGTTGCGCGAGCAGAGCCACGCCTTCTTTGCCCCGGTGCAAGCTGGCCGGGCACTGTGGCGCATTGCCGTGCCAACCACCGCCGCGCCGCTGGCGCTGCCCGGCGGGCAGCTGATCGAATGGGGCGGCGGCCAGCGCTGGTGGCTGGGCGGCAGCGACAGCGCGGCCGACAGCGCCATCGTGCGCGCCGCGGCCAAGGCGGCCGGCGGCCACGCCACGCTGTTCCGCAACGGCGACAAAGCCGTGGGCGTGTTCACGCCGCTGTCCGCACCGGTGGCTGCCATCCATCAGCGGCTCAAGGCGACGTTCGACCCCGCCGGCATCTTCAACCCGCAGCGCATGTACGCCGGCCTCTGAGCCACGGGCGGCACCGCACCACACCGCATCGATCCCCAGCCAAGGCACCGGAGAGTCCCCGAACCATGCAAACCACACTGGCCGAATTCCTGCGCGACACGCCCGACGGCGAAGAAGCCAAGTCCATCGTCGGCAAATGCGTGCATTGCGGCTTCTGTACCGCGACCTGCCCCACCTACCAGTTGCTCGGCGACGAGCTGGACGGCCCGCGTGGCCGCATCTACCTGATGAAGCAGGTGCTGGAGGGCCAGCCCGTCACGGAAAGCACACGCCTGCACCTGGACCGCTGCCTGACCTGCCGCAACTGCGAATCCACCTGCCCCTCGGGCGTGAAGTACGGCCGTCTGGTCGACATCGGCCGCAAGGTGGTGGACGACCGCCTTGCGGCCGAAGGCATCCAGCGCCCGGCGCGCGAGCGTTTCGCGCGGTGGGCGCTGCGCGAAAGCATGACGCGCCCGGCACTGTTCGGCACGGCCATGCGCCTGGGGCAGCGCGTGCGAGCGCTGTTGCCGCAGGCGCTGCGCAACAAGGTGCCGCAGGCGGTCAACGCCGGCGCATGGCCGCGCACCACGCACGCGCGCAAGATGTTGTTGCTCGACGGCTGCGTGCAGCCCTCGATGTCGCCCAACATCAATGCCGCCACGGCACGCGTATTCGACCGTCTTGGCGTGCAGCTGGTGGTGGCGCGCGAGGCCGGTTGTTGCGGCGCCGTGCGCTATCACACCGGCGACCACGATGGTGGCCTCGACAATATGCGGCGCAATATCGACGCCTGGTGGCCGGCGGTGCAAGCCGGCGCGGAGGCCATCGTGATGACGGCGTCGGGCTGCGGCGTGATGGTCAAGGAATACGGCCACCTGCTGCGCAACGATGCCCGCTATGCGGATCGCGCGCGCCAGATCTCGGCGCTGACCAAGGATCTGTCGGAGCTGCTGCCGAACTTCGCCGACGCCCTGCAAGACGCGGCCGCCGAGGCAAGAAGCAGCAAAGGCTCCAACGGCACCAATGGCCAGCGCGTGGCCTATCATCCGCCCTGCACGCTGCAGCACGGCCAGCAGATCCGCGGCAAGGTGGAAGCCCTGCTGGCAGGCCTGGGCGTGGACGTCAAGCTCTGTGCCGACAGCCACCTGTGCTGTGGCTCCGCAGGCACGTACTCGGTGCTGCAGCCCGAATTGTCCTATCGGTTGCGCGACGAGAAGCTCGCCAATCTGCAGGCCTCGAAGCCCGAGGCCATCGTCTCGGCGAATATCGGCTGCATCACGCACCTGCAAAGCGGCACCGGCACGCCGGTGATGCACTGGATCGAGCTGGTGGATCGCATGCTGGGGTAGGCTGGACGCGTGGTGCCGGGTTACCATGCGATGGCATTCACCCTTGCCGCCTTTCGCTCCTTTCGCCCCGCCCGCGCATGCTCCAGACCTTTGCCATCCTGCTGGTTTTCCAATCCGTCGGGGAAGCGCTCAGTTATTCCCTGAGCCTGCCCGTGCCCGGGCCGGTGATCGGCATGATCCTGCTGTTCGGCTGGCTCACCTTCGACGACCGGCTGCTGCCGGTGATCCAGGGGACCACGTCCGAGCTGCTCAAGCACTTGTCGCTGCTGTTCGTGCCGGCGGGCGTCGGCATCATGGTGCACGCGCACCGCATCGGCGGGGAATGGCTGCCGATCGTGGTGGCGCTGGTGGTGTCCACCTGGCTGGCGATCGCCACCACCGCGCTGGTGGCGCGCGCGCTGATGGGCAAGCCCCGGCCGCCTGAGGATGCCGGCGCGCAAGCCGGTTCGGGAGATCAAGCATGACGCCGCGCCTGAACGAGATCTGGGTCTATCTGGCGGCCAGCCCGCTGCTCGGCCTGACCGCTACCTTGCTGGCCTATGTCTTCGCGTTCCGCGTCTATGAGCGCGCGCGCTTCTCGCCGCTAGCCAATCCCGTGATGATTGCGGTCGCGATCCTGGTCACGCTGCTGACGGTGACCGGCACGCCGTACAAGACCTATTTCGATGGCGCGCAGTTCGTCCACTTCCTGCTCGGGCCCGCTACCGTCGCGCTGGCGGTGCCGCTCTACATGCAGCTGCCCAAGTTGCGCAAGCATGTGTTCCCGCTGCTGGGCGGGCTGCTGGCGGGATCGCTGGTGGCGGTGGTATCGGCCGTTGGCATCGCCTGGCTGCTGGGCGCTTCGCCCGAGACCATGCGCTCGCTCGCGCCCAAGTCGGTCACCATCCCGATCGCCATGGGCGTGGCCGAGAAGATCGGCGGCCTGCCCTCGCTGACCGCCGTGCTGGTGATGGCCACCGGCATCATCGGCGCGGTCAGCGCCACCAAGCTGCTGAACCTGCTGCGCATTTCCGACTACACCGTGCGCGGCTTCGCCACCGGCGTGGCAGCGCACGGCATCGGCACGGCGCGCGCCTTCCAGGTCAACCAGGAGGCCGGCGCCTTCGCCGCGCTCGGCATGGGCCTGAACGGCGTGCTGACCGCCGTGATGGTGCCGATGCTGGCGGCATGGATGCCACGCTGATCCCTGATCCCTGCTGACAGGACGTTGTCAGGAGCCCCCGCGCATGATCCGTCTCTCCATCACCCCTGAGAGAGACCATCATGAGCGGACTGATCAACTGGCTTGAAATTCCTGTCGTGGACATGACCCGTGCCATCCGGTTCTACGAGCAGGCCTTCGAGACCACCCTCAAGCGCGAAACCATGGCGCAGATCGACATGGCTGTCTTTGCCAACCGTGAGCCTGGCGGCGCACTGGTAGCCGGCGAGGGCTTCCGCCCCTCGGCCGACGGCTGCCTGCCTTACCTGCACACGCCGCAGCTCACGGCGCTGCTGGCGCGTGTCACCGCGGCCGGCGGCAAGACCGTGTTCGGCCCGCTGCAGTTGCCTGGCGATATCGGCCATATCGCGCATATCATCGACAGCGAAGGCAATCGCGTCGGCCTGCACCAGCCACTGGTAGGATAGTCAGCCACCGCGACCGTTTTACCAATACCCGCATAGCACCAAGATGAAGCCTCGATGAGCCGCCGCGCCGACCGCCTTTTCCAGATCGTCCAGGTACTGCGCGGGCGCCGCCTCACCACGGCGGCGCTGCTGGCGCAGCGGCTCGGGGTGTCCGAACGCACGGTGTACCGGGATATCCAGGCGCTGTCGCTGTCGGGCGTGCCGGTGGAGGGCGAAGCGGGCATCGGCTACCGGTTGCGGGCCGACTATGACGTCCCTCCGCTGATGTTCACCGCGATCGAAGTCGAAGCGCTGGTGGCCGGGCTGCGGCTGCTCAAGGCCTGGGGCGGCGGGGCGCTGGCCGCCGCGGCCGATCCCGCGTTGGAGAAGCTGGTGGCGGCGCTACCGCCCGCGCGGCGTCATGCGGCGCAGCAAAGCCGCGTGTTCGCCCCCGAATTCGTCAACCTGCCGCAGGTGCGCGACGCCTTTGACGTGGTGCATGGCGCCATGAACGCGCAACGCCTGCTGCGCCTGGACTACACCGACGCGCAGCAGCGCGCCACCGACCGCATCGTGCAGCCGCTGGGCCTGTTCTTCTGGGGCAATAGCTGGCTGCTGGCCGCCTGGTGCACCACGCGCACCGACTATCGCAGCTTCCGCCTGGACCGCTGCCGCGGCATCGTCATGCTGGAAGACCGCTTCCACGAAACGCCCGACCGCTCGCTCAACGGCTTCCTGCGTGCGGTGCAGCACACCAGCGGCTAGCCGGCCGATCGGGTGATCGGCTGATCGGCTGATCGGCTGATTCGGGACGCATCCTACGCCGGCTCGGCCAGCAGCGTCTCGATGTCGCGCTTGATATCCTCGGGCTTGGTGGTGGGCGCGTAGCGCTTGAACACCGTCCCGTTGCGGCGCAGCAGGAACTTGGTGAAGTTCCACTTGATCGCTTCCAGGCCAAGCACGCCCGGCTTCTCCGAGGTCAGCCAGCGATACAGCGGATGCGCGTTATCGCCCTTGACGTCGATCTTGCCGAACATCGGGAAAGTGACGTGGAAGCGCGACTCGCAGAACTGGCCGATCTGCGCGGCGTCGCCCGGCTCCTGCTTGCCGAACTGGTTGCAGGGAAAACCCAGCACGGCAAGGCCACTGGCGGTGTACTGGTCCTGCAGCGCCTGCAGGCCGGCGTATTGGGGCGTGAAGCCGCACTCGCTGGCGGTGTTCACGATCAGCAGCACCTTGCCGCTGAATTGCGACAGCGGCACCGGCTGGCCAGCCAGGGAGCTGGCTTCGAACTGGTAGACATTGCTCATGACGGAATCCTCGGGTGGCACGGCGGCGCACGGCGATGCGCGTCCTGTACCGGTCAGTGTACTAGGCGATGCGGTGCGTGCTCAGATCACGTTCAGGTGTTCGGTGCCGGCGCCCAGGTCGGGCTCGCGGTCCAGGGTGCCGTGCAGCTTGATCATCAGCCGCAGGTCGTTGAGCGAGTCGGCATTGCGCAGCGCGTCTTCGTAGGTGATCTTGCCGGCCTCGTAGAGATCGAAGAGCGCCTGGTCGAACGACACCATGCCCTGCTCGCGCGATTTCTTGATGACTTCCTTGAGCGCATGGATCTCGCCCTTGAAGATCAGGTCGGCCACCAGCGGCGTGCCGAGCATGATCTCCACTGCCGGCACCCGGCCCTTCTGCCCTTTGCGCGGCAACAGGCGCTGCGACACCATCGCCTTCAGGTTGAGCGACAGGTCGATCAGCAACTGCTGGCGCTTTTCCTCGGGGAAGAAGTTGACCACGCGGTCGATGGCCTGGTTGGCATTGTTGGCGTGCAGCGTGGCCAGGCACAGGTGGCCCGTCTCCGCGTACTGCATCGCGTATTCCATGGTTTCCCGATCGCGGATTTCGCCGATCAGGATCACGTCGGGCGCCTGGCGCAACGTGTTCTTCAACGCCACGTGCCAGGAGTCGGTATCGATGCCGACCTCGCGCTGCGTGACGATGCAGTTCTGGTGCGCGTGCACGTATTCGATCGGGTCCTCGATGGTGATGATGTGCCCATACGAATGCGCATTGCGATGATCGAGCATGGCCGCAAGCGAGGTCGACTTGCCCGAGCCGGTGGCGCCGGTAACGATCACCAGTCCGCGCTTTGACATCACGATGTCATGCAGTGCTGGCGGCAGGTCGAGGTCTTCCACCGAAGGAATGCGCGTATTGATGGTACGCACCACCATGCCCGCCTTGCCCTGCTGGATGAACGCGGAGACGCGAAAGCGCCCGGCGTTGGGCACGGAGATGGCGAAGTTGCACTCGCGGCTGCCGTCGAACTCTCCCGCCTGCCGCTCATTCATGATGGAGCGCACCAGGCCGAGCGCCTGGGTGGGGTTGAGCGGCTGCTGCGAGACTGGCGTGATCTTGCCGTCGACCTTGATGGCCGGCGGAAAATCCGCGGTGATGAACAGGTCCGAGCCGCGGTTGCCCACCATCAGCTCGAGCAGGTCGTTGATGTACTTGGCGGCGGATTCGCGATCGAGCATGGCGGTGTCCTGGTTCGGATGCGGCGGACTCGCCTCAGCCCGTGAATGAGTCGGGGTTCTTGGCAATGGCGCGGGCATCGTTGTAGTTGATGATGCCGCGCTTGATCAGGTCCGACAGGCACTGATCCAGCGTCTGCATGCCAAGGCCGCTGCTGGTCTGCATCATCGAGTACATCTGCGCGATCTTGTTCTCGCGGATCAGGTGGCGGATCGCCGGCGTGGCGATCATGATCTCGTGCGCCGCCGTACGGCCGTTGCCGTCGCGCGTCTTGAGCAGCGTTTGCGAAATCACCGCTTCCAGCGACTCCGACAACATGGTGCGCACCATGTCTTTTTCTTCGGGCGGGAACACGTCGACAACCCGGTCGATGGTCTTGGCCGCCGAGCTCGTGTGCAGCGTGGCGAACACCAGGTGGCCGGTTTCGGCCGCGGTCAGCGCCAGGCGGATGGTTTCCAGGTCGCGCAGCTCACCCACCAACACCACGTCGGGATCCTCGCGCAGCGCGGAGCGCAGCGCGTTGGCGAAAGAATGCGTGTGCGGCCCCAGCTCGCGCTGGTTGATCAGGCTCTTCTTGGACGTGTGCACGAACTCGATCGGGTCCTCCACCGTGAGGATGTGGCCCATGTCGTGATCGTTGCGGTGGTCCACCATCGCCGCCAGCGTGGTGGACTTGCCCGAGCCGGTCGGGCCGGTCACCAGCACCAGGCCGCGCGGCTTCATGCACAGGTCGGCGAATACCGCCGGCGCGCGCAGGTCTTCCAGCGTCAGTACCTTGGAAGGAATGGTCCGGAACACGGCGGCGGCGCCGCGCTGCGTGTTGTAAGCGTTGACCCGGAAACGCGAGAGGCTGGCGATCTCGAAAGAAAAGTCGATTTCCAGCCGTTCCTCATATTGCTTGCGCTGGGTGTCGCTCATGATGTCGTACACCATGGCGTGGACATCCTTGTGGCCCATCGCGGCCACATTGATGCGGCGCATATCGCCGTGGATACGCACCATCGGCGGCATGTCTGCCGAGAGATGGAGATCGGACGCCTTGTTCTTGACGGCGAAAGCTAATAGCTGCGCGATGTCCATCTATAATGACCCCACCCTTTTTGTCGTACTTATTGTTGTACTTCTTGATATGTTCGCCGGATTATGTCTGTAATCGCCGCCAACTTGCAAGCCGTCAACCGGCGTGTCGCGGCAGCCGCACAACAGGCCGGGCGACCGGCCGGTGAAGTCACGCTTCTGGCGGTTTCGAAGACCTTCCCCGCCACCGCGGTGCAGGCTGCGTTCGACGCCGGCCAGCGCGCCTTTGGCGAGAACTACGTGCAGGAAGGCGTGGACAAGATTGCGCAGCTTGGCGATTTGCGCGACCAGATAAGCTGGCACTTTATCGGCCCCCTGCAAAGCAACAAGACGCGTGCCGTGGCCGAGCAGTTCGACTGGGTCCATGCCATCGACCGCCTGCGCATCGCCGAGCGGCTGTCGGCGCAGCGGCCCGCCGGCATGGCGCCGTTGCAGGTCTGCCTGCAGGTCAATATCAGCGGCGAAGCCAGCAAGAGCGGCGTCGCGCCAGACGAAGTGCCCGCGCTGGCACGCGCCGTGGCGGCGCTGCCCGGGCTGCGGCTGCGCGGCCTGATGGCCATTCCGGAGCCGCAGAGCGATATGGCGGCCCAGCGCCGGCCGTTTGCCGCGCTGCGCACCCTGCTCGACACCTTGCGCGCCGCCGGGCTGGATGTGGACACGCTCTCGATGGGCATGTCCGCCGACATGGAGGCTGCCATTGCCGAGGGCGCTACCGTGGTGCGCATCGGCACCGCCATTTTCGGCGCGCGCGACCATGCCACGGCACCCGAGGCGACACAGGCCAAGCTGGCCTGAACGCCGGCCCCCTTCTTCCCAGACGATTCCCAGCAAGAGACCGATATGCTCAAGACTCTCACCTTTGGTTTCCTCGGCGGCGGCAATATGGCCACCGCCCTGATCGGCGGCCTGATCGCCCGGGGCGTGCCAGCCACCTCGATCCGCGTGGTCGATCCGTTCGATGAAGCGCAGGCGCGCCTGCGGCGCGACCTCGGGGTGCATGCGGCAGGCGCGCCCGACGCCGCCTTTGGCAAGAGCGATGTGCTTGTGCTGGCGGTCAAGCCGCAGCAGTTCCGCGAAGCGGCGGCAGCGCTGCTGCCGCACCTGGGCGACAGCCTGATCGTGAGCGTGGCCGCCGGCATCCGCCTGGCCGACATGCGGCGCTGGTTTGGCGGGCGCACCCGCCTGGTGCGCGCCATGCCCAACACCCCGGCGCTGGCCGGCATGGGCATGACCGGCCTGGCAGCGGTAGCCGGACTGGCGCAGCAAGACCGTGACATCGCCAGCGCGCTGGCCGAAGCCGTGGGCAAGTGCGAGTGGGTGGAAGGCGACGCGCAGATCGACGCAGTCACGGCCATCTCCGGCAGCGGCCCGGCCTACGTCTTCTACTTCATCGAAGCCATGGAGAAAGCGGCCGTGGAGCTCGGCCTGAACGCCCAGCAAGGGCGCGCGCTGGCAGTGGAAACCTTCCGCGGCGCCGCGGCCCTGGCTGCCCAGTCGGAAGAGCCGGTCAGCCTGCTGCGCGAGCGCGTGACCTCAAAGGGCGGCACCACCTACGCCGCGCTCACCGCCATGCAAGCCGCCGGTATCGGCGAAGCCTTCGTCAAGGCCATGCACGCCGCCGCTGAACGCGCGACGGAAATGGGCGCGGAGTTTGGCAAGGACTGAGTCAGGCTCAAGCGGTCGCGAGAGCGGCTTCGTGCAGCGCTGAACGAAGCCGGCCGAAAAGGCCAAGACCGCCTGGGATGACGCTATCTGACGCACAACATCCTTCAGCGCAACGCATAAGCCGCAGCCACCCCGGCAAACACACAAGCACCCAGCCAGTTGTTGTGCCGGAACGCGGCAAAGCACTTCATGCGATCCCGCTCGCGGATCAACGTGTAGTGATACACCGCGCATCCCGCCGCCGCCGCCAGCCCGGTCCAGTACGGCCAGCCCAGCCCGAACTGCGTACCGGCCCAGGCCATCAACCCCAGGAACACCGCATAGCAGATCATGATGGCGGCGACATCGAACCGCCCGAACGTGATGGCCGAAGTCTTCATGCCGAGCAGCAAGTCATCGTCGCGGTCCACCATGGCGTAGGCGGTATCGTAGGCCACCGCCCAGAACACATTGGCCAGCAGCATCACCCACGCCACCACCGGCACATGGTCCTGCACCGCGGCGAACGTCATCGGGATGCCAAAGCCGAAGGCAATGCCAAGGTAGGCCTGCGGGATGGCAAAGAACCGCTTGAAGAACGGATAGGTGGCGGCAAGCACGGCCGCGACCACCGCCAGCCACTTGGTAAACCCATTGAGCGGCGTGATCAGCGCGAAGGCTGCCAGCGCCAGCACCACCGCCACCGCCACGGCCTCCCATGCGGCAATCTTGCCCGCGGTCAGCGGCCGCTCCTTGGTGCGCTTGACGTGTTTGTCGAAGTCGCGGTCGGCCCAGTCGTTCATGGCGCAGCCGGCAGAGCGCATCAGGAAGGTGCCGATGACGAAGATCCAGAACAGGCTCCACACCGGCTGGCCGCCCGAGGCCATCCACAGTGCCCACAGCGTGGGCCACAACAGCAGCAGCGTGCCGATGGGCTTGTCGATGCGCACCAGGCGCGCGTACAGGGCTAAGCGTTCAAGCATGGCGAGGGGCCGCGGCACGGGGTCGGGCAAGGCAATGGCATTCAACGAAAAACGCGCCGCGACCCGGTCAGGGCGCGGCGCGCATGGCCGGCAGCACACCAAGGCCGCCGGTGGTGTCGACTCAGGGCATCAGGCCAGCATCGAGCGCAGCATCCACGCGGTTTTTTCGTGCGTCTGCATGCGCTGGGTCAGCAGGTCGGCGGAGGGTTCGTCGCCCGCGGCGTCGATGACCGGGAACAGCGAGCGCGCGGTGCGCACCACGGCTTCCTGGCCTTCGACCAGCTTGCGGATCATCTCGGTGGCTTCGGGCACGCCCTCTTCCTCCGGGATCGACGACAAGCGGGCGTATTCCTTGTAGGTGCCCGGCGCCGGGTAGCCCAGCGCGCGGATACGCTCGGCGATCGAATCCACGGCGAGCGCCAGCTCGGTGTATTGCGTCTCGAACATCAGGTGCAAGGTGTTGAACATCGGACCCGTGACGTTCCAGTGGAAGTTATGGGTCTTGAGATAGAGCGTGTAGGTATCCGCCAGCAACTTGGACAGGCCTTCCGCGATCTTCTTGCGTTCTTTGTCGGAAATGCCGATGTTCACGCTCATCTCATTCTTCTTTGCCATGATAGGTACGCTCCAGTCTGGGGTGGCTCTGACAACTGCCGCGCCACGGGACGCGGCACAACCCGCACATTATGGCATCACCCGGTAAAGGCAGACAAACCCTTGGCCGCGTCCAGGAACATCGCGACCGCGCCCAGCGCGACCGCCGCCAGCCCGATCTCCGTGCGCCACAGCTTGCGCTGCAGGCGCGCCGCGTCTGCGCGGCGGGGGCGGTCGTGGGCAACTTGCTGCAACTGCTGAAATTCGCTGGCGAACAGTCTGAACATGGCCATGATGGTTCTCCGTGCCGGGCTTTCAAGGTGGCCCCGGCTCGGGGCCACCCGCACTGCCCTGCTTCATTGCTTGCGCATTACTTCAGGTTGAGTGCGCGCTTGACGCCCTCGCCATAAGCCGGATCGGCCTTGGTGAAGTGCTCCAGCTGCACCCGCACGATGTTTTCCGGCACGCCCTGCATGGCTGCCGCAATGTTCGCGTAAAGACGCTGGCGCTGGGCCTCGTCGAACAGGCGGAACAGCGCGCCGGGCTGGCTGTAGTAATCGCTGTCGACACGGTGGTCGAAGCGGTCGGCCGCGCCATCCAGGGCCAGGGGCGGCTCGATGGCGCGCTCGCTGGCGGCGTAGGCGCCCTCGCGGTTCGGCTCGTAGTTGAGCTTGCCGCCCTGGTTGCCGTCCACGCGCATCGCGCCATCGCGGTGGAAGGTATTGTGGAAGGGGCACTTGGGCGCGTTCACCGGGATCTGGTTGTGGTTCACGCCCAGGCGGTAGCGCTGCGTGTCGCCGTACGAGAACAGCCGGCCCTGCAGCATCTTGTCGGGCGAGAAGCCAATACCCGGCACGATGTTGGAAGGGTTCATCGCCACCTGCTCCACCTCGGCAAAGTAGTTGTCCGGGTTGCGGTTGAGCTCCATCACGCCGACGTCGATCAGCGGATAGTCCTTGTGCGGCCACACCTTGGTGAGGTCGAACGGGTTGATGTGGTACTTGGCCGCATCGGCTTCGGGCATGACCTGCACGCGCACGTTCCAGCGCGGGAAGTTGCCGCGCTCGATGTTCTCGAACAGGTCGCGCTGCGCGCTCTCGCGGTCGCCCGCCACCACCTTGGCCGCTTCCTCGTTGGTCCAGTTGGCGATGCCCTGCTGCGACTTGAAGTGGAACTTCACCCAGAAACGCTCGTTGGCCGCATTGATGAACGAGAAGGTATGCGAGCCGAAACCATGGATCTGGCGATAGTTCTGCGGCAGGCCACGGTCGCTCATCAGGATGGTGACCTGGTGCAGCGATTCCGGATGGCGCGACCAGAAATCCCAGACGGCAATCGGGTCGCGCAGGTTGGTGCGCGGATTGCGTTTTTGCGTGTGGATGAAATCCGGGAATTTCAGCGGGTCGCGCACGAAGAACACCGGCGTGTTGTTGCCCACCACGTCCCAGTTGCCTTCATCGGTATAGAACTTGACCGAGAACCCGCGCACATCGCGCTCGGCATCCGCCGCGCCGCGCTCGCCCGCCACCGTGGAGAAGCGCATGAACATCGGCGTCTCCTTGCCAACGCTGGCAAAGATCGAGGCCTTGGAAAAGCGCGTGATGTCGTGGGTCACCGTGAACTTGCCGTGCGCGCCCGAGCCCTTGGCGTGCACGCGCCGCTCGGGGATGACTTCACGGTCGAAGTGAGCGAGCTTCTCCAGGAACCACACGTCTTGCAGCAGCATCGGGCCGCGCGGGCCGGCGGTCTGCGAATTCTGGTTGTCGGCTACCGGCGCGCCAGCGGCGGTGGTGAGAGTGTCCTTGTTCTTGCTCATCTTGGCCTCATTTTTCGTGGGGGTGGAACGGGGAGTCTGGCTAGGGCGGGTTGCGGCAAAGCCGCGGCAAAATGTCAGTACACCGTGGCGTAACAGGCCAGGCAGTCGGCCATGCGGCCGGCCAGTGCGCTCAGAAGCTCGCCGGCGGCGGTCAAGCTGGGTCTTTCGCCTTTCATGTGCGACTCCTTGTGGATGACAGCGCGCAATGCGTCGATGGAGGAAGTCTACGGAAAGGCTATTGAATTTCAAATTCAATTATTTCTAACTATGAAATAGAACATGCCTATTCCTGCCCGCGCGCCAGCATGGCATAGGGCAAAGACACAGTGAATTTAGAAAAATCGAGGGAGGAGAAAAAACAAGGCAGGGCAAAGCGTGCTGCCGGCGCAAAGCGCCGGCAGGCAGGGCGCGCTCAGGCGGCTTCAGCCAGTTCCTTGGCGGCCAGCATGCTGACGCCGGGCAAGTCGCAGGCAGCCACCGCGCGGCGCAACGCTTCCATGGCCGGCAGGCGGGTAAAGCTCTTGCGCCAGGCCAGCACCACGCGCCGATCGGGCACGGGATCGGTAAAGGGCACGTAGGCCAGCAGGTCGTTCTTGTTGGGCTTCAGGTCCGGCACTGAAGTCCGCGGCAGCACCGTGATGCCAACGCCACTTGCGACCATATGGCGGATGGTTTCGAGCGAGGAGCCTTCGAAGGTCTTCTGGATGCCGTCGGCCGCCTGCGAGAAGCGCGACAGCTCCGGGCATACGCCCAGCACCTGGTCGCGGAAGCAATGCCCACTGCCCAGCAGCAGCATGGTTTGCTGCTTGAGTTCGTCGGGATCCACCTTCCCGGCATGTTCCAGATGGTGGCCACGCGGCACCGCCACGACGAAAGGCTCGTCATACAGCGGCTGCACGGTCAGCCCGGAATCGGCAAAGGGCTCGGCCATGATGGCGCAATCGATCTCGCCCTGCTTGAGCAGCTCGATCAGCTTGACCGTGTAGTTCTCCTGCAGCATCAGCGGCATCTGCGGCACGGTCTGGATCATTTCCTTGACCAGCGTGGGCAGCAGGTAGGGCCCGATGGTGTAGATCACGCCAAGCCGCAGCGGCCCGGCCAGCGGGTCCTTGCCCTGCTTGGCGATCTCGCGGATGGCCATGGTCTGCTCCAGCACGCGCTGGGCCTGCGCCACGATCTGCTCGCCGATCGGCGTCACCGAGACTTCGGACGTGCCGCGCTCGAAGATCTGCACATTGAGTTCGTCTTCCAGCTTCTTGATCGCCACCGACAGCGTCGGCTGCGACACGAAGCAAGCTTCGGCCGCCCGGCCGAAATGGCGCTCGCGCGCTACGGCGACGATGTACTTGAGTTCGGTGAGCGTCATGACTTATCAATTTCCGTTAAGCGATAGATTTTACCTTCGATTCGACGTTCTGTCAGAGATGGCAGGCAAAGCGACGCAGGCGATACCTGACCGCCCGCACCGGGTGAGCCCCCACCGTCACATCAGGCCTTCAGGTAATGCTCCCTGCCACCCAGCCAGCGCAGCAGGTGCGCCTCTACCGCCTCCGGGAAGCGCGCCAGCATCAGCTCGGCGGCCTCCTGGGCATAATCGACCAGCCAGGCGTCGGTGTTCAGATCGGCGAAACGCAGCATTGCCTCGCCGGACTGGCGCGCGCCGAGGAACTCGCCGGGACCGCGTATCTGCAGATCGCGCCGGGCAATCTCGAAGCCGTCGGTGGTCTCGCGCATGGTCGCCAGGCGCTCGCGCCCGGTGGGCGACAGCGGTGCCTGGTACATCAGCAGGCAGACCGATTCCGCGCTGCCCCGCCCTACCCGGCCGCGCAACTGGTGCAACTGCGCCAGGCCAAAGCGCTCGGCATGCTCGATCACCATCAACGAGGCGTTGGGCACGTCCACTCCCACCTCGATCACGGTGGTGGCTACCAGCACCTGCAGCCGGTTGGCAGTGAAGTCTTCCATCACCGCAGCCTTCTCCGCCGGCGGCAGGCGCCCGTGCACCAGTCCCACCTTGAGCTCGGGCAAGGCGGCGACCAGGGTTTCATAGGTTTCCACCGCGGTCTGCAGTTGCAGCGCCTCGCTCTCTTCGATCAGCGGGCAGACCCAGTAGACCTGGCGGCCATCGGCGGCGGCGTGGTGCACGCGCTCGATCACCTCGTCGCGGCGCGCGTCGTTGACCAGCCGGGTCACCACCGGAGTGCGTCCAGGCGGCAATTCGTCGATCACCGAGACGTCGAGGTCGGCGTAGTAGGTCATGGCCAGCGTGCGCGGGATCGGCGTGGCCGACATCATCAGCTGGTGCGGTACGGTTTCCGCGGCCTTGCCAGCCTTGCCCGGCGCGGCGGCGGCATCGGGGTCCGCCTTGCCGCGCAGCGCCAGCCGCTGGGCCACGCCGAAGCGATGCTGCTCATCGACCACGGACAAGCCCAGGCGGGCAAACTTGACGCTGTCCTGGATCAGCGCGTGGGTGCCGATGGCCAGCTTGGCCTCGCCGGACTCGACCTTGGCCGCGGCCTCGCGCTTGGCGCGCGTCTTCAGGCTGCCGGCCAACCACACCACCGGCACGCCCAGCGGCTCCAGCCAGGCGGAGAGCTTGCGGTAATGCTGCTCGGCCAGGATTTCGGTGGGTGCCATCAGCGCGGCCTGGTAGCCGGCATCAATGGCCTGGCAGGCGGCCAGCGCCGCCACGATGGTCTTGCCGCTGCCGACGTCGCCCTGCAGCAGGCGGTGCATCGGGTGGGGCGCGCCCATGTCCTTGGCGATCTCTTCCACCACGCGCTGCTGCGCGCCGGTCAGCTTGAACGGCAGCGCGGCCAGGAAGGCGGTCAGCAGGCCGCCCGCGCGGCGTGGCATGGGTGGCGCGCTCTTGTCGCGCCGCGCCGCCTGGGAGCGCTTGAGGGAGAGCTGCTGCGCCAGCAGCTCATCGAGCTTGATACGTTGCCAGGCCGGGTGCGAGCGCTCAACCAGCGCATGCTCGTCCACATCCTGGGGCGGTGTGTGCAGCAGGCGCAGGCACTCCGGCAAGGCTTGCAGCTTGAGCTGGGCCAGTGGGCCTTGCAGCACGGGCGCTGGCAGGGTCTCGGGCAGCGGCGTGCGTGACAGCGCGCCGCCGATGGCCTTGCGCAAGTAGCTCTGCGGGATGCCGGCGGTGCTCGGGTAGACCGGGGTCAGCCGCTCGGGCAGCGCCTCGCCGGGCGTCACCGCGCGCACCGTGGGATGGACCATCTCCGCGCCGAAGAAGCCGCCGCGCAGCTCGCCGCGCACCCGCAGGCAGGCGCCTTCGGCCATCAACTGGGTCTGGCTGCCGTAGAAATTAATGAACCGCAGCGTCAGCTCGCCGGTATCGTCGGCGATCTTGACCACCATCTGGCGGCGCGGGCGCAGGCTGACCTCGTTGGAGGTGACCACGCCCTCGACCTGCACCGTCAGCCCCATGCCCGCGCGCCCGATGGCATCGGCGATCGGCAGCAGCGTGGTCTCGTCCTCGTAGCGCATGGGCAGGTGCAGCACCAGGTCGACGTCGCGCTTGAGCCCGAGCTTGTGCAGCCGGGCCATGGCCGAGGACGGCTTGCCGGCGGCAGCGCCCTTGGCCGCCGCCTTGCCCGCACGGCCCGGCTTGTCCCCGGCGCGCGCCGCGGGCGGGCTGTCGTTGGTTTCCGGGGTTCGGTCGGGAGCGGTTCCTGGCATCTGGGGCGTGGCTGGCGATTCAGGTCGTGGCGCGCGCCAGCTGGCACGCGCTGGTTGGCGCAAATAGGCGATATCACGCACGCCCGGGCGGCGCAGCCGCCCCAAGCCTTACAATATCGGATTCACCGATTGTACCTATGCCGGCCGCGCCACCGCGCGGTCTGCGGCCGTTTTTGCCCCCATGATGCTGACGCTGTCCGATTTTGACTTTGCCCTCCCGCCCGAACTGATCGCCCAGACCGCCTTGCCGGAGCGCGGCGCGAGCCGTCTGCTGGTGGTGGATACGGACGCCCGGGTGGGCACCACCCGCCTCACAGACCGCGCGTTTACCGACATCGTCGACTACCTGCGACCCAACGATTTGCTGGTGTTCAATGACACCCGCGTCATCAAGGCGCGCTTCTTCGGGCAAAAGGGCAGCGGCGGCAAGGTCGAGGTGCTGGTCGAGCGGGTACTGGACAGCCACACCGTGCTGGCCCAGGTGCGTGCCTCAAAGACGCCGCCCGTGGGCAGCCTGCTGCGCCTGGCGGATGCCTTCGACGTCACTGTGGGCCCGCGCGTGGACCAGTTCTTCACGCTCACCTTCCCCGAGCCGGCGCTGGACCTGATCGAGCGCCACGGCCGCCTGCCGTTGCCGCCATACATCACCCACGATCCCGACGCCTTCGACGAAACCCGGTACCAGACGGTCTACGCCCGCGCCCCCGGCGCGGTGGCCGCACCCACCGCCGGACTGCATTTCGACGAGGCCCTGTTCGCCCGGCTCGACGCACTGGGCGTGCGCCGCGGCTTCCTGACCCTGCACGTGGGCGCCGGCACCTTCCAGCCGGTGCGCACCGAGAACCTGGCCGAGCACAAGATGCACGCCGAGTGGTACGAGGTGTCGGATGCGCTGGCCCAGGCCGTGCTCGACACGCGCGCCGCCGGGGGCCGGGTGATCGCGGTCGGCACCACGTCCCTGCGTGCGCTGGAGTCCGCCGGCGCCACCGATGGCACGCTGGCCGCCGGCCGTGGCGACACCGAGATCTTCATCACGCCTGGCTACCGTTTCCGCGTGGTCGATGCGCTGATCACCAATTTCCACCTGCCCAAGTCGACCTTGCTGATGCTGGTGTCGGCGCTGGCCGGGGTGGAGCCCATCCGCGCCGCCTACCGCCATGCGGTGGCCGAGCGCTACCGCTTCTTCAGCTACGGCGACGCCATGCTGCTGACGCGCCAGCCCCAGCCCTGAGCGCGCCGCGCCAGCCCGACCCTGAATCCCGAATCCCGCCATGCTCAACTTCGAACTGCTCACCACCGACGGCAACGCCCGCCGCGGCCGCGTCACCCTCAACCACGGCGTGGTCGAGACCCCGATCTTCATGCCGGTCGGCACCTATGGCTCGGTCAAGGCGATGTCGCCACTCGAGCTCGGTGAGATCAACGCCCAGATCATCCTGGGCAATACCTTCCACCTGTGGCTGCGCCCCGGGCTGGAAGTGGTGGAAAAGCACGGTGGCCTGCACCGCTTCATGGGCTGGGACAAGCCGATCCTGACCGATTCGGGCGGTTTCCAGGTGTTTTCGCTGGGCGCGCTGCGCAAGATCACCGAGGATGGCGTGACCTTTGCCTCGCCGGTCAACGGCGACAAGCTGTTCCTGTCGCCCGAGATCTCGATGCAGATCCAGCGCACGCTGAACTCCGACATCGTGATGCAGTTCGACGAATGCACGCCGTACGAAATCGACGGCCGCCCCGCCACCCACGCGGAAGCGGCCGCCTCCATGCGCATGAGCCTGCGCTGGGCCAAGCGCTCGATCGACGAGTTCAACAGCCTGGGCAACCCCAACGCGCTGTTCGGCATTGTCCAGGGCGGCATGTTCGAGGACCTGCGCGACGAGTCGCTGGCCGGCCTGTCGGAGCTGGACTTCCACGGCTACGCCATCGGCGGCCTGTCGGTCGGCGAGCCCAAGGAAGACATGATGCGCGTGCTGGAGCACGTGGGCCCGCGCCTGCCCGCGCACAAGCCGCACTACCTGATGGGCGTGGGCACGCCCGAAGACCTGGTGGCCGGCGTGGCGTCGGGCGTGGACATGTTCGACTGCGTGATGCCGACCCGCAATGCCCGCAACGGCTGGCTGTTCACGCGCTTTGGCGACGTCAAGATCAAGAATGCCGTCCACCGCAACGACACCCGCCCGCTGGACGAGTCCTGCGGCTGCTATACCTGCCGCAACTTCTCGCGCTCCTACCTGCACCACCTGCACCGGGTTGGCGAGATTCTGGGTGCGCGCCTTAACACCATCCATAACCTGCATTACTACCTGGAACTGATGAGCGAGATGCGCGAAGCCATCGAGGAACACCGCTTCGAGGCCTTCCGCCTTCAGTTCGCCGCCGATCGCGCGCGCGGGGCGCAGTCGGCCACGCCCGCCCCGGCGTGAACTTTCTGCACGGCTCCGGTCGAATAGCGGTGCCTGCAGCTGCCAAGCGGCTCGCAAGGCGCCCCGAACAAACCCGTACTGCACCGTAAATGCCCGGATCGGGCATGGAATGCGGTTGCAAGCGGGTGGTAGAATGATCGACTAACTGATTGACTTTGTGACGGAGAAGCAACGTGCTGATTTCTAACGCATTTGCCCAGACTGCCGGTGCCACCGGCGGCGCGGCGGGTGGCCTGATGAGTTTCCTGCCTATTATCCTGATGTTCGCGGTGCTGTGGTTCATCATGATCCGCCCGCAGATGAAGCGCCAGAAAGAATCGAAGGCAATGCTGGAAGCCCTGGCCAAGAACGACGAAGTCGTGACCGCCGGCGGCATTCTCGGCCGTGTCACCAAGGTCAACGAACAATACGTGACCATCGAAATCGCCGCGGGCACCGAAATCACGGTGCAAAAGAGCGCGGTTACCACGGTGCTGCCCAAGGGCTCGCTGAAGTCGCTCTGAGCACCGCGGCCGCGGGCGTGGCGTTGCTTGACTCAGGCGCCGCCCAGCTTCTCCCGCACCGCCTGCCTGCTTTTTCGCCCTTCCCGGCACGCCTTTAGCGCGCGTGCCCCTGCAGCCGCCTGATCCAGCACGGGTTATCCGTGGATGCCAGGCGGCTGTTTGCCAACCGGTGCGGTGGTGCCAACTGCCCGCTGACGGTCTCGTCGGCGCCACCAACCGAAGAACGACTGGCCAAAGATGAATCGTTATCCGCTTTGGAAATACCTCGTGATCCTGGTGGCTCTGGCCATCGGCATCACCTATACGCTGCCGAACTTCTTCGGCGAGGCGCCTGCCGTGCAGGTCTCCTCCGCCAAGGCCACGGTCAAGGTCGACCTGGCCATGCAAAAGCAGATCGAGCAGGTGCTGGCGCAGAACAACCTGCAGCCCGACGGCATGTTCTTTGACCTGAACGGCCAGTCCGGCTCGGTCAAGGCGCGCTTCAAGACGCCCGACGAGCAGCTCAAGGCCAAGGACGTGCTGACCCGCGCGCTCAACCCCGACCCCAATGACGCCACCTACGTGGTCGCGCTGAACCTGCTGTCGGGCTCGCCGCGCTGGCTCACCGCCATGCACGCGCTGCCGATGTACCTGGGGCTGGACTTGCGCGGCGGCGTGCACTTCCTGCTGCAAGTGGACATGAAGGGCGCGGTCGACAAGAAGCTCGACAGCCTGGCCGGCGACGCGCGCACCCTGCTGCGCGACAAGGGCATCCGCCATGGCGGCATCGACCGTGACGGCGACCGCCTGACGGTGCGCTTCAACAATGCCGACGACGCCGCCAAGGCGCGCGGCATCCTGGCCGACAACCTGCGCGAGCTGGCGTTCACCCCGGATGGCAACAACATCTCCGGCGTGTTCACCGATGCGGCCCGCAAGGCGGTGCAGGATGCTGCGGTCAAGCAGAACATCACCACCCTGCACAACCGGGTCAACGAGCTCGGCGTGGCCGAGCCGGTGATCCAGCAACAAGGCGCCGACCGCATCGTGGTGCAGTTGCCTGGCGTGCAAGACACCGCAAAGGCCAAGGACATCATCGGCCGCACCGCCACGCTGGAAGCCCGCCTGGCCGACCCCGACGCGCCGCGCAACCCGCGCCCGGGCGACCCGATCCCCTTCGGCAGCGAGCTGTTCACGCAAGGCAACGGCGCCCCGGTGGTGCTCAAGAAGCAGGTGATCTTCACCGGCGACCGCATTGAAAGCGCTTCGGCCGGCTTCGACCAGAACCAGCGCGCCTCGGTCAACATCAAGCTCGACGCTCAGGGTGGCCGCGTGCTGCGCGACGTCTCGCGCGAGAACATCGGCAAGCCGATGGGCATCGTGCTGTTCGAGAAGGGCAAGGGCGAAGTGCTGACGGTGGCAACGATCCAGTCCGAACTGGGCTCCAGCTTCCAGATCACCGGTTCGTACTCCACCGAAGCCGCCAACGACCTGGCCCTGCTGCTGCGCGCCGGCTCGCTGGCCGCGCCGATGGAAATCATCGAAGAACGCACCATCGGCCCGTCGCTGGGCGCGGACAACATCAAGAAGGGCTTTGACTCGGTGGCCTACGGCTTTGGCGCCATCGCCGTCTTCATGATGCTGTACTACATGCTGTTCGGCGTGTTCTCGGTGGCCGCGCTGGCCATCAACCTGCTGCTGCTGGTGGCGGTGCTGTCGATGCTGCAGGCTACGCTGACGCTGCCCGGCATCGCCGCTATCGCGCTGGTGCTCGGCATGGCCATTGACGCCAACGTGCTGATCAACGAGCGGATCCGCGAGGAACTGCGCGCCGGCGCTTCGCCGCAGATGGCGATCGCCGTCGGCTTCGACCGCGCCTGGGCCACCATCCTGGACTCCAACGTGACCACCCTGATCGCGGGCCTGGCGCTGCTGGCCTTCGGCTCCGGCCCGGTGCGCGGCTTTGCCGTGGTGCACTGCCTGGGCATCATGACCTCGATGTTCTCGGCGGTGTTCTTCAACCGCGGCCTGGTGAACCTCTGGTACGGCCGCAAGAAGAAGCTGCAAAGCGTAGCGATCGGCCAGATCTGGAAGCCGGGCTCGGACAGCCAGGGCACCGTCGCCAAGTAAGCATCATGGATGTCCGCGCGCACAGAACGCGCATGGACATCCAACCAGCATAGAACGGCAGCAGGCGCTGCCGTACAAAACAGGATTCAACATGGAATTCTTCCGCATCCGGCGCGATATTCCGTTCATGAAGCACGCGTTGATCTTCAACGTGATTTCCTTCCTGACGTTTGCCGCCGCCGTATTCTTCCTGGCACACAAGGGCCTGCACCTGTCGATCGAGTTCACCGGCGGCACGGTGATGGAGGTCAACTACCAGCAGACGGCCGACCTGGAGCGCATCCGCGGCCAGGTCAGCAAGCTTGGCTACACCGACGTGCAGGTGCAGAATTTCGGCACCTCGCGCGACGTGATGATCCGCCTGCCGCTGCAAAAGGGTCCGGACGGCAAGCCCGCCACCTCGGCCCAGCAGAGCGAGCAGGTCATGACGGCGCTGCAGACTGCCGCGCCTGACGTCAAGCTCCAGCGTGTCGAGTTCGTCGGCCCGCAGGTGGGCAAGGAACTAGCCACCGACGGTCTGCTGGCGCTGCTGTGCGTGGTGGCCGGCATCGTGATCTACCTGTCGTTCCGCTTCGAGTGGAAGTTCGCAGTGGCCGGCATCATCGCCAACCTGCACGACGTGGTGATCATCCTGGGCTTCTTCGCCTTCTTCCAGTGGGAATTCTCGCTGTCGGTGCTGGCGGCAATCCTGGCGGTGCTGGGTTACTCGGTGAACGAATCGGTGGTGATTTTCGACCGGATTCGCGAAAACTTCCGCAAGTACCGCAAGATGACCACGCACGAGATCATCGATAACGCGATCACCAGCACCATCTCGCGGACCATCATCACCCACGGCTCGACCGAAATGATGGTGCTGTCGATGTTCTTCTTCGGCGGCCCCACCCTGCACTACTTCGCGCTGGCGCTGACCGTCGGTATCTTGTTCGGCATCTACTCCTCGGTGTTCGTCGCCGCGGCGCTGGCCATGTGGCTGGGCGTCAAGCGCGAGGACCTGGTCAAGGGCGAGAAGAAGCCGGGCGACGTCGACCGCGACGACCCGAACTTCGGCGCCCAGGCCTGACGGGCCTGCCGCGGATAGTTTCAAAGGCAGCAAAAAAGGGCACCTTCGGGTGCCCTTTCTTGTTATGCCGTTGCTACTCGGAACGCGCTTGGAACTTGCTCAGAACTGCTCGATCCACACCGCCAGGCGATCCGCGGCGAACTCCGCAGTGCGATCGGTGGGGCGGTAAACGATGGAGTCGCCCTCCCGCACTGCCTTGAGTGCGCCGCCGGTTTCATCCAGCCACAGCAGCCCGGCCAGCCAGGTGGCATGCTGCGCGGACACCTCCTTATCCACCGGCTCGCCCAGGTACTCGGCAAGCGCGGCACCCTGGATCCACACCAGGGCATCCCCATCGCGGCGCACGTTGGCTGCGCCTTGCGTCGCGGCCAGCGTCTCGGCCAGTGCCGCCACCGCATCGCCCGCTCCACGGCCGGCGAGCTGCGTGCGCAGCGCGGCGAGCTTGGCCGCCACGGCGTGGCCGAAGGTGCCGCTGCGGCGGCTTTCCGCCGCCACCAGGTCGGCGTAGTCCATCAGCAGCCAGTCCGGCTCGGGATTCTGCACGCCGACCAGCGCGGCCGAGGCCAGGTAGGTGTCCACCGGCTGGAAGCGCTCCGGGCCGATCAGGCTGGCCGACAGCGTGCGGATCAGGCCGATGCGCGCGGCAATGGTCTGCCGCTGCAGCACGCTCAGCTTCTCGCGCAGCAACTGGTCGCGCTCCTTGCGCAGGCCGGCCATCTCAAGCGCCTGCTTGAGCTCCATGCGCAGCGAGGTGATGTCCCACGGCTTCTTGATATAGCGATGGATCTGCCCCTCGTTGACGGCCGCGACCGTATGCTCGATCTCCGAGTAAGCGGTGGTCAGGATCCGCACGATATGCGGATAGCGCTCGCGCGCGTAGCGCAGCAGCTCGTTGCCGTACTCGCCCGGCATGCGCTGGTCGGAGACCAGGACCGCAAGGCTGTCCGCGTGCGCATCCAGCAGCGCCTTGCCCTCTTCGACCGAGCCACCGGTCACGACCGGCGCCAGGGCTCCGATGGCACGCTGGAAATACTTGACGGCCGTCGCCTCGTCATCGACGAACAGAATCGCCGGTGATGGTGCCTGCGTGGCATTCGGTTCGTTCATCGATCACTCCTATGCATTCGACTCTTGGTATTGGGGAAATCCAGCGT
This sequence comes from Cupriavidus sp. GW823-FHT07A04, assembly GCF_058794615.1. NCBI lineage: Bacteria > Pseudomonadati > Pseudomonadota > Betaproteobacteria > Burkholderiales > Burkholderiaceae > Cupriavidus > Cupriavidus sp. GW823-FHT07A04. The sequence continues at coordinate 275,860 of NZ_JBXAHA010000003.1, forward strand.
CACCGTGGTACCCGCACCGGACGTAGACTCGATCCGGATGCCGCCACCGAAAGACTGCATGACACGGTTGCAAAAAATCATGCCCAGTCCGTTGCCGCCGGTACTCGCATGGGTGGTGACCGGATCCACCAGAAGGCGCCCCATCACCTCAGGTGGTATGCCCGGGCCGTTATCGCAGATGCGGATCGCGGCATCGGGCTCGGCCGCCACCACGAAGCGCAGCGAAGGCGAGTCGACGCCGTCGAGCGCCCGCAGCGCATTGGACAACAGCGACGACAGCACCAGCGCCACGCAATTGGGCAGCGTGCGCACGGCAAAGTCGTCATGCATTTCGATCTTTACCCACTCGCGCTGCGGCCCGGCAAAGGGGTAGGTGTCGAGCAGCGCTGCGATCAGGCCGCCGGCGGTCACTTCCCGGCTGGCGCCTGCTTGCGTGCTCGGCCGGCTGCCGCTGCTGCGCACCGACTGCAGGAACGACGAAATCACGGCCAGGCAATACTGCGCGTTGTCGTGCATCGACGTGGCCGCCTGGCCAATCTCGCTCTGGCGCAGCGGATTGTATTCCGCCGCGATACGGCTTTCGATACCCCGCGCAAAATTTGCAATCGCCGCCAGCGGCGTGTTCAGTTCATGCGCCAGGAAGGCCAGCGTCTCGTCGATCGCCATCAGGCGCTGATGGCGGATCGAGCGTTCGCGATAGCGCTCGGCGGCCAGCCGCAGCGCTTCGCGCACCTGGCCCAGCTCGATGGGCTTCTCCAGGATGCGGAACACTTCGCCAGTGTTGACCGTCTGCAACAGCATGTCCTTGTCCGCGTAGGCGGTCACCAGGATGCGCACGATCTGCGGGTACTCGAGCGCAACCTGGCGCAGCAGGTCGCCGCCATCGCGCCCCGGCATGCGGAAATCCGTCACCAGCACGGCGATGCGCGCACTCTCCCGGCGCAGGATGCGTACCGCTTCGTCGGCGCCGCTGGCGACCAGCACCTCGTACTCCGTGCCGACCGCGCGAGCGAAGTACTTGCATGCCATTTCCTCGTCATCGACGTAGAGCACGGTAAGCCGTGGTTGACGGGCGTCGCTCATGGCATTCTCAGTCGGCTCGGGGCAGGTCGAAGCTGAACGAGGCCCACTTGCCCAGCTCGCTCTCGGCAAACAGCACGCCGCCGTGACGCTCGATCACCGCGTAGCTGATCGACAGGCCAAGGCCCAGGCCCTGGCCGACTTCGCGCGTGGTGAAGAACGGCTCGAACACGCGCGCCAGGTGCTCTTGCGCAATGCCCGGTCCGTTGTCCTTCACGGTCACATGCAGCCGGCGCTCCACCCACTTCACGGTGGTATGGATGGCCGGGGCCTGCGTGCCGGCCTTGCGCATGGCCAGCGCGGCGTTGGAGAACAGGTTGATCAGCACGCCGATCACCGCGGCTTCGTCGCCCAGGACCAGCGTATCGGTCGGCAACTCGCGCGTGACGGCCACCCCGCGCAGCTCATGGGCGGTCAGCCGAATCGAGGAGTCGAGCGCCTTCTCGAACAGGAACGGCGTGCCCTCCGCTTCAGCACCGGGCTTGCGATAAGCGAAGGTCTTCAGGTCCGACACGATATGCTGGATGCGTTGCATTCCCTGCTTGGCGTCGACCAGGCACTCCTGCAGCATCGGTTCGTTCTTGGCCACCGGCTCTTCCAGCGCGACCTCGATCGCCATCAGGCAGAAGTTGACCGGGTTGTTGACCTCGTGCAGCAGGCCCGCGGCCAGCGTACCGATGGCGGCCATCTTTTCCTGCTGCAGCATCTGGCCCTTGATGTCGACCAGCTTGCGGTTGATCACTTCGAGCTCGCCGTTCTTCTCCGCCACTTCGGCTTTCAGCCGGAACAGCATGAAGCGCGCCCGCTCATTGAAGAAGGTATAGACCGCGCTGGCCGCTGCGGCAAACAGCAGGAACAGCGAATTGACGATAAAGGTGCCGGCCGGCTCGATGCCGCCGGGATGCAGCACGCAGGCAAGCAGGTAGAACAGGTAGGACAGGATCCCGAAGACCAGGTTCTGCCACAAGCCGAACGGCAGCGCGATGCCCGACGCGAAGATGGCGAGATTCAGCCCGACGTAATACGGCGACTCCACGCCATCGGTATGCCAGATCATCCACGAGATCATGATCTGCGGCAGCAGCAGCCAGGACAACGTCAGCCACGGCGCAAAACGGCGCCCTGCCGTGCTGTACAACAGCATCACGATGCCGGCGATCAGCAGCGACACCAGCACGCGCGCCACGGCGAAGGGCGCCTGCAACTGCGGATACTGGCCGTAGTCCAACCCCACGCCGAGCAGCACCAGCACGATGGCGGTATAGGCGCCGCCGCGGCTGAAGGCCAGGCGGAAATCCGCCAGCTCGGTCTGGTAACCCGCGTAAAGTTGATTGGTGCTCATGGCTGGGCCGGCTACTGGCGTTTCAGAGGATGATCGCTTCCGCGAACACATTAACCCCGGTCTGGTCGACATAGAGCTTGTGATCACGGGATTGTTCGGGCAGCAGCATACTCATCCTGGCCTCGTCGCGATAGATCAGGTACCACTCCAGCAGGTGTTCCATGCCGAATTTCTCCGGATTGTCCGAATGGACGTTGGTTACCAGCAACTGGCCGCCAGGCCGCGTACGCGCGGCAAAATAGCTCAGCAGGCGGGAACACACCTTATCGGACAGGTAGTCGAACAACCCGGCGCAGTACACCGCATCGAACTCGCGCAGCCCGGCGTCGTCCGGCGCGATCTTGCGCTTGAGCAGTTCATGTACCGATTGATGCACCATCTCCACCGACACCTTGTGCCCCGCCGAGGCGGCCGAGCTCTCGATGGAGGACTTGGTGTAGGCCAGGGTCTCCTCGCTGAAGTCGACCAGCTGGAACGACAATAGCTCCGGCTGCGGATACTCGCGCACGAAGCGCTGGATCTCGAAGGCCGGGCCGCAGCCGACATTGAGGATGCGAAACGGCCTGCCGGCCGCGCGGGCGGCATCGGCCTGGCGCGACAGGAAATCGACCAGCAGGTCGATCCGGTTGCGGTGGGCGGTCGCCACGGCCGCCTTGAGGAAGGCCGTATTGACGATCTGGAAGTAGGTGGTCGGGCCCTGCTGCGGATCGTTCAGGATCTGGTTGACCATCTCATAGTCGCCCGCATAGCCCAGCGGCTTGGTGAAGGTGCGGTAGACAAAGGGGGCGCGCAGCAGCAGTGGATGCAGGGCCGATTGCGCGTATGTGCGGTGCACCGGCGCGATCTCCGCGTCCACCTGCTCGGCCTCGCCTTCGAGCCGGTCGAGGTAGGTCTTGACCTTGAGCATGATTGGCGTGGCGAGCTCGTAGAACACGTCCTCGCGCAGCCGTCCGTCGTTCTTGGGCAGGTTCTCGGTCAGGTCGACCTGCTCGACCCAGCGCGAGACTTCCGAGAGAAACGCGCGCATTTCATTGACCACGATCTGGTAATCGCGCCGGATATTGAAGCGCGCATCCCAGTCGTTGATGAACAGTTCGGCCTCGCGCCCAACCGATTTAGGCTCATTGGGCAGGTCGCTCAGCTCGCGCCATTCATCGATCAGCGTCAGCGATACCACCGCGGTGAGGCCGGTGTTCACCAGGCTCATCACCACCGCCTTACCCAGGTAGGCGTTCTTGCTGCCCATGCGCACACTCAGCTCGCTCAGCACCTCGCTGACCTGGACGATCGAGTATGGATTGTAGATTTCCATCACCAGAGCTTTTCTCTGGAGATTGATAATTGTGCCCCGCACCTGCTCGCCCTGCGAGTTGCGGAAACTAACCACCGGATCGATTTGCGTTTGGGAGTACACGGTATTGCGCCAGAGAAATCCGAAAAACGCTGCCGGCCGCCCAGTTCAACAATGCATCATTGACTGGCCGGGTACAGCTCGTAGGGCGATGGATCGCTACGCTAGGCCAGTATCAGGGGGTACTGCTGGGATACATGTCGGTAATCGGTTGCGGGCATGGGCGTCCTGATGATGGCACGCGCGCGACTACACCCTGGTAACTGTGACTGAGACTGAAACTGAGTGAGACTGTACTGAGTAGGACTGTAACTGATTCTTAGCGGATCATTGTACTGTGGGCGTCAAGTGCAGACAACACAACCTGCGCAAGCCCACCCGCCGGGCCGGGAACAACCGGAAACCACCGAAAATAATGCAAAAGGCCGGGAATGCTCCCGGCCTTTTTAGTCGACGCTTGGTCGGCGCTTGGTCGGCCTTTAGTCCGCCTTTACGCCTTCGACCTGGATCGCCAGCTTGACCTCGGGCTTGAAGCCCATCTTCACGCCGTAGTCGATACCGAAATCGGCACGGTTGAAAGTGCCCACCGCGTCAGCACCACAGGCTTCGCGCTTGAGCATCGGATGCTGGATGCACTTGAACTCGCGGATCTCCAGCTTGACCGGCTTGGACACGCCGTGCAGGGTCAGCACGCCATCGACTTCGGTCGGCACATCGCCGTTGAACTTGGAGAACTTGCCCTTGTAGGTGGCTTCGGGGAAGGCTTCGACGTTGAACATGTCGGGGCCCTTCACGTGCTGGTTCAGCTTGCTGTTGCCGAAGTCAACCGAGGCGGGATCGATCTTGATATCCACCGAGCCGGTCTTCGCGGCACGGTCCAGCGTCACCACGCCGCTCGACTTTTCGAACTTGCCGCGCCAGGTCGACAGGCCACCCAGGTGGTCGGTTTCGAAGCTCGGGTACGTGTGGGTGGGGTCGAGGTTGTAGGTCACCGTGTTGGCGGATGCGACGCCGACGGCGGACAGGGCCGCGACAGCGGCGAGGATGGTGCGCAATTTCATGAGAGCTCCCGGCAAAAAGTTGGGGATGAACAGCAAAGGAATGGCAGGGAAGATGAGCGCCGCGCGCTTACTTCTTAGCCAAGGTCACGATACGGAATTTGATCTGGACATCGTCGGCCACGACGGAAGTGTCCTTCCATTCGCCGTCGCCGATGTTGTACACGGTGCGCTTGATCGGCAGCACGCCTTCAAACACCTGGCCACCGGCATCCTGGCGATAGCTTGCCGGAATCACGACGTCCTGGGTCTTGCCCTTGATGGTGAGCTTGCCCGCCACCTCATACTTGCCGGCGGCGCCGGCCTTGATGCTGGTCGACTGGAACACCGCCTTGGGGTACTTGGCCGCGTCGAACCAGTCGCGTCCCTTGACCTCCTTGGTGGTCTCGGCGTCGCCGATCTCGAAGCTGGACACGTCGATCTCGACCTTGGCCGAGGATGTTGCCAGCTTGGCGGGATCGAACGCGACCGTGGCGTCGAACTTCTTGAACTTGCCCTCCATCGGCACGCCGATCTGGCGGGCCGTCGCGGTGACCGAGCTCTTGGCTGCGTCGACCTGGGCCCAGGCGTAGTTGGCTGCGATGCCGGCAGTGGCCAGCGTGGCTGCCATCAGGAGCGCGCTCGGGCGGGGAATGCGTTTCATTAAAAACTCCTGTCGCTAAGAGGGCCTTGCGGCCCTCGGTCATTTGTCGGTTTGCCGATATGTCGGCTTACTTGAGGAACGGCAGCATGCGCGCCAGCGTGCCATCGCGCTCGATGAACTGATGCTTGATGGCAGCGGCCGCATGCACTACGACGATCACGGCCATCAGGTAGTTCAGCCAGATGTGGACCAGCTTGAGGATTTCCTTGATCTCATCATTCTTCTCGATCAGCGCGGGCAGCTGCCAGATGCCGAGGTAGACCACGGGAACCCCTGAAGCCGAGCTGTACAGGTAGCCCGTGATGGGCACCACCACGATCAGCGCGTAGAGCAGCAGGTGCGCCGCGTGCGCGGCCTTGGCCTGCCAGGCCGGAGTGCCCGCGGCCGGTGCCGGCGCGTGGTGGGTGGCGCGCCACAGCACGCGCAGCACGGCGATGGCAAAAACGGTCACGCCGATCCACTTGTGCCAGGAAAACAGCTTGAGCTTGAGCATCGACAAGCCCGGGATGCTGGTCATGTACAGGCCCAGCCCGAAGGCGGCGAAGATCAGCAGCGCGATGATCCAGTGCAGGCCGATCGCCGTGGCCCCATAGGCGGACGTCGGCTGCGGCGCTGCGGCAGCGCCGGCGTGGGCGCCGGCTTTGGCTTGGGAATGCATGGATAAGGACCCCTGCCCTTGCGGGCGTTTCACTATCTTTTACTGAACGGCAATTACTGCTGCTCCTTGAATTCTCGCATTATTGTGCGGCGGGCAGGTTGCGGAACGGTCTGAAATTCATGGAATCATTCAAACCATTTGAAGTGACATTTCGCCGCAGCCGGCAAGCCGTGCCTGCGCCGGCCGCCCATCAACAAAAAAAGCCATCCCCGGGGATGGCTTTTTTGCACCGCGCCGGCCAGCAGGCCGGGAACATCACACGCGTTCGGCGAGGCTGACGGCACGGCCAATATAGGTGGCCGGGGTCATTTCCAGCAGCAGCTTCTTGGCATCGTCGGGGATCGCCAGGCCGCTGATGAAGGTTTGCAGCGCCTCGCGCGAGATGCCCTTGCCGCGCGTCAGTTCCTTGAGCTGCTCATAGGGATTGGGCACGCCAAAGCGGCGCATGACGGTCTGCACCGGCTCGGCCAGCACTTCCCAGCAGTTGTCGAGGTCTTCGTCCAGGCGCTCGGGGTTGGTTTCCAGCTTGCCCAGGCCGCGCAGGCAGGCCTCATAGGCCAGCAGGCTGTAGCCGAAGGCCACGCCCATGTTGCGCAGCACGGTGGAATCGGTCAGGTCGCGCTGCCAGCGCGACAGCGGCAGCTTTTCCGACAGGTGGCGCAGCACCGCATTGGCCAGGCCCAGGTTGCCTTCCGAGTTCTCGAAGTCGATCGGGTTGACCTTGTGCGGCATGGTCGAAGAGCCGATTTCGCCGGCCTTGGTGCGCTGCTTGAAGTAGCCCAGCGAGATATAGCCCCAGATGTCGCGGTTCAGGTCGAGCAGGATGGTGTTGGCGCGGGCGATGGCGTCGAACAGCTCGGCCATGTAGTCGTGCGGCTCGATCTGGATGGTGTAGGGATTGAAGGTCAGGCCCAGACGCGTTTCGATCACCTGCTTGGAGAAGGCTTCCCAGTCGAAGCTGGGGTACGCCGACAGGTGGGCGTTGTAGTTGCCGACCGCGCCGTTCATCTTGCCCAGCAGCTCCACGCGCTGGATGCGCTCGATGGCGCGCGCCAGGCGTGCCGCCACGTTGGCCATTTCCTTGCCCAGCGTGGTCGGGCTGGCCGGCTGGCCGTGGGTGCGCGACAGCATCGGCTGGCGGGCATTGGCATGCGCCAGCTCCACCAGGCGCGCATGCACGCGTTGCAGCGTGGGCAGGATCACGCCTTCGCGGGCGCCCTTGAGCATCATGCCGTGCGAGGTGTTGTTGATGTCTTCCGAGGTGCAGGCGAAATGGATGAACTCGCTCGCGGCTTCCAGTTCGGCGTTGCCCTTGACCTGTTCCTTGAGCCAGTACTCCACGGCCTTCACGTCATGGTTGGTGACCGCCTCGATCTCCTTGATGCGCGATGCGTGGGCCTCGGTGAAGTTGTCCACCAGGGCTAGCAGGGCCGCTTCCGAGGCCGGCGAGAACTTCGGCATGTCGGGCAGGCCGGCTTGCGACAGCGCGATCAGCCAGTGCACTTCCACCTTGACGCGGTTGCGCATGAAGGCCGCTTCCGAGAGCCACTCGCGCAGCGCATCGGCCTTGGAGGCGTAGCGGCCATCGATGGGAGACAGGGCGGTGAGCGGAGAGAGCGAGGAAGAAGACATGCTGGGAGACCGGAGGGAAGAGGGAAGTGGTTACGCAAGCGTGGCCGGGCGGGCAGATTGCGCAGGCAAAATGGCCGGGCGAGGCCCTCGCGGGCCGAAGTGGCCGGTGACAAGGCCGAACCGGCCTAAAGAGGGGAAAAGACACAAAAACAGGTCCAATCCACCTCAAAAAGAGAACAATTCGGCGCAAATACCGACTGACGGCACGACGGAAAGCGGGCATTTTACCATCGCGGCCCGCGTTCTGTGGACGCGTTCGCGGGGCCGGGCAGCTCGCGCGTCTCGGCATGACGACACGGCAGGCAGGCGCCGCGCACGCCCGGCACATCCCGGACGGGGCACGGGTATACTCGCGCTCGCCGATCCGCTAGCCTGTTATGAAGTGCATCGGGCATGCCGGGGCGCGCGAGACGCGGCCGATGCACTTCATAACAAGCTCGAGGGGAGTCCATGAAGCTGTATGCATCGCAAACCAGCCCTTACGCGCGCAAAGTGCGCGTCGTGATGGCGGAAAAGAAGATCGATTACCAGATGGTCGAGGTTGACGTGTGGTCGCCGGACACCACCATCTCCCAGTTCAACCCGCTGGGCAAGGTACCGTGCCTGGTCATGGAAGACGGCGGCGCGATTTTCGACTCGCGCGTGATCGTCGAATACGTCGACACCCTGACGCCCGTCAGCCGCATGATCCCGCAAGGCGCCCGCGAACGCGTCGAGGTACGTTGCTGGGAAGCGCTGGCCGACGGCCTGCTCGATGCTGCCCTGCTGGCGCGCCTGGAACACACGCAGCGCGAGCCCGAGCAGCGCAGCGAGCGCTGGGTCCAGCGCCAGCTCGGCAAGATCGATGCGGCGGTGGCCGCCATCGCCGACGGCCTGGCCGACCGGCCCTGGTGCTCGGGCAACCATTACTCGCTGGCCGACGTGGCCGTGGGCTGCGCGTTGTCGTACCTGGACTTCCGCTTCCCGGACATCGCCTGGCGTGAGCGCCACCCGCGCCTCGCCGTATACCAGGACAAGCTTGCCAAGCGCCAGTCGTTCATCGACACGGAACCGCCGCGCGCCTGAGCCTTGCCTGCGCCTCCTGCCGCGCAACGATGAAAAAACCGGCCATCGAGCCGGTTTTTTCATCGCATCGCACTCTGCACGCCTCACCGGATGATGCCACCGCCCAGGCAGACATCGCCGTCGTACAGCACCGCGGACTGGCCAGGCGTAACCGCCCATTGCGCCTGCGCGAACGTCAGTTGCAGGGCATCGTCGCCCGCCCCCGTCACCGTGCAGGGCGCATCGCTCTGCCGATACCGCGTCTTGGCCGACAGCGTGGTGCCCACCGCCGGGCCGGTGCCCGCCACCCACGACAGGTCGGCAGCGTCGAGCGTAGGCGTCAGCAGCCACGGATGCTCATGGCCCTGCACCACATACAGCGTGTTGCTGGCCATGTCCTTGCGCGCCACGTACCAGGCGTCGCCGTTGCCCGCGCGGCTGCCGCCCAGGCCGATGCCCTTGCGTTGCCCCAGCGTGTAGAACGCCAGACCGATGTGCTGGCCGACTTCCTTGCCGTCCGGCGTCTTCATCGGTCCCGGCTTGGTCGGCAGGTAGCGGTTGAGAAAATCGCGGAACGGCCGCTCGCCGATAAAGCAGATGCCGGTGGAATCCTTTTTCTTGGCATTGGGCAGGCCGATCTCGGCAGCGATCTCGCGCACGCGCGTCTTGGGCATCTCGCCCAGCGGAAACAGCGTGCGCGACAGCTGCGCCTGGTTCAGCCGGTGCAGAAAGTAGCTCTGGTCCTTGGTGTGGTCAAAGGCCTTGAGCAGCTCGAAGCGGCCCTTGCCGGCACCCACATCCACCCCCGCTTCGCGCACGCGCGCGTAGTGGCCGGTGGCGATGGTGTCCGCGCCCAGCGACATGGCGTGGTCCAGGAAGGCCTTGAACTTGATCTCGGCATTGCACAGCACGTCCGGGTTGGGCGTGCGCCCGGCCGAATATTCGCGCAGGAAGTCTGCAAAGACGCGGTCCTTGTACTCGGCGGCAAAATTGACCGCTTCCACGTCGACGCCGATGAGGTCGGCCACCGAGACCACGTCCAGCCAGTCCTGCCGGGTCGAGCAGTACTCGCTGTCGTCGTCGTCTTCCCAGTTCTTCATGAACAGGCCGATCACCTCGTAGCCTTGCTGCTTGAGCAGCCAGGCTGTCACCGACGAATCCACGCCACCCGACATGCCCACCACGACGCGCTTGCCCTGGCTCATGACAGCACTCCGCTGCCCACCACGGAAGGATGGGTGTAGAGCGCGTCGAGCGCGAAGCGCTTGCCCGCCAGGTAGTCCTCGATGCAGGCCAGCAGCAGCGGCGTGCGATGGCGCTCGGGGCAGGCGCGGATTTCGTCGGCGCTCATCCACACGGTGCGCACGATGCCCACATCGAGCTGGCGCCCGGCATCGAGCGCGCCCAGCTCGCCGGTAAAGGCGAAGCGCACATAGGTGATGTCGCCGCCCGGCCGCGCCGCCGTGCCGGCCGAGTGCGGGCGGGCCATATAGCAGCCCAGCAGCGCGCGCGGCTCGAACGTGTGCGCGGTTTCTTCCAGCGTTTCGCGGATGACGGCGTGAATCAGGCTCTCGCCCGGGTCGAGATGGCCGGCAGGCTGGTTCAGCCGCAGGCCGTCGGGGGTTTCTTCTTCCACCAGCAGGAAGCGGCCGCCGCGCTCAATTACCGCGGCAACCGTGACGCTGGCCTTCCAGTCGTGTGACATGATGCACAAATTTTAGGCAATCCGGCATTCTACCGGTTGCCGCCCTTTCACGCATCCTGCGCATCCGACGCATCCGGCGCCGCGCACGCGCCAACGCTAGGCCAGCAGCAAAGTGCGCTCCACGTCCTCCACCGCCGGCAGCGAAGCGATCACCTGGTCCAGCCGTTCGCGCAGCGCGCGGCTGGCAGGCGCCAGTGGCCGCCTGACCTCGGAACCTGCCAGCCCGCACAATGCCAGCGCGGTCTTGACCGGGGCCGGATTGGGCTCGGAGAACAGCAGCGAGATCAACGGCGCCAGGCTCGCGAACAGCGCACGCGCTTCGGCAACGCGGCCCTGCGCCACCAGTTGCAACAACCGCACGAACAGATCCGGGCGGATGTGCGCGCAAGCCGGAACCACGCCGTCGCCACCCGCTAGCAGGTGGTCCAGCATGGCCGCGTCCTCGCCGCAGAAGACCGCGAGCCGATCGTTGCCGGCCAGGGCGCGCAGCCCGGCCGCGTCACACTCCTTGACCGCGACGACGCGCGGATGCGCGGCCAGCCGCTGCACCAATGCCGGTGACATGTTGCAGCCGGTGCGCTTGGGCACGTTGTAGAGCATCAGCGGGCGCCAGGTGGCATCCGCCACGCGCTCGACATGCCAGGCAATGCCCTCATCGCCGGGCCGCAGGTAGTACGGCGGCGGCACCAGGTAGCCCGCCAGGTCGAAGCGGTCGAGCTGGCGCACCTGCTCGCAAACCACGCGGGTATCCACGCCGCCAACGCCAGCCAGCACCGGCAGCGCACCGTCCACCGCCTCCAGCACCGCGGCGGTAAACATCAGCCGCTCATCCCGCGTGAGCAAGCCACCCTCCCCGGTCGTGCCCAGGATGACCAGCCCATCCACGCCGCTGGCCACATAGTGCGCGGCCAGCCGCTGCGCGCAGGCCAGGTCCAGCTCGCCGCCCTGCATCGGTGTCACCAGCGGCAGCCACAACGTCGCGCGGCTGTCTTCGCGCAAGCCCGCCATCATCTCAGTGCGCGGCATGGTCTTGTCCTAGCACCGTGGTGACGCCGAACTCGGCGGCCGGCAGGGCCATCATGATGGCGTGCATGGCAGCGTCGCGGCCGCCGCGCTCGACCTCCACATGCAGCGTGGTCTCGCCATGGCGGTGGTCCACTTCCACCACATAGATGCGCGCCAGTTGCCCGATCGCGCGGTGCAGCGACTGGCGCAGCGCGAAGACCTGGCTCGACGCCACCGCCAGGCGCAGGCGGATCCAGCTGTGCGCGGTGTCCAAGCCAAGCGCGGGCGCGGCGGCCTTCGCGGCTTCGATGCCAGATGCGTCAAGGCGCGCGGTGCGGGATCCGGTGCGGGTAAGACGGCGGCGTGGCACGCAAGCAAAGGCCACGGCAAGGCTCGACTGTCGCATTTGAGCGGGACCCGCGCTGGGCGGGTCGTCTGTTGAAGATGCAACCATGCTATGCATGGCCGCCTCAAGTTGATGCAGTAATCGCCGCCGCCGCCATCAAAATGTCATCAAGATGGCGCGGCATGCTCAGAACGTCTTGGTGAGCGACGCGAAGGCGGCTGCCTTGCCGATATAGCGGCCAGGCACATTGGTGTAGACCGACTTGCTGGCGTTGGTGTCGATATAAGCGATCGCCAGCGCAAAGCCCTTGCCCAGGTCCTTGGTCAGCCCCAGCTTCCAGTCCGTGTACGAGGCGTCCGTGACATGCCTCACCTTCTGGTAGCCGACGTGCGCATTGAGCGTCAGGTCCCAGACGTTCAGCGGCACATTGGCCGACAGGTCCACGTAGTAGCTGTTCTTGCTGTCGTTGAAGCCGAACAGGTTGGTCACTGCGTGCGAGTATTTCAGGAACACCGGGCCGTAGCCGATGCCGCCGTACAGCTCCGTCGTGTACGGGCGTGTGTAGCCGGCCGGATAGTCGCCGGGATAGTAGTACTCCAGCACGCCCACGTCGTAGTTCCACTCGAGCCCGCCCAGCATGATGGTGTTCTTGAAGCCGCCGTAGAAATCCATCTCGATCGGCGCCGACACCTTGGCGTTGCTGTCGCCGAGCCAGCTGATGCTGGAGTTCCAGTTGCCCACGTAGAGGCCGCTCGAATGCGTGTAGTCGAACCCGCCCTGGATCGCCGGGCGACGGTTGGACTGCATCAGGCCCCGGTAGCGATATTCGCTGGCCAGCGTGACGTTGGCCGTGAAGGTGTGCGGCGACGCGTCGGCTACTGCGGCTGCATCGGGTGCGCCCTGCGCGAAGGCGGCCGGCGCGGCGAGAAGCGTGGCGCAAGACAGGGTAGCGAGGCAGGCATGCGAAACGTTGAAGCGAAGAGCAGTCATGGATAACTTGGCAATTGGAAGAACTTCGATCGGTGGACAGCCACGCATGAGGCGATGGCTGAAGCCACGGCGAACGTCAGGATGACAGTGGCCGCGGCGCGACCGGAACAGTACGGGCACGCGCCTAAAATCGGTGTCAAGAAAATACCGGCCCGCCAAGGGATGGCGTAAAAATCGTAAAGGGAACGTCCCGGCATGCCCTGGGATGAACCAACAGGTCCCGCGAGGGGGTGATACGGTTGCGCAAAAGCCGACCGGCCGGTCACCACATATCGTCAGATTCCTGTAAGCTGCGAAAAAATTGTGCGCTGCGTTCGGCCTGGCCGGGCGCATGGCAGACACAAAGGGCAGACACAAAAGAGCCAAAGACGTCCGCCCGCCTAGCAGATCAGTGGCATTGTCAGAATGAGCCGAAGCGGTTCTGGTCAGGCGCGTTGCCATGTCGTAGCGGTCGTACGACAAGCTCGCGCGCCAACACCAGAATCATTTTGACAGCGCCTCAAAGACGCCAGCAAAAGGAGAAATTGACGATGCACATCGGCATCCCGCAGGAGACGCGGGCAGGTGAGACTCGTGTCGCCGCCACCCCGGAGACGGTCAAGAAGTACGTGACCCAGGGCCATCAGGTCATCGTCCAGTCGGGAGCCGGCGTACGCGCCAGCGTGCCGGACTCGGCGTATGAGGCCGTCGGTGCCACCATTGGCAACGCGGCGCAAGCCTTCGGCGCGCAGTTGGTGCTCAAGGTCCGCGCCCCCGTCGATGCCGAGCTCGCGCTGATGAAGCCGGGCGCCGTGCTGGTCGGCATGCTCAATCCCTTCGACGCAGAGAACAACGCGCGCATGGCGGGCGCCACGCTGACCGCCTTCGCGCTGGAAGCCGCGCCGCGCACCACGCGCGCGCAGAGCATGGACGTGCTCTCTTCCCAGGCCAATATCGCCGGCTACAAGGCCGTGCTGGTCGCCGCGCATCATTACCAGCGTTTCATGCCCATGCTGATGACCGCCGCCGGCACCGTCAAGGCGGCCCGCGTGCTGATCCTCGGCGCCGGCGTGGCGGGCCTGCAGGCCATCGCCACCGCCAAGCGGCTGGGCGCGGTCATCGAAGCCTCCGACGTGCGTCCCGCCGTCAAGGAACAGATCGAATCGCTGGGCGCCAAATTCCTCGATGTGCCTTTCGTCACCGACGAAGAGCGCGAGATCGCGCAGGGCGTGGGCGGCTATGCCCGCCCCATGCCACCCGACTGGATGCGGCGCCAGGCTGAACTGGTGCACGAGCGCGCCAAGGCCGCCGACATCGTCATCACTACCGCGCTGATCCCGGGCCGCCAGGCGCCGGTGCTGCTCAAGGAAGAAACGGTGCAGGCGATGAAGCCGGGCTCGGTGGTGGTCGACCTCGCCGCGGCGCAGGGCGGGAACTGCCCGCTGACGGTGGCTGACGAAGTGGTGGAACGCCACGGTGTCACGCTGATCGGCCACACCAACCTGGCCAGCATGGTGGCGGCCGACGCGTCGGCGCTATATGCGCGCAACGTGCTCGACTTCCTCAAGCTCGTCATCGACAAGGAAGGCCAGTTCACGCTGAACCTGGAGGACGATATCGTCGCCGCCTGCCTGATGTGCAAGGACGGCCAGGTGGTCCGCGGCGCTTCCTGAAGCGGCAGCGGGCCCGCCGCGGCCCGGTCGCTTTAGAATGGGGCCAGGCGGTTCCGGCCAGGTGCACGGTAGCGCGCCTGCCACTATCGGGCTGTACTGCCGGTGCGGCTGGCCGATACCCAGACCCCGGAACCATTCCAAGTGGCCCGTCAGGACTCAACCCCAGGGGCTACCCTACAAGCTCATCCAGCATCAACCAAGGACGTATCACCCATGCAACGCATCATGCTCCGCGCCAAGCTCCATCGTGTCACCGTGACACAGGCGGACCTCAACTATGAGGGATCATGCGGCATCGACGAGAATCTGCTCGAAGCGGCCGACATGAAGGAGTTCGAGAAAATCGAGCTATACAACGTCAACAATGGCGAGCGCTTCTCCACCTACATCATCAAGGGCGTGCGCGGCAGCGGCGAGATCTCGCTTAACGGCGCGGCCGCACGGCGCGCGCACCTGGGCGATCATCTCATCATCTGCACCTACGCGCCGATGAGCGATGAAGAGATCGCCACCTACAAGCCGAAGATCATCCTGGTGGACGACAACAACGCCATCAAGGAAATCAAGAAGGTGTAAGCGGATGAGGACATCGCGCCGGGAGCCAACGCCGGTGCGATGCCCGCATCCGGCATGCGATTTTCGGATTCAGCCGTACCGTCGCCCCTGGGGTGAGGGTACCTACGCGACAGACGACAACGCGGCACCAGGCGGGGCATCGATGCAGTGGGCGCTCACAGGCGCCTGGCCAGGCAAA
The DNA here is from genome assembly GCF_058794615.1 of Cupriavidus sp. GW823-FHT07A04. Classification (NCBI taxonomy): domain Bacteria; kingdom Pseudomonadati; phylum Pseudomonadota; class Betaproteobacteria; order Burkholderiales; family Burkholderiaceae; genus Cupriavidus; species Cupriavidus sp. GW823-FHT07A04. The sequence continues at coordinate 291,120 of NZ_JBXAHA010000003.1, forward strand.
AGAACACGGGACAACCGCGCAGCAAGGCATTCAAGCAACGGAGGAGAAGTCGATGGAAATGGTGAACCACACGGTGATCAACCTGATCATCTTCGTGCTGGCGATCTACGTGGGCTACCACGTGGTCTGGACGGTGACGCCCGCCCTGCACACCCCGCTGATGGCCGTGACCAATGCGATCTCGGCCATCATCATCGTCGGCGCCATGCTGGCCGCCGGCCTGACCGAGGGCCCCGTGGGCCGCACCATGGGCACACTGGCGGTCGCGCTCGCCGCAGTCAACGTGTTCGGTGGCTTCCTGGTGACGCAGCGCATGCTGGAGATGTTCAAGAAGAAAGAACCCAAGGCCAAGGCCGGCAAGGGTCATGAGGAGGGCGCCAAGTGAGCATGAACCTCGTCACCCTGCTCTACCTGCTCGCCTCGGTGTGTTTCATCCAGGCGCTCAAGGGCCTCTCGCATCCCAGCTCCGCGCGGCGCGGCAACGCCTTCGGCATGATCGGCATGGCCATCGCCGCGGTGACCACGCTGGTGCTGATCGCCAAGCTCAAGAACGAGTTCCTGGCCATCGGCGCGGGCCAGTCGTCGGTCGCCGAAGGCATGGCGCTGATCTTCGGTGCGCTGGTGGTTGGCGGCGGCATCGGTGCCTACGTGGCAAGAAAGGTCGAGATGACCAAGATGCCCGAACTGGTGGCCGCCATGCACTCGCTGATCGGTATGGCCGCGGTCTGCATCGCGGTGGCCGTGGTGGCCGAGCCGTCGGCGTTCAGCATCACGCCGCCGGGCTCGCACGATATCCCGTTTGGCAACCGCATCGAGCTGTTCATCGGCTGCTTCGTCGGCGCCATCACCTTCTCCGGTTCGGTGATCGCCTTCGGCAAGCTGTCGGGCAAGTACAAGTTCCGCCTGTTCCAGGGCGCGCCGGTGTCCTTTGCCGGGCAGCACCTGCTGAACCTGCTGCTGGCGGTGGCCATGATCGGCTTCGGCATCATCTTCTGCCTGTCGCAGGACTGGCTGCCCTTCCTGCTGATGCTGGCGATCGCCTTCGTGCTGGGCGTGCTGATCATCATCCCGATCGGCGGCGCCGACATGCCGGTGGTGGTGTCGATGCTGAACTCGTACTCGGGCTGGGCCGCGGCGGGCATCGGCTTCTCGCTGAACAACCCGATGCTGATCATCGCCGGCTCGCTGGTGGGGTCCTCCGGCGCCATCCTCTCGTACATCATGTGCAAGGCCATGAACCGTTCGTTCTTCAACGTGCTGCTCGGCGGCTTTGGCGGCGCGCCCGCGGCGGCCGCTGCCGGCGGCCAGGCGCAGCGCAACGTGAAGTCCGGCTCGGCCGACGACGCGGCCTTCCTGATGGGCAATGCCGAGACCGTGATCATCGTCCCGGGCTACGGCCTGGCGGTGGCACGCGCGCAGCATGCGCTCAAGGAACTGACCGAGAAGCTGGTCGAGAAAGGCGTGACGGTGAAGTACGCCATCCACCCGGTGGCGGGCCGCATGCCGGGCCACATGAACGTGCTGCTGGCCGAGGCCGAGGTGCCTTACGACCAGGTCTTCGAAATGGAGGACATCAACAGCGAGTTCGGCCAGGCGGATGTGGTGCTGGTGCTGGGCGCCAACGACGTGGTCAACCCGGCCGCCAAGACCGATCCCAACTCGCCGATTGCCGGCATGCCGATCCTGGAAGCCTACAAGGCCAAGACCATCATCGTGAACAAGCGCTCGATGGCCGCTGGCTACGCGGGCCTGGACAACGAGCTGTTCTACATGGACAAGACCATGATGGTGTTCGGCGACGCCAAGAAGGTGGTGGAAGACATGGGCAAGGCGGTCGAGTAAGCACGCCGGAAGCACCAGATACGGGCATCCGCCCGTATCTGCCGCCACGAAGAGCGCGACACTGTCGCGCTTTTTTCCATCTCGCCGAGGTCCGGTTGCGCGCGAGCGCGAGCGCGCTATACTGGTTTCCGGTCACCGGCCATGGCACGCGCCGGTCACCCAAAAAGGGCCAGGTGTAGTCCAGCGCGGTGGGCCGCTCCGAACCGATCCGTCCGCTGGCCTTGCCGCGCCGGATCTCCAGCCGCGCCAAACCACCCGCCCGAAGTATCTGCCGACAGCGGAGCCGAACGCAACATGACATTCAACCCCCAGGACAGGAATCTGTCGGTCTTCCATCACCCGATCCTCACGGTGCTCGTCGACGACAGTAAATCGTTCATCGACAGCCTGGCGTTCCAGATGGATCCGTCGCGGCCGGTGGTGACCTTCACCGACCCCCGCGAAGCCCTGCAATGGATCCGCGAGACCTACACCACACGCTCGACCGGCTTCCTGCCCGTGCGGGTCACGCATGACGACCTGACCTTCCTGACCGAGCGGCGCACCGTGCAGCTCGATATCGACCGCATCTACCGGCAAATCCACGACTACAACCGCTTTGTGCAGCCGGGCGTGATCGTGGTTGATTATTCGATGCCGCAGATGAACGGGCTGGAGTTCTGCCAGGCCCTGCAGGACCTGCCGTGCAAGACCATCCTGCTGACCGGCACCGCCGACGAAGGCATTGCCGTGCAGGGCTTCAACCATGGGCTGATCGACCGCTACGTGAAGAAGCACGACAGCAACATGGTCGAGCGGCTGGACCAGGAGATCGACGCGCTCCAGCAGCAGTATTTCGCCACCCTGTCGCGCACGCTGCGCGACCTGCTGACGCGCCACTCGTTTTCCTTCCTGTCGGACCCCGCGATCTGCGAGCGGGTGCGCCAGGTCACCGCGCGCTACGGCTTTGTCGAGTACTACCTCTACCCCAACCCGGCCGGCATCCTGATGCTGACGGCGCAGGGCCAGGCCACGCTGATGGTGATCGAGACACGCGCCGGCCTGATCAACCAGGTGGAATCCGCGGAAGCTTACGATGCGCCGGCGGCCCTGATCGAGGGACTGCGCGAGGGCCGCATCGTGCCTTTCTTCTGGCCAGGCAATGGCATGTACACGCCGGCCTGCATCGACTGGGAGCAATATTGCCTGCCGGCCGAGCGCTGCGAAGGGCGTGAGGATTATTTCTACGCGCTGTTCGACCTGCCGCGCCATCTGCTGCAGGAGCCGGTGGTCAGCTTCCAGGGCTTCCTGGACGATTTTGCCCGTCACCCCGAGCGGGTCACCGGGCGCGCAACGCGCTAAGCCAGGCAGCGCAGGACAGGCTCGCTCTCCTGCGCTTGCCGCATCAGGCCGAAGGCTGCGCCGGGGCGTTGCGGTTGCCGCCTCGCACCATGTCGAAACGGAACAGCCGGCATTCGATATTGCCGTTGTACAGCGGCGTGCGGCGCGACTCCTTGAGCCGCAAGCGGCGCGGCAGCGTCAGGTCGCCAGTGAACACCCATGCCTGCCAGCCCGCGAAATGCTGCTTGAGCGTGGTGGCAAAGGCGCTGGCGAACTGATTGGCGGCCTCGTCATCGATCTCGTCGACCGGTGCTTCGTCCATCGGCCGCCGGCGTTCTCCCCGCACGGCAATCCGCTCGCCATACGGCGGGTTCATCAACATCAGGCCGGGTGCCGCGAACGGCGGCTGCGCAAAGCGCGCATCCACCTGCTTCAACCGCACTTCGCCGGGCAAGCCCGCGCGTTCCCAGTTGGCTTGCGACATCGACAGCAGGTCCGTGGAAATATCGCTGCCGGCGAGTTCCAGAGGCTCGGACGCGACGCGCTTGCGCGCGGCCTCCTCGTCATCCCGCGCAGCCGCCTTCAGCGCATTCCATGTCTTGTTGTCGGCGCCCTTCAGGCGCTCGAAGCCAAAGCTGCGGTTCGCGCCAGGGGCCAGGCCAAGGGCCACCTGGGCCGCTTCCACCAGGAAGGTGCCGCTGCCGCACATCGGATCGTAGAACGGGCGTTCGGTCTGGCCTGGCACCCATCCGGCCAGGCGCAGGATGCCGGCAGCCAGGTTTTCCTTCAGCGGCGCCTCGCCCTTCTCCAGGCGCCAGCCCCGCTTGAACAGCGGATCACCCGAGGTGTCGAGGTAGAGCGTGCAATCGTGCTCGGTCAGATGGGCATAAATCCGCACATCCGGATTCACGGTATCGACGCTGGGCCGCTCGCCCGAGCGCTCGCGCATGGCGTCGCAAACGCCGTCCTTGATACGCAGGGCGATGAAGTTCAGGCTCTGCAGCGGCGAGCGATGGGACGTGACGTCCACCCGGAGCGTCTCATCCGGCGTGAACCAATGATCCCAGCGCTGGGCGCGCACCAGGTCATAGATGTCGTCTTCGCGCCGGTAGCCGCGGTTGGCGACCCGCATCAGCACCCGGCTAGCGATGCGCGAATGCAGGTTGACTGCGTAGGCCGCGGCCATCTCGCCCGAGAAAGTGACGCCACCGGGCATTTCGCGATGGACCTGGATGGGGGCGAGCCTGGCCAGGCCGGGCCGGGCTGCGATCTCGTGCAACTCTTCGGCAAGTGCGCTCTCGAGGCCGCGCGGGCAGGAGGCAAAAAAGGCTTGGGACATGGCTTGGGAATTCCTGCAAACAAAAACGTCCGCCGTAGCGGACGGGGTCGGATAGCGCGCAGTGTACCGCGCTCCGGGGCTTCAGCCCGCCGCGAGGGCGCGATCGAGGAAGTCCAGGCGGTCCTGGCCCCAGAAAGGCTGGCCGTCATAGACGTACCACGGCGCGCCGAACGCGCCGACGGAAACCGCGTCCTGGGTGTGCTGCGTATAAGCGGCCTGGACAGCCTGCGCGTCGCTCGCCTTGAGCAGCGCCGCGCCTTCCAGGCCGATGCTGTCGGCCAGCTGCGCCAGCGTGGCGGCGTCAGCGATATTGCGTTGCTCGGCCCACAGGGCGCGGCCAATGGCGCCGATCAGCTCCATCGCGCGGGCGGTGCCATGGGCCAGCTGCACGGCGATGACCAGCTTGCTGGCGGCGTCGCCGGAGACCGGGAAAAAGGTCGGCTGCGGGTTCAGCGGCAGGCCGAGAAACTCGCTCCAGCGGGCCAGCTCGACCAGGCGGTAGGCCTGGCGCTGCGGCGGACGCTGCGCCAGCGGCAAGCCACCCGAAACAGAGAACACGCGGCCCAGGTCGCAGGGCTTGAGATTGACTTGCACGCCATGCTTGGCTGCAATCGCGGTGAAGCGTTCGTGGCCAAGGTAGACGAAAGGCGATTGCGGGGTGAGATAGTAGTCGACCTGCTTGCTCATCATGTCCTCTGGACGGAGTGGGGCGAGACAACCGCGCGGTGAACGCGGCAATGCTGCGTGAAACGAATGAAATACGATACGAGAAAAAACCCAAACCCGGCGGCCCGCACAGGCGATGCGCGCGGCCGCCGGCCAATGCGCGTCAGAACGGCTTGACCACCACCAGGATCACCACCGCCAGCAGCACCAGCACCGGCAACTCGTTGAACCAGCGATAGAAGGTGTGCGAGCGCGTATTGCGCCCGCCCTCGAACTTCTTGAGCAGCACGCCGCAGCCATGGTGATAGCCGATCAGCACCAGCACCAGCGCCAGCTTGGCATGCATCCAGCCCTGCCCCGGACCGCGCCCGATCCCGTAGCCGATATACAGCCACAGCCCGAACACCAGCGCCGGCACCGCCAGCATGGTCATGAAGCGGTAGAGCTTGCGCGCCATCAGCAGCAGGCGCTGCACGCTGGCCGGCTCGCGCTCCATGGCGAGGTTGACGAAGATGCGAGGCAGGTAGAACAGGCCAGCGAACCAGGAGACAACGAAAACGATGTGCAGCGCTTTAACCCAGAGCATCTGGCCTTTTTTCTGGTTAGGTTCCCATGGGAACGCATGGGAACGGTGAAACGGTGGGGCTGCGCGACGGGAGGCGGCACGGGACGCGTGCCGCCAGCCCGCTCAGGTACGGATCTCGCCGTGGCCGAACACCACGTACTTCAACGAGGTCAGGCCTTCCAGACCGACCGGGCCGCGCGCGTGCAGCTTGTCGTTGGAGATGCCGATCTCGGCGCCCAGGCCGTACTCGAAGCCATCGGCAAAGCGCGTCGACGCATTGATCATCACGCTGGCCGAGTCCACCTCGCGCAGGAAGCGCATGCCAGTGGTGTAGTTCTCGGTGATGATGGAATCGGTATGCGCCGAGCCATAGGTATTGATGTGCTCGATGGCCTCGTCCAGTCCGGCCACGGTGCGGATCGCCAGCACCGGCGCCAGGTACTCGAGCCGCCAGTCTTCTTCGGTGGCGTCGACCAGGCCGGTGAAACCGGCGGCTTCCAGCGTGGCGCGGGTGGCGGCGCACACGCGCAGCTCCACGCCCTTTTCCTGGTAGATGCGGCACAGCGGCGGCAGCGCCGCGGCGGCGACATCGCGCGCGACCAGCAGCGTTTCCATGGTGTTGCAGGGCGCGTAGCGCTGGGTCTTGGCGTTGTCGGCAACGCGCACCGCCTTGTCCAGGTCCGCGTCGACATCGATATAGACGTGGCAGATGCCGTCCAGGTGCTTGATCATGGGCACCCGCGCTTCTGCCATCAGGCGCGCGATCAGGCTCTTGCCGCCGCGCGGCACGATCACGTCGACGTATTCGGTCATGGTGATGAGGCGGCCAACCGCGGCGCGGTCGGTGGTCGAGATCACCTGCACCGCTTCGGGCGGCAGGCCGGCGGCGGCCAGGCCCTCGGCCACCAGGGCGGCGAGCGCGGTATTGGAATCGATCGCCTCGGAGCCGCCGCGCAGGATGGTGGCGTTGCCCGACTTCAGGCACAGCGCGGCTGCGTCGATGGTCACGTTGGGACGCGACTCGTAGATGATGCCGATGACGCCCAGCGGCACCCGCATCTGGCCCACCTGGATGCCGGTGGGACGGAATTTCATGTTGCTGATCTCGCCGATCGGGTCCGCCAGCGCGGCGATCTGCTCCAGGCCGGCGGCCATGGTGTCGATCGCCTTGTCCGAGAGCGTCAGGCGGTCGATGAAAGCGGCGTCCTGGCCGTTGGCGCGGGCACGCTCCACGTCGCCGGCGTTCACGGCTTTGAGGTGCGCGGCGTCGCGGCGGATGGCGGCGGCGATGGTCAACAGCGCGCGGTTCTTGTCCGCGGTGGAGGCGCGCGCCATGGCGCGGGAGGCGGCGCGGGCCTGCTGGCCGACGCGGTCCATGTACTGCTTGAGATCGAGCTCGTTCATATTCCTGGCCAGGGGACCCGGCCCTCAATGCTTGGTTTAGCTTTTTTTTGTCGGCTACGGCTGGCTATGCGGGTCGCTGGCAGTGATCTCCAATGACCGCGCTACCGGCTACCGGCCTGCGGGCTTACCGGGCGATGGTCAGCGCCAGCTGCAGCAGGCCATCCCAGGGCTCGGCCGGCATGCCTTTGGCGCGCAGGCCCTTGACCTGCCGGTCCAGCTTGGCGGCCATGCCCAGCGCGGCTTCCAGCTGCGCCAGCGAGAGGCGCTGCGCGGCCTGCGGCACCAGCTTTTCGCGCGGGCCCCAGATACGCAGTTCACGCGTCAGGACACCAATCTGCTTGCCTGCCGCCAGCCCTTGCCGGACCTTGGATAATACGCGAATTTCCTCGGTCAGCGCCCACAGCACCAGCACCGTGGCCTCGCCCTCCCCGCGCAGCCCTTCGAGCATGCGCACCAGGCGCGGCACGTCGCCGCTGAGCATGGCTTCGGAGAGCTTGAAGACGTCGTAGCGGGCCACGTTGAGCACCGCATCGTGCACCTGCTCGAAGGTCAGCGGACCAGCGGGATACAGCAGTCCGAGCTTCTGGATTTCCTGGTGAGCGGCCAGCAGGTTGCCTTCGACCTTGTCGGCGATGAACTGCAGCGCGCGCCGCCCCGGTTCACCGGGCTCGACCCGCTGCTGCTGCAGCGCCAGCCGCTCGCCGGCCCAGGCCGGCAGCCGCGTGCGGTCGACGGAATCGACCTTGATCGACACGCCGGCGGCGTCCAGCGCCTGGAACCAGGCCGACTTGGCCGTGGCGAAGTCCAGCCGCGGCAGCGTGATGAACATGACCACGTCCGGCGAAGGCTGGGCAGCCACCGCGCGCAGCGCCTCGCCGCCGTCCTTGCCGGGCTTGCCGGAGGGAATCCGCAGCTCGACGATCTTGCGATCGCCGAACAGCGACATCGATTGCTGCGCCTGGACCACGTGGCCCCAGTTGAAGCCGCGCTCGGAGGACAGCACCTCGCGCTCCGTGAAGCCGGCCTCGCGCGCAGCCTGGCGCAGGCGGTCGACCGCCTCTAGCACCAGCAGGTGCTCGTCGCCATGCACCACGTAGAGCGGTGCCAGGCCGCGTCCCTTGGCCTGGCGCAGGTGCGCTTCGAGTCCGTCGAGCTTGAGCTGCATGCCGTGCGCTTCTTTCCTCTGTCCTTGCCTATTGAGCTTGTCTGGCCGGCGCTTCTCGCGCCGCTCAGATGGCCTTGACCGCGCTCAGCCGGCGAATCAGCTGCTGCACGATGTCACGCTGCATGTCGCGATAGAGCTGCTGCTCTTCGTAATCCTTGGCCAGCGTGTTGGCTTCGTTGTAGGTCAGGTCGCGCGTGAGCACCAGCTGCGACGGCGCGATCAGCTCCTGGCCGCCGGCGTCACGCAGGCGGAAGGTGAAGCGCTGCGTCAGGCGGTACTCGCGCACCACGCCAGTGGTGGTGATCGACAGCACCGTCTTGGTACGCGTATCCTGCAGCACATCGAGCAGGGCGTCCGCTTCTTTCGGGTCGGTCACGATCTGCGTGTCCGATCCGTTGCGGATGGCGCGGCGCAAATCGGAGCCCATCAGCGTATTGGGCGGAATGCTCACATACAGCCGCTTGAATGCAAAGTCCGCGTTGCCGCGCATGTGAAACCCGCAGCCGCCCAGCAGGCCGGCCAGCAGCAGCGTGGCCAGGACCTTGCGGCGGCCCTGCAGCGGTCGATCCAGCTTCTGTCCATCCATGTGGGCAGCTCCCTTGTTGGCTTCTCTGACGCTAGTTACAGCGTCACGTTAAAGAACCACATTAACGAGGCGGCCCGGGACCACCACGATCTTCTTCGGCGCGGCGCCGTCAGCGAACTTGGCAACGATCTCGCTGGCGGCAGCCATGGCCTCGATGGCGGCGCGGTCGGCGTCGGCCGGCACCTTCAGGCTGCCGCGCACCTTGCCGTTGATCTGCAGCACGAGGTCCAGCTCGCTTTGCACCAGCGCGGATTCGTCCACCTGCGGCCAGGCTGCGTCGAGCAGATCGCCGTACTGCGTGGCGTAGCCAAGCTCTTGCCACAGCCCGTGGGTGACGTGCGGCACCACCGGATACAGCACGCGCAGCAGGATGCCCAGGCCCTCGCGGCGCGCGGCGGGCGTGGCCTGCTTGGCGTCTTCCAGCGCGTTGAGCATCTTCATGGTCGCCGACACCACGGTGTTGTACTGGATGCGCTGATAGTCGTAGTTGGCCTGCTTGAGCACGCTGTGGATCTCGCGGCGCAGCGCTGCGTCGGCGTCGCCGGATGGCACGGCATTGCCCGCCGCCGCAATCGCCTCGGCGTTGGCATAGCCGTAGTTCCACACCCGGCGCAGGAAGCGCGAAGCGCCCTCCACGCCCGAGCCGCTCCACTCGAGCTGCTGCTCGGGCGGCGCGGCGAACATGACGAACAGGCGCGCGGTGTCGGCGCCGTATTGGTCGATCAGGGCCTGCGGGTCAATGCCGTTGTTCTTGGACTTCGACATCTTCTCCACGCCGCCGATCACCACCGGCTGGCCATCCGCCTTGAGCACGGCGCCCAGCGGGCGGCCGCGCTCATCGGTGCTGACGTCGACTTCGGCCGGGTTGAACCAGGTCTTCTTGCCCGCCGCGTCTTCGCGGTAGTAGGTATCGTTGAGCACCATGCCCTGCGTGAGCAGGTTGGAGAACGGCTCGTTGAACGTGACCAGGCCCATGTCGCGCATGACCTTGGTCCAGAAGCGGGCGTACAGCAGGTGCAGGATCGCGTGCTCGATGCCGCCGATGTACTGGTCCATCGGCATCCAGTAGTCGTTGCGCGCATCGACCATGGTGGCCGCGTCCGGGCAGGTATAGCGCATGTAATACCAGCACGAATCGATGAAGGTATCCATGGTGTCGGTCTCGCGGCGCGCCGGCTTGCCGCACGACGGGCAGGTGCACGCGAGGAAACGCGGATCCTTGGCCAGCGGGTTGCCGGTGCCGTCCGGCACCAGGTCTTCCGGCAGCACCACCGGCAGGTCTTGCTCCGGCACCGGCACCACGCCGCAGTCGTCGCAATGGATCAGCGGGATCGGCGTGCCCCAGTAGCGCTGGCGCGAGATGCCCCAGTCGCGCAGGCGCCAGGTGACCTTCTTCTCGCCCAGGCCCTTGGCACCGAGATCGGCTGCGATGGCTTGCACCGCAGCCTTGTAGTCCAGGCCGTCGTATTTGCCGCTATGGATGCAGGTGCCGTGCTCCTTGTCGCCATACCACTCCTGCCAGGCTTCGGTGGAGAACGGCTGGCCCTTTTTGGCGTCAACCATATCGACCACTTGCTTGATCGGCAGGCCGTATTTGTTGGCAAAGGCAAAGTCGCGTTCGTCGTGCGCGGGCACGCCCATCACAGCGCCGTCGCCGTAGCTCATCAGCACGTAGTTGCCAACCCACACCTCGACCTGCTCGCCGGTCAGGGGGTGCGTCACCTTCAGGCCGGTGGGCATGCCCTTCTTTTCCATGGTCGCCATATCGGCTTCCATCACCGAGCCGTGCTTGCACTCGTTGATGAAGGCGGCCAGTTCAGGATTGGTCGCGGCGGCATGGGTGGCCAGCGGGTGCTCGGCGGCGACCGCGCAGAAGGTCACGCCCATGATGGTGTCGGCGCGCGTGGTGAACACATAGAGCTTGCCGTCGCCGATCAGCTTGCCGTCGTCACCGGCGATGGCATGCGGGAACGCGAAGCGCACGCCCACGCTCTTGCCGATCCAGTTCTGCTGCATGATCTTGACGCGCTCGGGCCAGCCCAGGTCGTCCAGGTCGCCGAGCAGTTCCTCGGCGTAGTCGGTGATGCGCAGGTAGTACATCGGGATCTCGCGCTTTTCAACCAGCGCGCCCGAGCGCCAGCCGCGCCCATCGATGACCTGCTCGTTGGCCAGCACGGTCTGGTCGACCGGATCCCAGTTCACCGTGCCAGTCTTGCGGTAGGCGATGCCCTTTTCCAGCATCTTGAGGAACAGCCACTGGTTCCAGCGGTAGTAGTCCGGGCTGCAGGTGGCGACTTCGCGCGACCAGTCGATGGCCAGGCCCATCGACTGCATCTGCCGCTTCATTTCAGCGATGTTGTTGTAGGTCCAGGCCGCCGGCGCCACGCCATTGTTGAGCGCGGCGTTTTCCGCCGGCATGCCGAACGCGTCCCAGCCCATCGGCATCAGCACGTTGTGCCCGTTCATGCGCAGATGGCGCGCCATCATGTCGTTGATGGTGTAATTGCGCACGTGGCCCATATGCAGCTTGCCCGACGGGTAAGGCAGCATCGAGCAGGCATAGAACTTCGGCTTCTCGCTGCCGTCGGCCAGCTTCGCCTCTTCCGATACGCGGTAGGCATCGATGGCTTGCCAGTGTTGCTGGGCGGCTTGTTCAACGGCTGAGGGAAGGTATTTGTCTTGCATGTTCAGGACAACGGCGCGGTGCGTCGGCGTGCGAAAAGCGTGGAAAAGATAAGCGGCGGGCAAGCCTTGCGGCGCCCGCCTGCGCTGGAACGGCGAAAGTGCCGATTATAACCGTCGGCACTTGCGGCGCAGGGCGTGCCGGGGGCCTTACTTCAGGCCAAGCACGTCCTGCATGTCGAACAGCCCGGTGGGCTTGTCGGCGAGAAAGCGCGCCGCGCGTAGCGCGCCCTCGGCATACGACTGACGGCTGGACGACTTGTGCGTGATCTCGATGCGCTCGCCGGTGCCGGCGAACATCACGGTGTGGTCGCCCACGATATCGCCGCCGCGCACGGTGGCAAAGCCGATGGAATTGGGGTCGCGCGGGCCGGTGTGGCCTTCGCGGGCAAACACGCCGCAGGTCTTCAGATCGCGGCCCAATGCCTTGGCCACCACCTCGCCCATCGCCAGCGCGGTGCCCGACGGGGCATCTACCTTATGGCGGTGGTGCGCCTCGATGACTTCGATGTCGTAGCCGGAAGACAGCAGCTTGGCGGCAACTTCCAGCAGCTTGAACGTGGCATTGACGCCCACGCTCATATTGGCGGAGAACACTACGCCGATGTGCTTGGCAGCCTCGGCGATGGCGGCACGGCCGGCGTCGTCAAACCCGGTGGTGCCGGTGACCACCTTGACGCCCAGGCGCTTGGCCGCTGCCAGGTGCACGAGCGTGCCCTCGGGCCGGGTGAAGTCGATCAGGCAGTCGGCGCCAGCGAGGGCAGTCTCGATATCCGAGGTGATCACCACGCCCGTGGTGCGGCCCAGCAGCAGCCCGGCATCCTGGCCCAGCGCCGGGGCGCCCGGCACATCCAGCGCGCCCGACAGGGTGACGCCTTCGGTGGCGAGTACGTGTTCGATCAGCATACGGCCCATGCGGCCGGAGGCACCTGCGATGGCGATATTCATGGCGTGTCAGCAGTCAAAATACAAGCCGGCCGCGTGACGCGGCCGGCATTCGGGCCTGAAGGCTCAGTTGGTCGGGCTGGCGGGGCCACCGGCCTCGGCGGATGAGGCTGCGGCAGCCGGCGCTGCCGGCGCAGGCGCTGCGGCGGGAGCGGCATCCGTGGCTGCGGCCGGGGCGGCAGCCGCTTCCGAAGCCGCGGCAACGGTCTCGGCCGGTGCCTTGGGCGTCGGTACCTTGCCCGCCTGCATGGCCTTCATGCCGTCGATTTCGGCAATCAGCTCGTATTCGGACGGCAGCTCGTCGCCACCGAACTTGACCAGCTTGTCGCCATCGAAGAACACGGTATAGCGGCGCTGCTGCACCACCGGCGTATTGCCGCGGCGGAACGAGAACACGTAGTCCCAGCGATTGCCGTGGAACACATCGGCCAGCAGCGGCGTGCCGAGCAGGAACTTGACCTGCTCGCGCGTCATGCCTTCACGCAACTGCGCGGCAGCTTCACGCGAGACAAAGTTGCCTTGCACGATATTGATACGGTACGGCGTGATCGCGTTGGCGACCTTGCGCGACGTATTGTCATAGGTGGAGCACGCAGCCGTTAGCAGGGTAGCTGCAGCCAGCACAGTAGTAACCAGCGTCGGACGCATGGCGGACGAACGAAATGAACGCATGTATCTCGCTTCTAGAAGGGAGAGAAAAGTGCCGATTCAGGCCCTCACGGCGCTTACCATGAGGCGGCAGCGGCGATGGATCATCGCGAGCGCAGCCTAGGGCAGGTGACCGAGCCCCGGGCAACCGCCGGGGCGACTTTTGCCGCCAAAACCCTTATGATTCAACTATCCAGACATTGTACTCTAGGGAGTCACGCCCATGCCGAGTCCGGCGGACCTCAAAAATATCGGTCTTAAAGCGACCGTACCGCGTCTGAAGATCCTCGAGATCTTCCAGACCAGCGAGCAGCGCCACCTCAGCGCTGAAGACGTTTACCGCATCCTGCTCAACGAACAAATGGATATCGGCCTTGCGACCGTCTATCGCGTGCTGACCCAGTTCGAGCAGGCTGGACTGCTGTCGCGCAACAACTTCGAATCCGGCAAAGCCATTTTCGAGCTGAATGAAGGCAAGCATCACGACCACCTGGTCTGCATCGATTGCGGCCGCGTGGAGGAATTCTACGACTCCGAGATCGAGCGTCGCCAGCAAAGCATCGCAACCGAGCGCGGCTTCGCGCTGCAAGAACACGCATTGTCGCTCTATGGCAGCTGCACCAAGCACGAGTGCCCCCACCGGCCCAAGCGCTAAGCCAGCCGCGGCCTGCCCCGCGAACATAAAAAAACCGGCGCCAGCGCCGGTTTTTTTTATTTCAAGCCTGCTTCACGATTCCGTATGATCCTGCTCGGCAACGATGTGCAGGCCGCGCGCAACCGCCGGCACGCCGACGAATTCGCCCACGACCTGGCGGAACAGCCCGCGTGCCCACACCAGCATCGGGTGGGTGTTGCGGCTGCGGTGCCAGAACATGTTCAGGCCCAGCGTGGTGTTAAGTTCCGCCGGCAAGGGGAAGGCCTTGAGGCCGTAGGTCTCGCAAGCCATGTCCTTGGTCAGCGCATTGACCGTGAAGATCATGTCGGTCTGCGCGGCCAGCTCCGACTGTGCGCGCCAGGAATGCACCGTCAGCGTGGCATTGCGCTTTAGCCCGCGCTGCTGCAACGCGTAGTCCAGCGGGATCAGCGACGGTGCCGGACGGCCATTGCCGCCCGAATGCGCCATGAAGATGTGGCCGCAGTCGAGATACTGCTCGAGCGTGCAGGTGCCCTTGAGCACCGGATGGTTTTTACGCGCGCAAACCCAGAGGTTGAGCGACGTCACCATCTCTTCCACGATTTCGGGGTGCCGGGTCGGGAATGGCGAGAACGCCAGGTCCAGCTCGTTGCCGCGCATGGCGGCCACATCCGACTCCCAGGAATGGGATTCGACCAGCTTGATATGCAACTCCGGCGCCAGTTGCTTGATGCGCAGGATAAAGCGGTTGAAGACCGTATCGCCCAGCTCGGCGGCAAAGCCGATGTTAAGGGTGCCGGTGGCGGTGGCGGGGTCGAAATTATCGGCGTCGCCCTCGTTGATCGAGGACCACAGGTCCAGCATGTCGCGAATCTTCGGCCCCAGTTCCAGGGCTCGCGGTGTCGGCGTCAGGCCGTGAGGCACGCGGATGAAGAGGGGATCGTCGAAAATCTCGCGAAGGCGGCCCAGCGAATGCGAAACCGCAGGTGCGGTCATATGCATTTTTTCCGCGACATAGGTCGCGTTTCGCTTGCTGAGCAGCTCGGTAAAAATCACGAGCAGCTTGGTATCCACATTCACCATGATCTCACCCAGGTTGGATTGGGAATTGGGAATGACCGTATCGTCACTTGCATTGGCTGCACATTGGTGTTTCCAGCACTTTCACAGTGTAAGAGCAAAGCGGGGAACGGAACAGGAATTCCGCGCCAGCCCCTTGCACCGTGCCGGCCTTCGTCCTTTTGCCAGGATCCTGGCAAAAGGACCCGCCTAGGCTTCCGATAGCTGGAGTTGCAAGCAGACGACAAGGCGGTATCCCAGGGAATGCCGCCTTGTTCCGTGCGCAAACCAACCTATCCCGGCAAACTTACTTGGCGACCACGCGAGCCATTTCCAGCACCTTGTTGGAATAGCCCCACTCGTTGTCGTACCAGCTCACGATCTTGACGAAGGTCGAGTCCAGCGCGATGCCGGCTTCCGCGTCGAAGATCGAGGTGCGTGCATCGCCGCGGAAATCCGTGGCAACCACCTTGTCTTCGGTGTAGCCCAGCACGCCCTTGAGCGCGCCCTGGCTCTGTGCCTTCATTTCGGCGCAGATCTCGGCGTAGGTGGCACCCTTTTCCAGTTCGACGGTCAGGTCGACCACCGACACGTCGGAGGTCGGCACGCGGAACGACATGCCGGTCAGCTTCTTGTTCAGCTCGGGAATCACCACGCCCACGGCCTTGGCAGCGCCAGTGCTCGACGGGATGATGTTTTCCAGGATGCCGCGGCCACCGCGCCAGTCCTTGTTGGAGGGGCCGTCGACGGTCTTTTGCGTGGCGGTGGTGGCGTGCACGGTGGTCATCAGGCCGCGCTTGATGCCCCACTTGTCGTTCAGCACCTTGGCGACCGGCGCCAGGCAGTTGGTGGTGCAGCTGGCGTTGGAGATGATCGCTTCGCCCTTGTACGTGCCGTGGTTCACGCCGTACACGAACATCGGGGTGTCATCCTTGGACGGTGCCGACATGATCACCTTCTTGGCGCCCGCGTCGATGTGCTTCTGCGCGCCTTCCTTGGTCAGGAAGATGCCGGTGGATTCGATCACCACGTCGGCGCCGATCTCGCCCCACTTCAGTTCGGACGGGTCCTTGACTGCGGTCAGGCGGATTTTCTTGCCATTGACGATCAGGGTGTTGCCGTCGACCGACACTTCGCCGTCAAAGCGGCCGTGCACCGAGTCGTACTTCAGCATGTAAGCCAGGTAGTCGGGCTCGAGCAGGTCGTTGATGCCGACGACTTCGATTTCCTTGAAGTTGGCGGCGGCGGCGCGGAACACCATGCGCCCGATGCGGCCGAAGCCGTTGATGCCGATCTTGATGGTCATGTTTATCTCCTGAGTAGGCTAACGATCGATGGATGCGGGAAAGCGTCTGCCGGCCCGCGCGGCCGAGTCGACCGCTGCGCGGGCCCGGGAATACCTGTTACTGACCGAGGGTGTCGCGCACGGTGCGCACGACGTTCTCGACCGTGAAGCCGAAGTGCTTGAACAATACGCCAGCGGGAGCCGATTCGCCGAAGGTGTCGATGCCCACCACGGCCTGGACCTGGTACTTCCACCAGAAGTCCGTCACGCCTGCCTCGACCGCCACGCGCGGCACGCCGGCCGGCAGCACCGATGCCTTGTAGGCGGCGTCCTGCTTGTCGAATACCGTGGTTGCCGGCACCGAGACCACGCGCACGTGCACGCCGTCAGCAGCCAGTTGCTCTGCGGCACCCACGGCCAGGCCGACTTCCGAGCCGGTGGCGATGATCACGGCATCCGGACGGCCGGTCTTGGGATTGTTGCCAGCGCGCAGCACGTAGCCGCCCCGCGCGATATTGGCGCGGGTGGTGTCGTCACGCGTCTGGAACGGCAGGTTCTGGCGGCTGAAAATCAGGCAGCTCGGGCCGTTCTCGCGGCGCACGGCCTGGGCCCAGGCCACCGCGGTTTCGGTCGTGTCGGCGGTACGCCACACATCCATATTGGGGATCAGGCGCAGGCTGGCGACGTGTTCGATCGACTGGTGGGTCGGGCCGTCTTCGCCCAGGCCGATGGAGTCGTGGGTGAACACGAACAGCGTGCGGATCTTCATCAGCGCCGCCATGCGCAGGGCATTGCGGCTGTAGTCGGAGAAGGTCAGGAAGGTGCCGCCGTAGGGGATGTAGCCACCATGCAGCGTGATGCCGTTCATGATGGCGCTCATGCCGAACTCGCGCACGCCGTAGTTGATGTGGTTGCCCCAGGCATCGCCGCGCACGGCCTTGCTGCCGGACCAGTTGGTCAGGTTGGAGCCGGTCAGGTCGGCCGAGCCCCCCAGGAATTCCGGCAGCACCGGCGCGAGCGCCTCGATGGTGTTCTGGCTGGCCTTGCGGGTAGCGATGGTTTCCGCCTTTTCCTCGCACTTGGCCAGGAAAGCGTCCACGGCAGCGTCAAACGCGCCGGGCAGCTCGCCGCGCATGCGGCGCTGGAATTCGCCGGCTTCGTACGGGAAGCGCTCCGCATAAGCCTCGAACAGCGCGTTCCAGGCCTTTTCCAGCGAACCGCCGCGGGCCTTCGCATCCCATGCCGTATAGACTTCGGCCGGGAGTTCGAACGGGGCGTGGGCCCAGCCCAGCGCCTCGCGCGTGGCCAGGATTTCGGCGCCACCAAGCGGCGCGCCATGCACATCGTGGCCGCCTTCCTTGTTGGGCGCGCCCTTGCCGATCAGGGTACGGCAGCAGATCAGGGTCGGACGGTCGCTGTGCTTGGCTTCGGCGATGGCGGCATCCACGGCGGCGGCGTCATGGCCGTCCACCGCGCGAATCACATTCCAGCCGTAGGCTTCGAAACGCTTCGGGGTGTCGTCGGCGAACCAGTGCACCACGTCGCCGTCGATCGAGATGCCGTTGTCGTCCCAGAGCGCGACCAGCTTGTTCAGCTTGAGCGTGCCGGCCAGCGAGCAGGCCTCGTGGCTGATGCCTTCCATCAGGCAGCCGTCTCCCAGGAACACATAGGTGTGGTGGTTGACGATGTCGAAGCCCGGGCGGTTGAATTCCTCGCCCAGCAGGCGTTCAGCCAGCGCCATGCCGACCGCATTGGTCAGGCCTTGGCCCAGCGGGCCGGTGGTGGTTTCCACGCCCGGGGTGATGCCGTATTCCGGGTGGCCTGCCGTCTTGCTGTGCATCTGGCGGAAGTTCTTCAGTTCGGCCAAGGGCAGGTCGTAGCCGGTCAGGTGCAGCAGCGCATAAAGCAGCATCGAGCCGTGGCCGTTGGACAGCACGAAGCGGTCGCGGTCAGCCCACTTGGGGTTGCTCGGGTTATGCTTCAGATGACGGCCCCACAGCGCAACCGCGATATCCGCCATGCCCATCGGCATGCCGGGGTGGCCTGAATTGGCCTGCTGGACGGCGTCCATGGCCAGGACGCGGATGGCGTTGGCCATGAGTTGGACGGGCTGCGAAGCGTGCGGACTGGCGGCGGGATGAGCGAGGTGAGACATGCGGCGGGAACCTGGCGGCGGGAAAAGCGCAATTTTACCAGATCAAAGGGGGGAGTTAGGCCACCCGGCGGCCCCGCCTGGCGGCCATCTGCAATGGACCGAATGGCTTTCCCCAGGCGTTGGCACCACCTTGGGCCAGATTCGGCTGCTCGCGGCAATGCGCTCGCCGTACCAGCAAATCGAGATTGGCGAGCATCCCCGCTTTGGCCGGATCTTCCGCCTCGATGGCCGCATCATGAGCGCGGAAGCGGACGCCTTCATCCAGCATGAGCTGATGGTGCACCCCATGGCCGTGGCCCATGGCGCGGCACGCTCCGCGCTGGTGGTGGGTGGCGGCGACGGCGGCTCGGCGCATGAATTGCTGCGCCTGCCCTTCATGCGCGAGGTGGTGGTGGCCGAACTCGACCCCGATGTCGTGACGCTGGCCCGGGCCTGGCTGGACGGCATCCACCAGGGCGCCTTCGAGGATCCACGCGTGCACCTCGCCATTGGCGACGCGCTGGGCTTGATGGAAGCCTTTGGCCGTGCGGGGCGGCAGTTCGACCTGATCGTATTCGATCTGACCGAGGCCGACGACGGCAGCCCGGCGGCTGCGCTCTTTTCCAACCACGGCCTGCAAACCGCCCGGCGCTGCCTGGCGCCCGGCGGCGCGCTGTCCCTGCACCTTGGCCCGCCGGAACACCGCCCCGATTCGGTCCGCGTGCTCGCCGCGCGCTTGCGGCAGTGCTTTGCGCAAGTCCACCCCATCACCACCTTCATCCCCGTCTACGGCGCGCAATGGGCCATCGCGCTGGCCAGCGACACCCTCGACGTGCGCGGCGCCGATGCCGCGCAGCTCGATGAGCGGCTGCGCGCCTGGAAGCTCGACCGCAAGCTGCGCTGCTACCACGCCGCGCTCCATCCGGCCTTGTTCGCCCTGCCCCTGCACCTGCAGGCGCTTTTCGACAGCGCCTGCGCACCCGCGTAAGATGCTCGCTCGCACCGCGAGTCTTGCCGCCCAGGCAAGCCCCGCGCGGCTTCCCGTAACCAGGAGACGATCATGACAAGACCGGCCAACACCCCCTGGCTCACCCCCTACCTGACGGTGGGCAACGGGCGCAGCGCGCTCGACTTCTATCACCGCGCCTTCGGTTTCAGCGCGGGGAACGTGGTCGACGAAAACGGTGTGCCGACCCACGCCGAGATGCACTACCAGGGCGAGCTCGTCGTGATGTTCGCGCCCGAAGGCGCCTGGGGCAGCACCGCGCGCGCGCCCCGCTCGCTCGGCGTCGAATGCCCGCAGACGTTCTACGTCTACTGCGACGACGTCGATGCCATGCACGCGCGCGCCGTCGCCGCCGGAGCGGTCAGCCTGATGGCGCCCGCCGACCAGTTCTGGGGCGACCGCTACTGCATGGTCGAGGATCCTGATGGCTACCGCTGGGGCTTCGGCAAGCCGGTGGACAAAGCCGCCGGCAAGAACGAGGACGGATCCGCCTGATGCCGCCTCGCTTTTTCATTGATGCCACGTTGGCCGCCGAGACCGACATGCCGTTGCCTGAAGCCGTGGTGCGCCATGTCCAGGTGCTGCGGCTCAACCCAGGCGACGACATCACCCTGTTCGACGGGCGCGGCGGCAGCCATGCGGCTACCCTGGTCGAAATCGGCAAGCGCCATGCGCTGGCGCGGATCGGCAGCCACGATCCGTTCGAGGCCGAGCCGCCGTTCCGCGTCACGCTGGCGCAGGGGCTGGCGGGCGGCGACAAGATGGACTGGCTGATCGAGAAATCCGTCGAGCTTGGCGTTGCCGCCATCCAGCCGCTGCAGGCGGCCCGCTCCGTGGTCCGGCTCTCGGGAGAGCGGGCGCAGAAACGCCAGGCGCACTGGCAGGCGCTGGTCGAGGCCGCATGCGAGCAATGTGGGCGCAATCGCTTGCCGGAGGTCGCACCGGTCGCTAACGTGGAATCCTGGTTGGGCCTGCAGGCAAAGCCTGCCGCGGCCCAGGATGGGGCACGGCTGCTGGTATCGCCGCGGGCCTCGCAGTCGCTGGTATCGTTTGCCACCGAGCAGCGCAATGCGTTGCTGGACCGCGGCGTGACACTGCTGATCGGGCCCGAAGGCGGGCTGGCGCCGGACGAGGAGGCGGCGGCGCTGCGCGCCGGTTTCACGGGCGTGTCACTCGGGCCGCGCATCTTGCGTACGGAAACAGCCGGGCTTGCCTGCCTGGCCACGCTCAACGCGGTACTGGGCGGATTTTGACGGCACCCGGGCCATCCCGGCCCGGCGCCACACTCACCGGAAGGAGTCGATCATGGGACTACTCGATAGCGTGCTGGGCGGAGTGCTCGGGCAGCGCGGCAGCGGCGACGCGGGCGCTGGCGGCCTGAACCCCAAGATGATGATGGCGCTGGGGCTGCTGGCCATGCTGGCCATGCGCCATAAGGGCGGGGAGAGCAGCGGCGGCGGCGCGCAGGATCCGGCCTCGGCAGGCGCGGGAGGCCTCGGCGGCCTTGGCGGACTGCTCGGCGGCCTGATGGGCGGCGGCGCGGCCGGTGGCGCACCAGGCGGCCTCGATCTGGGCGGATTGCTCGGCGGGCTGCTGGGCGGCCAGGCCGGCGGCGCGCCCGCGCTGGGCGCGGCGGCCGGCGGCATCGGCGCCTTGCAGCAGGTCCTGGCCCAGGCGGGCCTGGGCGAACAGGTCAACTCGTGGATCGGCACCGGCGCCAACCAGGCGGTCTCGCCGTCCGCGCTGGCCAGCGCACTGGGTGGTACCGGCGCGCTGGAGAGCCTGGCCGAAAAGACGGGCCTGTCCCAGGACGATGTCGCAGCCCATCTCAGCGAAGGGCTGCCGGAGCTGATCGACAAGCTGACGCCGCAAGGCCAGGTACCGCCGGCGGCGTAACCCCGCGCCCTGCCGGCAAAGCAAAAGGCCCGCTGCTAGCGGGCCTTTTTTTATCATGCTGTCTTCGCTACAGGCGGCTGGCGCTCAGGCGAAGGAGTAGAACACGCGGAACTGCACCTTGCGCTCGGCCCAGAACTCGGCCGCATCACGGAACACATCGAGCAAAACCTCGCGCCCTTCCTTGTCGAACTTCTGCGCAATCGGCAGGCCTTCGAGCACGATCACGAAGCCGGGCTGCGGGCCCGCCTTGTAGATCAGGTCGGTCAGGCAATCGGCCAACGCATCGAAATTCTTGCCGAAATGCTTGGGAAAGAGGAAGTTGGTGGCGATGGTTTCCAGCACTTCCGCCTTGCTCTGGCAGTGTGCGCAGTTCGCATACAGGAAATGCTGGCCCAGCTCCACCGCGGCCTGCGCGAGTTCGGGCACGCGAAACGCGCGGATCGACTGGACGATGTTTGGACGCACCGTCTTGAACAGGGTCATGGCTCCCTCTTGGCTGCCGTCAGTGCCGGCTGCGGGAACGGGTGCGAGCGGCGTTTGTTGCGAGAGCTCGTTGCGGGGCATCGTCAACACGTTGTCGTAAAGATTCTGGGCCTGGGTCTGGGCCCGCTGCCAGCCATCTCCGGCGCCGCGCTCTTCGCGGGCGGCAAGGGCGTCGCCCAGTCCGAAAATGTCAGTCATCATTTGGCTATCCGTTTGAAACTGTTGTAGTGGTCGTCCGTGTAGTAACAGTCGTTGGTGGCGCGTTGATCACCGCCACATACGATCCGTCGTGCTCCTCGATTTCGGCTATTTGTCTTCACCGTGTATTCGCGGTAGTAATTGCGCGACCTTTGCGGCAGGGCGCGCTCGTAGTTGCCGAACCTCGAGCCATCCTTGGCGTAGGGAAACGGGCCACCCGCTTCGATCCGCTCCAACGTGGACTGTGCCTCGTTGGGCAACTGTTGTACTGCGATGGTTCCCGTGCCGTCATCGGCCGCCTGGCGTGCCAGCACCGGCTGCGCCAGCGCGCACGACAACGCCACGCCTGCCAGCACCCGGCTTGCCACTCGCGCCAGACCGGCGACTGAAATCCATTGTGATGCGCGCTGCGTCAAAGGAATCTGGGAACCCACGTTGCTTGTCTTGATTTGAGGACACCAACCAAACGATCCCGGCGCCGCTGCGCGGTTGCCGCGCCACCTAAACTGCCCATTTTGCCTGCGCCCCGGACGGCCTGCGCGTAAATCGACAGCGTCGTCGCGCGTGTAACGAGCGCGTACTTCAAAGGCATAAGGTTACGCCCATGCTAATAAATAATCAATCCCCGCCCCCGGACGGAGTGGAAAACCTCAATTGTTTCAACATGTTAAGAAAATGTGTGCACACACTGACGGGGTGCCGGCGGCAGTAAAAAGACAATAAAAAAGCCGGGCAAGCCCGGCTTTTCAAGACTGACAGGGATTTAGCGCTTGGCTGCCGCGTCCACCACCACCAGCGACGTCATATTGACGATACGCCGCACCGTGGCCGAAGGCGTCAGGATGTGGACAGGCGCCTTGACGCCAAGCAGGATCGGCCCGATCGCCACATTGTTGCCCGCCGCGACCTTGAGCAGGTTGTAGGCGATGTTGGCAGCGTCGATATTCGGGCACACCAGCAGGTTGGCCTCGCCCTTGAGGGTGCCGTCCGGCACCAGCGTGTCACGCAGCTTCGGGTCCAGCGCGCAATCGCCATGCATCTCGCCATCCACCTCGAGATCCGGGGCGCGCTCGCGCAGGATCGCCAGGGTTTCGCGCATTTTCTGCGCCGAAGGCGCTTCGGATGTGCCGAAGTTGGAGTGCGACACCAGCGCCACCTTGGGGACGATGCCGAAGCGCTTGAGCTCTTCGGCGGCCATCAGGGTGATCTCGGCCAGCTGGCCAGCGGTCGGGTCGATGTTGACGTGGGTGTCGACCAGGAAGATCTGCCGGCCCGGCAGGACCAGCCCGTTCATCGCCGCATACACCTCGTTGGTGCCACCCAGGATCTGGTCGATGTAGCGCAGGTGCGCGGCAGTCGTGCTGACCGTGCCGCAGATCATGCCATCGGCCTCGCCCTGCTTGACCAGCATCGCGCCGATCAGCGTGGTGCGGCGGCGCATTTCCAGCTTGGCGTACTGCTGGGTGATGCCCTGGCGGGCCATCATCTTGAAGTACGCCTCGGAGTAGTCGCGGAAACGTGCATCGTGTTCCGGGTTGACCACGGTGAAGTCGATGCCGCCGCGCAGGCGTAGGCCAAAGCGCTCGATGCGGTGGGCGATGACGGCCGGGCGGCCGACCAGGATCGGGTTGGCCAGCTTTTCGTCGACGATCACCTGCACCGCGCGCAGCACACGCTCTTCCTCGCCCTCGGCGAAGACGATGCGCTTCTTCTCCATGTCGACCTGGCGGGCAGCCGCGTAGATCGGCTTCATCAGGGTGCCGGAGTGGTACACGAACTGCTGCAGCTGCAGGCGGTACGCGTCCATGTCCTTGATGGGGCGCGCGGCCACGCCGGACTTCATGGCGGCCTCGGCCACCGCCGGCGCGATCTTGACGATCAGGCGCGGATCGAACGGCTTGGGAATCAGGTACTCGGGGCCGAAGGACAGGTCCTGTATGCCATAGGCGGTGGCGACGATGTCGCTCTGCTCCTGGCGGGCCAGTTCCGCAATCGCATGCGCCGCGGCGACTTCCATCTCACGCGTGATGGTGGTGGCGCCGCAGTCCAGCGCGCCGCGGAAGATGAAGGGGAAGCACAGGACGTTGTTGACCTGGTTCGGGTAATCGGTACGGCCGGTGGCGATCACCGCGTCCGGACGGACTTCCTTGACCAGCTCCGGCAGGATTTCCGGGTTGGGGTTGGCCAGGGCCAGCACCAGCGGCTTGTCGGCCATGCGCTGGACCATGTCCTGCTTGAGCACGCCGGCAGCGGACAGGCCCAGGAAAATATCGGCGCCATCGATCACTTCTGCCAGCTTGCGCTTGTCGGTCTTTTGCGCAAAGCGGGCCTTTTCCGGGTCCATCAGCTCAGCGCGGCCTTCATAGACCACGCCCGCCAGGTCGGTCACCCAGATGTTCTCGATCTTCATGCCGAGGTCGAGCAGCAGGTCCAGGCAAGCCAGCGCCGCAGCGCCCGCGCCGGAAGCCACCAGCTTGACCTTGCTGATATCTTTGCCGACCACGGTCAAGCCATTGACCACAGCCGCGCCGACCACGATGGCGGTGCCATGCTGGTCATCGTGGAAGACGGGAATCTTCATGCGCTCGCGCAGCTTGCGCTCAACGTAGAAGCACTCGGGTGCCTTGATGTCTTCCAGGTTGATGCCGCCGAAGGTGGGCTCGAGCGCGGCGATGATCTGCACCAGCTTCTCGGGGTCCTTCTCGTCGAGTTCGATGTCGAACACGTCGATGCCGGCGAACTTCTTGAACAGGCCTGCCTTGCCTTCCATCACCGGCTTGGAAGCCGCCGGGCCGATATCACCCAGGCCCAGCACCGCGGTGCCGTTGGTGATCACGCCGACCAGGTTGCCGCGCGCGGTGTAGCGGAATGCATTGAGCGGATCGGCGACGATTTCCTCGCACGCGTAGGCCACGCCCGGCGAGTACGCCAGGGCCAGGTCACGCTGGTTGGACAGCGGCTTGGTCGGCGTAACAGAGATCTTGCCCGGGGTCGGAAACTCGTGATATTCCAGGGCAGCTTTGCGCAGCGCCTCACGCTGCTGCTGCTTCAGGTCGTCTTGGGGCGTGGGCTGCTGGGGACTGGTCATCGGCGCATCTTCCGGTCGGTGGAGCCGTTAATCACGTATGGGACACGAAATGGCGGGTCGGCTCCACGTACCCGCAGTCTCTTCCTTTGGAACCTGGCATTTTATATTGTGAAATATTATTTCACAATAAGCGTTTTGCGCGAGGCACCTTTGCGTTTCGGTACAATATGCCGCATGCCGCCAGCGCTGAACAGCAGGGCGAAACCCGCAGCGGCCGCGACCCGGCGAGGTTTCCCTGGCCCTTCGCAGAATCTCCGCCGCCCCGACTCCCTTCATGCCCGATTCCTCCAGCGCCCAGCTCTCCGAGTTCGACCTGATCCGCCGCTTCTTTACCCGGCCCGCGCAAAAGGCGGTACTGGGCGTGGGCGACGATTGCGCGCTGATTGAAGGGCGCCCCGGACACCACCTTGCCATCAGCACCGACATGCTGGTCAGCGGGCGGCACTTCTTTCCGGACGTGGCGCCGCGCTCACTTGGGCACAAGGCGCTGGCGGTCAACCTGTCCGACCTGGCGGCCATGGGTGCCGAGCCCCGCGCCTTCACACTAGCGCTGGCGCTGCCCGATGCGCAAGCCGCATGGCTGTCCGAACTGGCCGCCGGCATGCTGGAACTGGCAGACGCCCACGGCTGCGAGCTGATCGGCGGCGACACCACGCGCGGCCCGCTGACGCTGAGCCTGACGGTGTTCGGCGACGTACCTGTGCATAAGGCACTGCGACGCGATGCCGCACGCCCTGGCGACGATATCTGGGTCTCCGGCACGCTTGGCGATGCCCGCCTGGCGCTGGGCGACTTCCGTGGCGAATGGCTGCTGCCCGAACCGGACTTCAGCCAGGTGCGCCCGCGCATGGACACGCCAACGCCGCGCATCGCGCTGGGCATGGCACTTCGCGGTGTGGCGCATGCGGCACTCGATATTTCCGACGGCCTGGTCGGCGACCTCGGCCATATCCTGGAGCGCTCCCAGGTCGGCGCCCTGCTCGACGTGGACGCCCTGCCCCGCTCGACGGTGCTGGCCAGCCAGCCGGAGGCGCGCCAGCTGGAATGCACCCTGGCCGGCGGAGACGATTACGAACTCTGCTTTACCGCGCCCGTGGGTGAGCGCGACCACATTGCCGCCATCGGCGCGCGGCTCGGCCTGGCCCTGACGCGCGTCGGCGCGATCACGCCCGAGGCTGGCCTGCGCCTGGTTGACCGCGACGGTAATCCGAGCGCTTACAACGGCACCAGCTTCGACCACTTCGCTTCCCCCTGACAAGCTTGCGTGCGCCGTGTCATCATGCAGCCATGCGGGGCGCCAGACCCTGCCCGGACACGCCGTCCGGCACAATCCCATCCGAACCAGACGAGCCAATCCCTGATGTCCGCCTACCCGCCCGGGCCTACCGCGCACGATCCCGCCCTGACCCTGGAAGCTGGCCAGGCCGCCAAGGTCACGCGCCCTACGGCGCGTTTCATGCTCTCGCACCCTGCTCACCTGATCGCGCTGGGCTTCGGCTCGGGACTATCGCCAGTCGGGCCTGGCACGGTCGGCACGCTGTACGCATGGCTGTCCTACCTGGTGATCTCGATGTGGGTGCAGCCGGAAACCTGGCTGTGGCTGATCGTCGGCGGCTTCGTGCTGGGGCTCTGGGCCTGCGCGCGCACCGCGCGCGACATGGGCGTGTTTGACCACGGCAGCATGGTCTGGGACGAGATCGTGGCGTTCTGGCTGGTCATGGCCTTCGTCATGCCGACCGGTTTCTGGGGCCAGCTTGCGGCGTTCCTGTGGTTCCGCCTGTTCGATATCGTCAAGCCAGCGCCCATCGGGCATCTCGACCGTACGCTCAAGGGACCCGGCCTGCGCGGCGGCTTCGGCGTGATGTTCGACGACATCATGGCCGCCTTCTACACGCTGCTGGTGTTCGCCCTGTGGCGTTCGCTGTGATCGGCGACTCCCCCCCAACCTATCTACTGAATCCGCCATCATGCCCGTCAGCCGCTTGCTCGACCAACTCGCCGTCCAGGTCGGAATCTCCCTGAACGAGAAGTCGCTGTTGCTCGCCACCGCGGAATCCTGCACGGGCGGCCTGGTGGCCGCCGCCATTACCGATGTATCGGGTTCGTCAGGGTGGTTCGAGCGGGGCTTCGTCACGTACTCGAACGAGGCCAAGTCGACCATGCTGGGCGTGCCAGCCAAGCTGATTCGCGATCATGGCGCGGTCAGCGAGGAAGTGGCGCGCGCCATGGCCGAAGGGGCCCTGCTCAACAGCCGCGCCCAGGTGGCGCTGTCGATCACCGGCGTGGCCGGGCCAACCGGCGGTACGCCGGAAAAGCCCGTGGGCATGGTGTGCTTCGGCTGGAGCAACCGCATCACCACCAAGGTGGAAACGCAGCGCTATCGCGGCGACCGGCAGCAAATCCGCCGCCAGGCTGCGGAATACGCGATTCGCGGCCTGCTCGAGCTGGTCCGCAACGAGGCCTGAGGGCTCAGGCACGCGCGGCGGCCAGCAATCCGCCGGCAATGCGGCGGTTCAGCCCTGGCGGAAGCGATTGATGGTTTCGCGCGTCTGCAACGCGACGTTGCGCGCGGCCGCCGCGAAATCCTTCTCGCGGCTGGCGTAGAGGATGGCGCGCGACGAATTGATCATCATGCCGGCGCCAGCGCCGGTGCGCCCCGCGCGGACGGTGGCCTCGATATCTCCGCCCTGGGCGCCGATGCCGGGGATCAGCAGCGGCATGTCGCCCACGATCTCGCGCACCTTGGCAATCTCCGCGGGGAAGGTCGCCCCCACCACCAGCGCCATCTGTCCATTGGTATTCCAGCGCGTGGCGGCCGCCTCGGCCACCACCTGGTACACCGGCTTGCCATCCACCGGCAGGAATTGCACGTCGGAGCCGCCCGGGTTGGAGGTGCGGCACAGCACGATCACGCCGCGATCCGCATAGGCCAGGTACGGCTCCAGCGAATCCAGGCCCATATAGGGATTGACCGTGACAGCGTCCGCCCGGTAACGCTCGAAGGCTTCGATGGCGTACTGCTGCGCGGTCGAGCCGATGTCGCCGCGCTTGGCGTCCAGGATCACGGGAATCCCGGGGTGAGCGTCATGGATATAGGCGATCAACTGCTCGAGCTGGTCTTCGGCGCGCTGCGCCGCGAAATAGGCGATCTGCGGCTTGAAGGCGCAGACCAGGTCGGCGGTGGCGTCGACGATCTCGCGGCAAAAAGAGAAGATCGCACCGCCCGTGCCCGTCATGGACAGGGGCAGCTTGCCCGGGTCGGGGTCTAGCCCGACGCAGAGGAGGGAATCGTTGCGCTGCCAGGCTGCAGCCAGCTGCTCGGTGAAGGTCATGGGATGCTCGCTAATCTGGGTCGGCCGCGTCGGCTGCGCGCCGGGCTTGTCAAGCCGGGTCGGCGCTCCCCCGCGGCAACAGTCGTTCCTGCGATTTTACCCGCTGCGTGCTCTCTTCTGCCGTTCTTCCTCGATACAAAGAGCGGCGTCGCACACAGCGGCCGGCCGGGGCCTGCGCACGCAAATGATGAAATGCAGCCAGATCGAGATGCCGATCGGCGTGCCGAGCTTCCGGATGCTGGTGGCCACGCTGCCCTTCCTGCTGCTCGTGCCCCTATTGCGGCGCTGGCGCCAAAGCGCGCGGGCGGCATAACAACGCACTGCGCGCCGGCGCCTCCCATTCACCCACATTTCACTTAACAATCCCCCCCTCGTTGGGCTACACTCGCGGCCATCATAATCCCGGAGAAACTACGTGGGCAGTAGCATCGGGTGTTCGTGTTGCCGCAGCCAGATTGCGATCGCACCGAATGCCATGTCACTGCGGGCTGCGTAACGACGACCGCCGGAGCCGGCTTTATCCCGCTCCACCGCCTCGTCGGACTCGCCCGCAGCACATACTGCGGGTGAGTGTTCTTCCGTGTCCCTGACGGCCGCCGCCGCGCGCCGCTTCGTCCCGGACTAATCCCTCCCCCGGCTTGCCAGCCATGAACGGCAAACGCCATCGCCTTGCGCGCCCTTCGAGCGCACAGCGCGATCACGCTTGCCAGCGGCCCTGTGCTTCGCCGTTTTCGCGCGAAGCATGGGCTCGCCCCATGGCCGGCGAGCCAAGCCTGCGCGTTTCTTCGCCAAACGCAACAAGGAAGCCCTGGGATGATCAACCTGTTCGTCCTGCAGAAAGGCCGGCTCGCACAGGAGCAGGTCGACGATCGCAATGAACTTCTGCAGCACAAGCCAATCTGGATCGATGTCATCAGCCCCGATGACGAGGAACTCGCCTGGATCAAGGAAGCCTACGGCGTAGCCTTGCCCGAGCTGGAAGACCTGGGTGACCTGGAAGCCTCGGCCCGCTACTTCGAGGGCGAGGACGAGAACATCCATATCCGCACCGACTTCCTGCTCGACGAGGAAGACATCTCGCGCAACGTGCGCGTGGCGTTCGTGCTCACGCGCGACGTGCTGTTCTCCATTCACGACGAGGACCTGCCGGTGTTCCGGCTGGTGCGGTTGCGCGCCCGCATGCGCCCGGGCTCGGTGCGCAACGCCAAGGACGTGCTGATGGACCTGTACGCCACCGATGCGGAATATTCGGCGGACTCCATCGAGGAAGTCTACGAGCGGCTGGAGGAAGCCAGCAAGCGCGTGCTGGCGGAGAACGTGACCGATGCCGCGGCGGCCGACGTGCTGGAAACCATCGCCCGCGAAGAAGACTTGAACGGCCGCATCCGCCGCAACGTGATGGACACGCGCCGCGCGGTCTCCTTCCTGATGCGCAGCCAGTTGCTGTCGGCCGAGCAGCAGGACGAAGCCCGCCAGATCCTGCGCGATATCGACTCCATCGAGAACCACACCGCGTTCCTGTTCGACAAGATCAACTTCCTGATGGACGCCACGGTCGGTTTCATCAACATCAACCAGAACAAGATCATCAAGCTGTTCTCGGTGGTCTCGGTGGCGCTGATGCCGCCCACGCTGATCGCCAGCATCTACGGCATGAACTTCAAGTTCATGCCGGAGCTGGACTGGGCCGCGGGTTATCCTTGGGCCATCGGGCTGATGGCCGTGTCGGCGGCGATCCCGCTGGTGTACTTCAAGCGCAAGGGCTGGCTAAGCTGAACGGTACCTGATCGGCGCCTGAACTGCTCTGCCCCGGACTCAGTCGGGCAGCGTGGCCGCGCCCATGCGGCGCGCGATGATGTTGGCCTTGACCTTGAAGTTCACGCGCACATTGGCGCAGTACTCCTTCTTGTCGAAGCACTTTGGCGCCGGCAGCGCCGCGGCCAGGCGTGCAGCCTGGCCCACACTCAGCCTGGCGGCGCTGGTCTTGAAATAATGCTGGGCCGCGGCCTCCACGCCGAACACGTCCTCGCCCCACTCCACCGAATTCAAATAGATCTCGTAGATGCGCTGCTTGTCGAGCCAGAACTCGAGCATCCAGGTAATGGCCAGCTCCTGGCCTTTGCGCAGGTAGTGCTGCTCGGACGAAAGGAAGAGGTTCTTGGCCAGTTGCTGCGTGATGGTGGAGCCGCCACGCACGATATGCCCGCGCTTCTTGTTGCGCTCCCAGGCATCGAGCATGGAATCGAGCTCGTAGCCGGGATGGTTGACGAAATCGGCGTCCTCGCTGGCGATCACCGCGCGCTTGAGGTTGCGGGAGATATCGTCATAGCCGACCCAGCGGCGGTCCACCTGGCAGCTCCAGAATTTGAAGCCGCACAGACGCCACTGCTCGGCCCGCATGAACGCCGTGGATGACGGGTTCACGGTTTGCCAGGCGGCGATCTGCAGGAAGAAATACACCTGCATGGCCAGCACGCCGGCGATCAGCGTGCCAAGCAGGTAGGCGAGCCAGCGCAGCGGGTTGAGGCCGCCGCCCCTGCCGCCTTGAGCCGCCCCGGGACGGGCGGTGTGCTTGCGCTCAGCCATGTTCGAGCCAGCCGGCCGGCGCTTTAGCGCGCGGCTTCGGCCTGCAGCGCCGCGCGCAGCGTTGCCAGCACGGGCGCGGTGGCGGGCCGCACACCCCGCCAGTTGTAGAAGGCCTCGGCGGCCTGCTCGACCAGCATGCCCAGCCCGTCGCTGGTGCGCGCGCCGCATTGGGCGGCGAACTTCAGGAATACGGTGGGCTCCGCGCCGTACATCATGTCGTAGGCGAGCACGTCCTTGCCCAGCAGTTCCGCCGGCACCGGCGGCAACTCGCCCTGCAGGCTGCTGCTGGTGGCGTTGATGACCACGTCGCAGGCGTCCTCATCGGTCAAACCCGCCAGTGCGTCAAAACCACCGCCCCACAGCTCCACGCCGTACTCGTCCGCTTGCTGGGCCACGTTTTCCAGGATATCGCTGGCGCGCTGGGGCGTGCGGTTAGCCACCACGATGCGGTCCGGCCGGCAGGCGATCAGCGGCAGCATGGCGCCCATGGCGGCGCCGCCCGCGCCCAGCAGCAGGATGCGCTTGCCTTCGAGCAAGGTATCGAGGTTGACCTCGATGTCGCGCGTGAGGCCGACACCGTCGGTGTTGTCGCCGTGGATCACGCCGTCCTCGATCCACATGGTGTTGACCGCGCCCGCGCTCTCGGCGCGCGGCGTCAGGCGCTCGGCGAGGTCGTAGGCTTCGAGCTTGAACGGCACGGTCACGTTCAGGCCGTGGCCGCCGCCGTCGAAGAAGGCGCGCACGGTGGCGACGAACCCATCGAGCGGCGCCAGCAGGCGCTCGTACTCGACGGCCTCGCCGGTCTGCTGCGCAAATGCGGCATGGATGGCGGGAGAGCGGCTGTGCGCGACGGGGTTGCCGATCACGACGTAACGGT
Organism: Cupriavidus sp. GW823-FHT07A04; assembly: GCF_058794615.1. Lineage (NCBI taxonomy): Bacteria > Pseudomonadati > Pseudomonadota > Betaproteobacteria > Burkholderiales > Burkholderiaceae > Cupriavidus > Cupriavidus sp. GW823-FHT07A04. Next base: position 322,860 of record NZ_JBXAHA010000003.1, read on the forward strand.
CGGCGAGAGTCTGGGATTGCATAGTGTCAGGTGATGGCGTCATCGGGACTGCAGGCGAGTTTCCAGCCCGCTGCGCGAAAACTTGAATGTGGAGATCACTTCGAGAATATCCTGGCGCGCCTGCATCTGCGCCGTGAACCCGCCGAACGGCGCCGCCGCCCGCACGATGGCAACCGCCTGGCGGTCCAGCACGGGATCGCCCGAGCTCTTGACCACGTCAATGGCGTCGATGTTGTAGCCATCGCGGTTATAGCCAAGCCGGCCCTGCCGGTTGACGTTGATCACCAGGATCAGTTGCCCGTAGATCGGCTTGCCATTGCGCTGGGGGAAATCGGTGGTGCCGCGCGCTTCGATCTTCTGGCGCAGGCGGTCGTAGTACTGCGCGTATTCCACTTCCTGCGCGCTGGTGGCGGTGAGCTGGTAGCGCTTGGGCCGCTTGGCGTATTGCTCGAGGTTGCGGCCGATCTCGGCTTCGAGCTTGGCCATCTCGTCGAGCGAGGTGCGTTCGTCCTGGCCGCGCAGCGGGTTTTCCACGCGCTGCTGGCCTGGCTTGAGCGGCTGGCTGTGCACGGACGGCGCGGCTTCGCGCGACTGCGTCATCAGGCGCTGCTGCTCCTGCTCCATCTGCTCCACGCGGCGCTGCATCTGGCGCACCAGGTCGCCGTCCTTGGTGACGGTCTGTGCCGGCAGCGGCGTGGTGGCGCGCTGCTGGTCGTGCTCGCCACCGCCGTCGAGGTTGGCCTGGGCCAGCACGGTGGGGTTCTGCGGGCGCTGCGCCGATTTGGAATTGACCAGCACCACATCGAGCGCGGCGTCGGTGCGCTTGATCTCGAACGCCTCCGGCGCCACGACGCGCACGGTCAGCAGCAAGGCATGGGCCAGCAACGAGACGACCAGCGCCTTGGCCATCGTGCTGCTGGCGTTCCACCACTGGCGGGGAGAAAAAGCGGCTTTCACGATGGGCGGGACGTTGGCTGGGAAGCGTCGATCGGGCGAGACTGGGGCCGGGGTCCGTGGGACCCCGGGGTCAGACTGCGATTGTAAGGGAGCGCCTCGTTTTTTCCGAGGAACTCAGCCTGCGCCGCCGGTGCCGGTGTCGCGTGTGTCCGACGCAGCGCCTTCGCTTGTGGCAGCTGCAGCACTCGCGGCTTCGTCATCGCCGGCTTCCCCGGCCGCAGCGTCAACCTCACCTTCGGTTGCCCCTTCGGCCGCACCCTCGGCAGCGGCTTCGGCAGCCTCCTCGGCCGCGGCTTCAGCGGCGGCTTGCGCCGACACTTCACCGGCTTCGTCGTCCCGCTCCATCTCCTCCTGCGGCAGCTCGCCTTCGCCGGCAAACACCTCCAGGACCCGGCATGACACTTCCAGCGAGATCTCGTCGATCGCGCCGATCTCCAGCAGCACCTGGGTGCCGCGCGACGCCTGCATCAACTCCGGCACGCGCGTGACCAGCGGGATCTCGGCAAAGCGCACCGCGCCTTCCTTGAGCACCGAGCCCATCAGGCGCTCGCGCTTTTCCTGCTGCAGCCAGCGCAGGCACCAGTAGCGCTCCATGGTCGACTGGTGGTCGGCATAGGCAGCGTAGGTGCCTTCGAAATCCGCCACCGCGGCCAGCAGGTCCGAATCCTTGGGCTTGAACGGCGCCACCAGCTTGGCCGTGATGCCATGCTGGGCGACTGCCAGGATCTGCCACTGGTTGACCAGGTCGACATAGCGGCGCAGCGGCGAGGTGCTCCACGCATATTGCGCCACGCCCAGCCCCTCATGGGGCGCCGGGTAGGTCTGCATGCGGGTGCGGTTCATGCCCCAGGCCTTCTGCGTGCGGTAGATGCCCGGCACACCGTTGTCGGCAAGCAGCTTGCCCCAGGTGCTGTTGGCCAGGATCATCAGCTCGGCGACGATCTTGTCGAGCGGGGAGCCGCGGCGGCGCTGCTCGATGCGCACGCGTTCGCCTCCATCCTCCAGCAGGTCGATGTAGAAGCTGTAGTCGGCGCGGTTGTGCGACTCGGGACGCAGCCCGCTGGCCAGACGCGCCTTCTGGCGTTCGTCGTGCAGCCAGCCGGAGAAATGGAACAGCTGGGTCAGCGCGTCGCGGAACGGGTAGTCGCCGGTGCCGGCAGCCAGCGCGGCCTCGGTCACCACATCCTCAAGCAGGTTGTGGCGCAGGTTGGCCGCGATCTTGACCAGCTCGGCGCGGGTCTCGCTGCTGACGATCATCTGCAGGGCCGGGTCGTAGACCACGTACAGCGACAGGGCCGGGCACTCGCGCCCTTCCTGCAGCGTGTAGCGCTCCACCACCGAATCCGGCAGCATGGTGATCTTGTCGCCGGGGAAATAGACTGTCGACAAGCGATGGCGCGCCACGGCGTCGAGCGGCTCGCCACGGCGGATGCCCAGGCCGGGCGCCGCGATATGGATGCCCACGCGGATCTTGCCACCGTCCAGCGGCGTGACCGACAGCGCATCGTCGATCTCCGTGGTGGTGACGTCATCGATGGAGAACGCCTCCACATCCGCGCGCGGCAGTTCGCCGGCGGGTTCCGGCACGGCCACGTCGGGAAAGCCGGTGCCCTTGGGGAAGCACTCGGAGAGGAACTTGGCCTCATGCAGCGCGCGCGGGCTGGCAATGCCGCCCACCGCCACCATCAGCCGCATCGGCGACATGCCTAGCGCGGTGCAAGCGGCGTCCATCGCCTTGTATTCGAGGCTGTTCTTGTCGGGCTTGAACAGCAGTTGCAGTGCCTTGCCGCGGAACGCATCGGGCAGAGTCAGGGCCTTGAGCTGGTTTTCGTACTCGGCCTGCACCAGGGCTTGCTGCTTCTTGCGCTCGAGCGCGGCGAGCGCAGCCTTCAACTGGTCTTCCGGCGCACGCTGGTAGCGCCCGCGGCCCTTGCGGCGGAAATAGACCGGATTGCCGTGCAGCGTCTGCGCCAGCGCGGCTTGCTGCACCACGCTCGCACCCGCGCCGTAGTACTCGGCCGCCAGGTCGACAAAGCCGAACTCGTCCTCCGATGCGCATTCCCACAGGAATTCCAGGTCGACCTCGCCGACCAGGTCGGCGGCCTGGCGCAACAGCTCGATCGCCGACGGCTGCGCGAACTGCAGCAATACGTCGCGCGACTTGACCTTGGTGCGTTTGCCCGCGGGCAGCTCCACCTGGTACGACTCGCCCTGCTGGGTCAGCACGGTGCCGGCGCGAATCTCGCCGCCTTCTTCGAACAGCAACTGCATGGATCGGTACTTTCAGAAATGCCGGGAACCGCACTTGGCAAACCAAGCACCCTGGCGCTTTGTCACGCCTGCGGGAACGGCCCGGTGAGAGAAATGGTGCAAGGCCGCCTTCAGGCAAGGCGGCAACCGGACCTGAGATGATACCGCACCGCGCCGGCTGCAAGCCCGGCGCAGGGCGGGCTGTTACAGCGACATGCCGCCGCTGGCCTCGATCGCCACGCCATTGACGTAGCTGGCATCGTCGCTGGCAAGGAAGGTGTAGATGCTGGCGATTTCGGCCGGCTCTGCCAGACGGCGCAGCCAGCAAGACGATTTCATGCCGTCCAGCACCTTCTCCGGCACGGTCCGCAGGATCTCGGTGGCGACGAAACCCGGGCACACCGCGTTGACGCGCACGCCCTTGGGGCCCAGCTCGCGCGCCCACGTCTTGGTGAAGCCGATCACACCGAACTTGCTCGCCGCATAGTTGGTCTGGCCGAAGTTACCGTACAGGCCAACCACGCTGGAGGCATTGAGAATCACACCTTTGCCCTGCTCGGCCATGATGTCGGCCACGGCCTGGGCGCAGTTGAAGACGCCCTTGAGATTGACGTCGATCACCGCGTCGAACTGGACTTCGGTCATCTTGGTCAGGCGTGCATCCTTGGTGATGCCTGCGTTATTGACGAGGATGTCGATGCGGCCGTGCTTGGCCAGCGTGGCCGCCACCATGGCGTCGACCTCGTCGCGGCGCGTCACGTCGACCTTGTGGGCGCTCACGGTGGCGCCAGAAGCGGCGAGCGTCTCGGCGGCAGCGCGCACGCGCTCCTCCTGCACGTCGCAAAGCACCACCAGCGCACCTTCCGCGGCAAAGCGCTGCGCGGTGGCAAAACCGATCCCGGCGGCAGCGCCGGTGATGATGGCAACACGTCCCTGCAATTTCATGGTGGTCGTCTCTTGTTCTTGGTCGCGATTATCGATTTGGGGAAAATTCTTGCTCTGGATGGCTACCTGGCGGCTTCTGCCTGGAGCCGCTCAGTTCCGGCGCGGGCCGCGCCAGCAGGTCGGGCAGGAATACCTCGGTCACCAGCATGACGCCGTCGCCACGCCGGAAGGCCGAACGCCGCGCAGGCAACACCGATGACGCAGCGAGCTCCCGCATGGCCGGCACGGCTAGTTCCAGCCGGCGCCGCAGCGGGTGATGCGCAAGCAGGCGCGCAAAGGCAAACGGCTCGCGCCGCACGCGGGGATCGACGAACAGCGCGCCGCCCAGCGGGCGCTCGCCCAGGCCGCGCAGGAATGGCCAGTCGCGCCGGGCACGGTCGGGCTTCACCACGGTATGGGCAAAGATGGCCGGCACCCCGTCACAGATCAGCAGCACCTCGCGCGCCAGCGCGCGGCGGCGGGCAGGCAGCCCCAGCGCCTGCCATTCATCGGCAAGGGCGAGTTCAATGCGCTGCGCCAGGCGGCGCACCCGGAAAGCGTCCGACGCTGCCACCAGCCGGGCGGTGAGCGAGCCATCACCGGTCACCCAGCGGCGCAGGTTGGCGCTGATGGCGGGATCTTCGGGTAAATGGGCGTGCCAACCACTGCGGCGCAGATGCGCCCCGTTCATGCCGCGCTCATGCCCGTGGCTCCGGATCGATGGGGTCGATGGCGTCGCCCTGGCTGAGCTGGCCATCGGGTCCATAGCCGCAGAAAGCGAGGACTTCGTCGACGTAGTCGGCAAATTCACTGATGCCGTGGTCGCTGCCCTCGATGACGCGCGTGTGCGCGCCGGGGAAGGCCGCCAGCATCTCGCGATAGTCCAGCACCTCGTCGCCGGTCGCAGCCATCAGGAAATAGCGCTGCGGCCGGGTGATGGGCTCGACCCGCAGCGCCAGCAGTTCATCCAGATGGTGGCGCTCCACCCGCACCGAGCCGCCACCGTGCCAGAGCGGCTGGTCGCCCAGGTGGCGCTCCAGGTCGGTCCAGGGATGCACCGCCGGGTTGAGGAGCACAGCGCGGCAGCCGTGGCGCTCGGCCAGCCAGCGCGCATAGAAGCCACCCAGCGAGGAGCCGATGATGGTGAGCGGCTGCGCGCCACCGGCTTGCGAGGCCGCGATGGCCGCTTCGGCCTGGGCGATGGCCTGGGCCGGCGACACATTCAGCACCGGGCAAGCGTAATAGCGTCCCACGCCCCATTCACGCATGCGCTCCTGGACCAGGCGCGCCTTGAAGGACTGTGGAGATGAGCGGAAACCGTGCAGGTATAGCAGCATGCCAGGCCCCGCTCAGGCGCAAGCACCTGCGGCAAAGGCGTCCAGCAGCTTCTGGTGGACGCCGCCGAAGCCGCCGTTGCTCATGACCAGCACATGGTCGCCCGGGCGCGCGGTGGCTCGCACCGCGCGGACCAGCTCGGGAAGGTCGCTGAAGGCGGCCGCGCGCTCGCCCAGCGGCGCCAGCGATTCGGCCAGGTCCCAGCCCAGGGCATCCTTGCCGCTGGCCGCGCCATACCCGAACACCAGGTCTGCCGCCTCGAGGCTGGCCGGGAGTTGCGCCTTCATCACGCCCAGCTTCATGGTGTTGGAGCGCGGCTCCAGCACCGCCAGGATGCGCGCCGCGCCAACCCGCTTGCGCAGGCCGTCGAGCGTGGTCTGGATCGCAGTGGGATGGTGGGCAAAGTCGTCATAGACCGTGATGCCATCGACCACGCCACGCACTTCCATGCGGCGCTTCACATTCGCGAAGCGCGACAAGGAATCGATAGCTTGCGGCGCTGGCACGCCCACATGGCGGGCAGCCGCAATCGCAGCCAGCGCATTCATCCGGTTGTGCGTGCCTTGCAAGGCCCAGCGGAGCCGGCCTTGCAGCACGTCGCCGAACCAGACATCGAAACTGTCCTGGGTCGTGCCGTCGCCGGTGGCATCGCCTTCGGCGGGCTCGCCCGCACGCCAGTCGCCGATGCCAAATTGCTCGGTCTCGCTCCAGCAGCCCCGCTCCAGCACGCGCGCCAGGCTTTCCTCATAGCCGTTGACGATCAGCCGGCCCTGCTCCGGCACGGTGCGCACCAGATGATGGAACTGGGTCTCGATGGCGGCAAGATCAGGGAAGATGTCGGCGTGATCGTATTCCAGGTTGTTCAGGATGGCGGTGCGTGGACGGTAGTGGACAAACTTGCTGCGCTTGTCGAAGAACGCCGTATCGTACTCATCGGCCTCGATCACGAAGAAGTCGGACTCGGTCACCCGCGCCGACACGCCAAAATTCTGCGGCACGCCGCCCACCAGGAAGCCCGGCTGGTAGCCGGCATCTTCCAGGATCCAGGCCAGCATGGAGGTGGTGGTGGTCTTGCCGTGGGTGCCCGCCACCGCCAGCGTCCATTTGCCGCGCAGCACATGCTCGCCTAGCCACTGCGGGCCGGAGACATAAGGCAGGTTGCGGTTGAGGATGGCCTCCATCAGCGGATTGCCGCGCGACACCACATTGCCGATGACGAACAGGTCCGGCTCCAGCGCTAGCTGGCCGGGATCAAAGCCCTCGATCAGTTCAATGCCCTGCGCCTCGAGCTGCGTGCTCATCGGCGGGTAGACATTGGCATCGCATCCGGTGACGCGGTGGCCAGCCTGCTTGGCAAGCACGGCGAGGCCGCCCATGAATGTGCCGCAGATACCAAGGATGTGAATATGCATGGGATTTAGGATTGGGCGGGCCAGGGCGGCCGGGCCGGGTTGCTTCTGGATGGAAAGAATTGTACCTGAGGGGGTGACGGCGACGCCGTGCGGGAAAGGCCCGCGGCCGGGCACGGCAGATTTCCGGGCCGGCGCCTTCTCTCCGAGGAATCTCCCCGTCACCAGCCACTCTAAAAAGCAAAACCCGACCCTAGCGCGCAGGCTGCGATCCCTCCGGTATCATCCCCCCATGCCCCGCCGCCCCACCCTCGACCCCATCCGCCTGCGTGAGGAAATCGCCCAGGCCGCCGCCCGCATGATCGCGGAAGATGGCACCGACTACGCCACGGCCAAGCGCAAGGCCGCGCGGCAACTGCTGGGTGACGTGCGCGTGGCGGGCGAGTGGCTCCCCGACAACGAGGCCGTGGAGGCGGAGGTCCGTCTCTATCAGGCACTGTTCCACTCGGAGAGCCAGCCCCGCGTCCTGGCGCTGCTGCGCCGGCTGGCCGTGCTTGCCATGCGCGACCTTGCCGCATTCCGCCCGTACCTGGCCGGGGCCGTGCTCAACGGCACCGCCACCGAGCATTCCGACGTCTATCTGCAGTGCTTCTGCGATAGCACCAAGGATCTCACCCTGCACCTGCTCAACGCTGGCGTGGACTTCGACACCAGCGAGACCCGGCACTTCGCCGGCCGCGGCGAGGTCGAGACCCTGAGTTTCCTCTGGAAGGGACAATGGCCAGCCATGCGCGACGCGCGCCTGCTGGCTGGAGAGATCCGTGCGGAACTTGGCCAGCCCGTCGGCATTCATATAGCGCTGTATGATGCGGATGACGAACGCGGCGCAGTCCGGGCCGCGGCTGGCGGCCGGGTTGCCCGTGCCGATGTGGATGCGGTACTGGCGCTGCTGGCGGCCGCCGAAGCGGCGGCACCCCAGGTGCCCGACGCGCCCGCAGCGGCCTGAGCGCCAGCCTTGACCCGGAGCGTGAGCGAGGCCAGCCACAGGCCATGTGCACCTTCCCTATCGAGCCATCCGGGTTCTTACCTCTTCCATCAGCCGCTATCTTTCTTGCTGCCATGACCTCTTCCACCAGCACTCCTGTCCGCCGCAGCCGCCTCTGGGCCTGGCTTGCCGTTGCCGTCGTGGCCGCCGCCGCGGGCGCGCTGGCCGGGCACTATGTGTTTTCGCCCAAGCCGGCATCCGACGAGGCAGTCGAGACGTTCCTGCGCACGCAACTGCCAGATCCGGACGGCGCCCAGATCAACTTCGCGCAACTTCGTGGAAAAACGGTGGTTGTGAACTTTTGGGCACCCTGGTGCGGCCCCTGCGTGGAAGAAATGCCCGACCTGAATGCGTTGCATAAGGAATACACGGGACGAAAAGTGGAATTTGTCGGCATCGGCATCGATTCCGCCAACAATATCCAGCAGTTCATCAAGAAGATCCCCGTCTCCTACCCGCTGGCCGTGGCCGGCTTTGCCGGCACGGAGCTCTCGCGCAACTTTGGCAACGCGGCCGGCGGCCTGCCCTATACAGTGATCATTGCGCCAGATGGCACGGTCAGCTACCGCAAAATGGGCAGGGTTTCCCCTGACGAGCTGCGCGCCGCGCTGCCTCGCAGCTAGCCATAAGATTCTTGATTTGGGGCGATTTTCTCCTAATCTTGTTCGATCATCACGCAATTTGATCGAAACGCGATTTCGCGACTCCAAAGTGCGGAATCGAGCCTGAAAACTCGCCTGCTTCGAAGCTGCCTATGTCTACGCTGCTAGACAAATCACTCTAAGCTACGGTAATCTCCGCGCAATTTCGTTGAAATGGTCGAGCCGCCGTGATCGATACACCTCCCGAACGCCGCTCTCCCCGCTACCGCAAGGTGCTGGTCCTGCACGGACCGAACCTGAATTTGCTGGGCACGCGGGAGCCGGAAACTTATGGGTACACGAAACTAGCCGATATCGACCTGGCCCTCGCGCAGCGAGCCCGCCAGACCGGCATCGCCCTGGCTACGTTTCAGTCCAACCATGAGGGCGCGCTGGTGGATCGTATCCATGCCGCGCGCGACGAGGGCGTGGATTTCATCATCATCAACCCGGCCGCCTATACGCATACCAGCGTAGCGCTGCGCGATGCGCTGGCCGGGGTGGCGATTCCGTTTGTGGAAGTCCACTTGTCGAACGTGCATCGGCGCGAGAACTTCCGTCATCACTCTTACTTCTCCGATGTGGCGATCGGAGTGATCTGCGGACTTGGCTGGCAGGGGTATCTGCTGGCGCTGGACTATGCCCTCGGGCAGGAGCTGGAACAGGCGCTGCCCGAGGCCTGATCCGCCCATTGATTTCTTAAACCGTTACCGCGCCCCCGGCGCCTGCCCCACCGCCATGTTCGCGGCGGACCAAGGCAGCCCGCCGGAGGCGTCAGTTTTTCCCGGACGCAGCCACCAGAGCGGTGGCCGCCGGACAACCCGATTCAGGAGGATAGAAGATGGACCTGCGCAAGCTGAAGACGCTGATCGACCTGGTGGCCGAGTCCGGCATCTCCGAGCTGGAAGTCACCGAAGGCGAAGGCAAGGTACGGATCGTCAAGGCGCCGCCGCAGGTCATCGCCGCGCCGATGGCCATGCAGCCGATGCAGGCACTGCCTCCGGCCGCCGCGCCGGCCGCGATGCCCGCCGTCGGCACCGAGCCGGCCGCGCCGCAACTGCCGGTGGGCCATGTCGTGACCTCGCCGATGGTCGGTACCTTCTATCGCGCACCGTCGCCGGGCGCGGCGTCGTTCGTCAATGTGGGCGATACCGTCAAGGAAGGCCAGACGGTCTGCATCATCGAAGCGATGAAGCTGCTCAACGAGATCGAGTCGGACAAGGCTGGCGTCATCAAGGAAATCCTGGTCGAGAATGGCCAGGCGGTGGAATACGGCCAGCCGCTGTTCATCATCGGCTGAAACTGACCGGCATGCCGCGCCGCCCGCAGCCTGCGCCGGAATTCTCCGGCCAGCCACGGCGGCGACGGCCACCGGGCGTTCCTCGTCCCGGTGCCAGCACCCCCGCCCGCACTCCGGCTGCCCTCGCCGGGGGCGCCACGATCCGCCGCGGTGGGACCGCCTTTCTCCTCGCAGAGAGTGACTATGTTTGAAAAAATTCTGATCGCGAATCGCGGTGAAATCGCCCTTCGCATCCAGCGCGCCTGCCGCGAGCTCGGCATCAAGACTGTGGTGGTGTATTCGGAAGCCGACAAGGAAGCCAAGTACGTCAAGCTGGCCGACGAAGCCGTCTGTATCGGCCCGGCACCCTCGCCGCTGTCGTACCTCAACATGCCGGCCATCATCTCGGCCGCCGAGGTGACCGACGCGCAAGCCATCCACCCGGGCTACGGCTTCTTGTCGGAAAACGCCGACTTCGCCGAGCGCGTGGAAAAGTCCGGTTTCGTCTTCATCGGCCCGACCTCCGAGAGCATTCGCCTGATGGGCGACAAGGTCTCGGCCAAGCAGGCCATGATCAAGTCCGGCGTGCCGTGCGTGCCGGGCTCCGAAGGCGCCCTGCCCGACGACCCCAAGGAAATCCTGGCCACGGCGCGTGCCGTGGGCTATCCGGTCATCATCAAGGCGGCTGGCGGCGGCGGTGGCCGCGGCATGCGCGTGGTGCACACCGAGGCAGCCCTGGTCAATGCGGTCAACATGACGCGCGAGGAAGCCGGCCGTGCCTTTGGCAACCCGGAGGTCTACATGGAGAAATTCCTGGAGAACCCCCGGCACGTCGAGATCCAGATCCTGGCCGACCAGCATCGCCAGGCCATCTGGCTGGGCGAGCGCGACTGCTCGATGCAGCGCCGCCACCAGAAGGTCATCGAAGAAGCACCTGCGCCGCACATCCCGCGCCGCCTGATCGAGCGCATCGGCGACCGCTGCGCCGAGGCCTGCAAGAAGATCGGCTACCGTGGCGCCGGCACCTTCGAATTCCTGTACGAGAACAACGAGTTCTACTTCATCGAGATGAACACGCGCGTGCAGGTTGAGCATCCGGTCACCGAGATGATCACCGGCATCGACATCGTGCAGGAGCAGATCCGCATCGCCTTTGGCGAGAAGCTGCGCTGGCGCCAGAAGGACGTGCAGCTGCGCGGCCACTCGATCGAATGCCGCATCAACGCCGAGGACCCGTTCAAGTTCACGCCGTCGCCCGGGCGCATCACCGCGTGGCACATGCCCGGCGGTCCCGGCGTGCGGGTCGACTCGCACGCGTATGATGGCTACTTCGTGCCGCCCAACTACGATTCGATGATCGGCAAGATCATCACCTATGGCGCCACCCGCGAGCAGGCCATCGCCCGCATGCGGATCGCGCTGTCGGAAATGGTGGTGGACGGCATCCAGACCAACGTACCGCTGCACCGTGAGCTGATGCTCGATGCCAACTTCGTCGAAGGCGGCACCAGCATTCACTATCTCGAGCACCGCCTGGCCCAGAAGAACGTGGCCAAGGGCGGCAAGATCTGAAGCCCCGGCGCGGCCAGTCATAACTGATCGACAAGGATCGCCTGTGGCATTTCAGGAATGTGTGATCGAAATCGCACAAGACCAGGCCGAAGCCTGGTCTGACGCGCTGTTCGACCTCGGCGCGCTGTCGGTCTCGGTGGAAGACGCCGATGCCGATACGCCCGACGAGCAGCCGCTGTTTGGCGAGCCCGGCATGGAGCCGACCCGCCTGGCATGGAACCGCTCACGCGTGGTGGCGCTGTTTGACGACAGCGCCGACCCCGTGCTGGTGGTGGCCGCTGCCGCCAATGCGCTGGGCATCGACCCGGTGCCGGCTTACCAGCTGCGCCCCGTCGAAGACCAGGACTGGGTGCGCCTGACGCAATCCCAGTTCGCGCCGATCCGCATCGGCGAGCGCATCTGGGTGGTGCCGTCGTGGCACGATGCGCCGGAGCCCGACGCGGTGGTGCTGGAGCTGGACCCGGGCCTAGCCTTCGGTACCGGCAGCCATCCCACCACGCGGCTGTGCATGCAGTGGCTGGAACAGAACATCAAGGCCGGCGAAACGGTGCTCGACTACGGCTGTGGCTCGGGCATCCTCGCCATCGTGGCGCGCAAGCTGGGCTCGGGCGACACGCTCGGCATCGATATCGACCCCAACGCGGTGGAAGCCTCGCGCTATAACGCCGAGCGCAATCGCGTGGAGGCCACCTTCGCGCTGCCCGAAACCGTCTCCGAGGCCAGCTACGACCTCGTCGTCGCCAATATCCTGTCCAACCCGCTGAAGCTGATGGCGGCCATGCTGAGCGCGCGGGTTCGCCCCGGCGGCCGGCTGGTGCTGTCGGGCGTGCTGGAGCGGCAGGCTGACGAAGTCGCCGCGGCCTACGCGCCCTGGCTGCCCATGTCGGTCTGGCGCAGCGAGGAAGGCTGGGTCTGCCTGCATGGCACCCGCGGTGAAGGCCCCGGCACCCAGAGCTGAGCCCAGCCCATGGCCGCAGCCAAGCTCGTCACGCGTTGCCCGGCCTGTCGCACTGCCTTTCGGCTGGTGGCGGACCAGCTGCGGCTGCGCCAGGGGTTGGTCCGCTGCGGCCAGTGCGACACCGTCTTCGATGCACGCGAGCACCTGATCGAGTTGCCGGCGCCCGAGCCGGCAGCCGGCCCTGAGACCGTCGCGCAGGCAGGAGAAGGCATTGCCGCCCCTGCCCCCGCCACGCCCCCGGCACAGGAGGCGCCCGCCGAGCACGCGCACGAAGAAACACATGAAGAAGTACACAAGGCTGCCCGCGCACCGCGCAAGCGGGCGCATGCCGTGGCGCACCCGGACACGGAAGCGCACCCAGCCGAAGCCACCGCCGTGCCGCACGAAGCAGCGCACGTCGACACGCCCCTCCAACACGACGCCGACGACAGCCGCCCCGCCGCGGCGCCCTTCGACCCCGGTTACGACCCTGGCTATGACGTGCCGGCGCTCGACGCGCCCACCGTCATGCTGTACCAGACGCAGGCGGAAGCAGACGAGGCAGTGCAGGCCGGCAACCATCGGACGGAGCCAGAAGCTGGCAACGCTGACGAGGACGAGGACGAGGACGAGCCTTCCGCGGTGTTCGTGCCCGGCATCGTCGAGAGCGAGGAAGCTAGCCTTACCGCCGCCGCCGAGGCAGAGGCACCGCAGGCAAGCGAAGCACCCGCCTCCGCGGCGGAAGCAGCACCCTGGCCGCAACTCGACCCCAGCACGCTAGGCGACGACGATGCCACGCACACCGCGGACATCGCCGATACGGAAAAGGAAAGTGCTGCCGACATGGCGAAAGCGGCGAACGCAGCATCCGCCGACAGCCATGCCGCCACGAGCGCCGCCGCCAGCACCGAGGCCGACGCAGCGGCCATCCCGAGCGCAAGCGGCTACCTGCGCGCCGAAGCGCAGGACGATCTCCCCGAGATTCCCGAAGCGATCTCACGCGAGCAGGCGGAGCGGCCGTGGATGCGCAGCGACACGCCCGCCACCCCGTCCTTCGCGCCCGACTTCCTGCGCCACGCGCGTGAGCGCGATCCTGGCCCGGCCAGGCGCAAGCGCATGCTGCAAAAGGTGGCGACCGGGTTCCTGGTGATCGCGGGACTGCTGCAAGGCACCTACCTGGCGCGCAGCCAGCTGTCCGGCCGCTTCCCCGTATTGCGGCCCGCCTTCGAGGCGGCCTGCGCGCCGCTGGGCTGCGAGGTGGCGCCGTGGCGCGACATCGACGCCTTGCGCATCGAGAGCTCGCTGCTGCAAAAGCAGGATGACGAATCCGACGCCTACCTGCTTGCCGTGACGCTGCGCAACCAGGGCCGCGCCACCGTGGCGCTGCCGGCTATCGAGCTGGTCATGACGGACCTCCAGGACCAGCTCCTGCTGCGCAAGGTGCTCCAACCCGCCGACTACCTCGAAACCGAGCAGCAGGCCTTTGCCACGCATGGCCTGCGGGCAGGCACGGAGCTGCCGGTTCGGGTACGATTCCGATCGCAGCAAGCGGCGGCAAACTACCGCGTGCTGATCTTCTATCCCTGAATTCCATCTGGGCTCGCCGCCAATCCCGAGCGCCCCCGATTTGCGAGCCCACATTTCACACAGGAGCACATATGAGCAACGTCACCCTCGGCGGCAACGCCATCGAAGTCGGCGGCAAGTTTCCGCAAGCCGGCGACAAGGCCCCCGCATTCACGCTGGTCGGCAAGGACCTGAAGGATGTCACGCTTGCCGACTTCGCCGGCAAGCGCAAGGTGCTCAATATCGTCCCCAGCCTGGACACCCCGGTGTGCCAGGCTTCGGCCCGCAAGTTCAACGAAGCCGCCAGCGGCCTGGCCAACACCGTTGTGCTGACCGTCTCGGCCGACCTGCCGTTCGCCATGGGCCGCTTCTGCACCGCTGAAGGCCTGGCCAACGTGGTGCCGCTGTCGCTGATGCGCGGCGCCGACTTCAAGGGCAATTACGGCGTGGACATCAAGACCGGCCCGCTGGCCGGCGTGACCGCGCGCGCCGTGGTGGTGCTCGATGAGAACGACACCGTGAAGTACAGCGAACTGGTCTCGGAAATCAAGAACGAGCCGAACTACGACGCCGCACTGGCCGCGCTGAAGTAAGCGCGCCACCTGCCAGGCGCGGCCACCCGGCAAAACGGGTGGCCGTTTTTGCATTCAGGGGCACCGGCATGACCCGGTGGCCCCGTCAGCCCGCATTACGAGTACGAGAATTGGAGAGAGCATGTCCAGCCTGATCTGTGGCTCCGTTGCCTACGACACCATCATGACGTTCGAGGGACATTTCCGCGAACATATCCTGCCCGACCAGATCCACATGCTGAACGTGTCCTTCCTGGTCCCGTCCATGCGCCGCGAGTTCGGCGGCTGCGCCGGCAATATCGCCTACACGCTGAAGCTGCTTGGCGGCGACCCGGTGATCATGGCCACCGTCGGCGTCGACGCCGAGCCCTACCTGCAACACCTGCGCGCGCTCGATATCAGCACCGAGCACATCCGCACCCTGCCTGACACATTCACGGCGCAAGCGATGATCACGACCGACCTGGAGAACAACCAGATCACGGCGTTCCACCCCGGCGCGATGAACCAGTCGCAGCTCTCGCAGGTGCAGGACGCGCTCGGCGGCAGCAACGCGCCCGGCCTGGGCATCGTCGCCCCCGACAGCCGCGAAGGCATGCTGCACCACGCGCGCCAGTTCGCCGACGCCGGCGTGCCGTTCATCTTCGACCTGGGCCAGGCCATGCCGCTGTTCAACGGCGACGATCTGCGCCAGTTCGTTGAACTCGCCAGCTACGTGACGGTCAATGACTACGAAGCCCAGGTTCTGCTGTCGCGTACCGGCTGGACCAGCGATGAAGTCGCCGCGCAGGTCAAGGCGTTCATCGTGACCCACGGCGAAAAGGGCGCCACCGTCTTCGCCGACAAGCAGAAGTACAATATCGCCTCCGTGAAAGCGGATCGCGTCGTCGATCCGACCGGCTGCGGCGATGCCTTCCGCGGCGGCCTGCTTTACGGCATCGAACGGGGCTTCGACTGGGAAACAACGGGCCGGCTTGCCAGCCTGATGGGCTCCATCAAGATCGCGCACCAGGGTCCGCAGAACCACAAACCGTCGCGCGACGAAATCGGTGAACGCTTCCAGTCCGCTTTTGGCTACCGCTACGAGTAACACCTTTTCCGGGATTGATCCTATGCACACCCTGATTCGCACCAGCGCCATCGCGCTCGCCGCCGCAGCCACCTTGGTGGCTGGCTGCGCCGCGCAGTCGAATTCCGCCAGCATCTATACGCCGGGCCAGGCGCAGCGCGAGCAGACCTTGCGCTACGGCGTGGTCGAGACGGTTCGCGAGGTGCTGATCCAGGGCGACCAGACCGGCGCCGGCACGATCGCCGGTGGCGCCATCGGCGGCATCGCCGCCGGCAGCACCATCGGCAACGGCGGCGGCTCGGTGGCGGCCGGCGTGCTGGGCGCCGTGCTCGGCGGCATCGCCGGCAGCATGGCGGAGAACAAGATCAGCCAGCGCCGCGGCCTGGAAATCACCGTGCGCCTGGACAACGGCGATATGCGCGCCATCGTCCAGGACGCCGACGAAGCCTTCCGTCCGGGCGAGCGCGTGCGCTTGCTGTCGTCGGGCGGCACGACCCGCGTCACGCACTAAGCGCGGTACGCGGGACGGCATAGGGCGGCCCTGGGTGGCCGCGCAGCGGGGGTGGCAGCCTAGGTTGCCCCCCCCGCTGCTTGATAGCTCCTGGCACGTCTGGATCGGTCTCCGGGGCCGCGCTCCACACACCGCAATACGATCCTGGCAAAGCGCTGCCTCCTTCACCGGAGCGGCGCTTTTTCTTTGCAGCGTTCCCGGCCCGGGTTCCCGTGTCCCGCGTTCCGTGCTCCGCTTGCCGTTCTTCGATCGCCCATGAAAAAACCCGCCGGGCTTGCACCATCGGCGGGTTGGCAAGACTAGCGTCTTGCGGACCGGATACGCAGTATCCGGTCAGTGCGGCACGCCCTGCGTGCCTTGGCAATTCCCAGCGGTAGCCGTTGCCGGCACGCTTACGGACGGGTGCCCGTGGGGAAAGGCCATGCCGCAGCCGGGTTCAGCGCGGTCTTGGCAGCTGCAGCGGGTGCAACAGCAGGTGCAGCGGCAGGCTTGGCAGGCGCGGCCTTCTTGGCAGCAGCCTTCTTGGCCGGTGCCTTCTTGGCAGCAGGCGCCTTCTTGGCCGGAGCAGCCTTCTTGGCAGCAGCCGCCTTCTTGGCGGGCGCGGCCTTCTTGGCTGCCGGTGCAGCCTTCTTGGCCGGTGCGGCCTTCTTGGCGGCGACCTTCTTGGCCGGTGCGGCCTTCTTCGCTACGACCTTCTTGGCGGCAGCTTTCTTGGCCGGTGCGGCCTTCTTGGCTACAACCTTCTTGGCGGCGGCCTTCTTTGCCGGTGCAGCTGCTTTCTTGGCCGGCGCTGCCTTCTTCGCTACGACCTTCTTGGCGGCGACCTTCTTCACTGCAGCCTTCTTGGCCGGTGCAGCTTTCTTGGCCGGTGCTGCCTTCTTGGCGGCGACCTTCTTCACAGCGGCTTTCTTGGCCGGGGCGGCTGCCTTCTTGGCGGCCGGCTTGGCGGCGACCTTCTTAGCCGCCGGTTTCTTCTTTGCAGTCGTTGCCATGGATAACTCCTTCACTAGAGAGTGAATATCGAATGACCTAAGTTGGCGACCCGACCGACCCGAGGCGCGATACTGCGGTGCGACCCCAATCGAGCGAGCGATTCATCGGCGCACGGCGCGCGTTGTGGCCGCACGCTAATGAATTCGGTGGCAGGGGCACCGCGGCGCGCGGTGCGAATGTGGCCAAGCGGAGCCCACAGCCGGGCTTCTGACGCTTGCCGCGCCCTGGAATATTCGATCTGCCCGCGCCATCCGCCGGATCGGCGCGCGACATGAAAAGAGAGATATCGGCCGGCATTTCCGTGATGCGGGCCAGGCCACGCACACCACGTACGGCATTTTTTCGGGGGTAGTTCGCCCATCCCGTTACTGGGCCAAAGGAGACTGCACGCGTTTTAGAAAACCAGTACGGCTTGGTCTGCGTCAAAGTTCTAGTGCTCCTGAGCTACCTGTTTCATTGCATCGAAGTGGGTGGCGCTCATCGTTGCGCATCACGTCCAACCTCATCGTTGCATCTTGCTGTCTTGCCTGCCACGCAGGCCATGCAATGAAGTGAGACTCTTGTCAAGGCGAATCATAATTCGTTTGTTGGGCGATGTTAAGAAAAAAGTGCAAAAAAACTTGCGCGCGAGCATGACAACTTCATCGTCTTCGTCGTTGCGCTGCGCTGACCTTGTCTTTGCTTGCGCGCGCCGCGCTCTCATCGCGTCTCTCGCACCCTCGCGACGCTGCTCGCGACCATGCTCGATGCAGCTTCGACACAGCATCGCGCGAGCGTGAAGACGTCGCTGGCATGCTCCGGATTTCCGGCGTGCGCATCGCAGCCGGCGCGTCTTCCATGCCCTTCAGCAATGCCGATTTCCGCTCATTGTGTAAAGCCGGAAACCCGCATGCACAAAGGCTTTTGGGGAAGCAGAAAAATTCTGCGCGACAACCGTCGGCACGCGTTGCGCGAGCGCCGGGACGCGTGATGCCCGGATGCGATCGAGCGCTGCGAGGACATCGGCAACGCTACCGCGAAGACGCGCATCCGCAACGCGGCGCGCAGCGCGGACAGTGCGCGTCGCCTCAACCCGGCACGCACGCTCACGCGCAGCGCGCGCAGTGATGCGCCGACGCAACGGTTTGAGAATCGTCACCGCGACACGCGCTCTCCAACGATGCTCGAACGATGTCGACCACCATCTCGCACTCGCATCGCGCAGGCGTCATCGACACGTGAGATGCCCTTCCGAATCTCGCTTCGCTGGTGGTCTCGCCGGTGGTCTCACGGCAGTGTCGGCATGCGTCCGACAGCGGATGACTTCGCGCGTCGACCAGGGCGGCAGATCGCGTGGCGAGGCATCGGCTCGCGCACCATCCGAATGGTCTACTGCCAAAGGAGCAGGTCGCCGGTGCACGCAAGGAACGAGAGCGTGGATGGCCGCACGCGCCGGCGCCCCTGAGGCAGCAAGCACGCCGTGGCGCCCCCACTTGAAACGCATCGCTAGAGGATTGCTTCGAGTGCCGGGCAGCGGACAATTTGCTGCATGACAGAATCCGCCTGCTTCCAGACGCCAGGCCGGTCTGCGGCAGTTGCCGGGGGGGCTTTGGTGCGTACGCAAAGGCGGGCTGGCGATTGCAGCGAGAGCGCATCGCCAGTAGATTGGCGTACGCGCGCCGCCGGGCTGGCCCTGTGCTGGCATCATGGCGCGCACCAACTCGAAGAGGAGATCACGATGCACTTTACTGCCCCCCGCTGCGTCGCACGCGCCGCCGCCATCGCGGCACGCACCGCCGTGCTCGCCGGCGCGCTGCTGGGTAGCGCCGCTGCGCTGGCCCAGGCCACCCCCGCCGGCTCATGGAAGACCATCGACGACGCCACCGGCAAGCCGCGCGGCCTGGTGGAAATCAGCGAACAGAACGGCGTCTACAGCGGCAAGCTGGTCAAGAGCTTCACCGAGAACGACGGCAAGGCCAAGGTGTGCGACAAGTGCACCGACGCGCGCCGCGACCAGCCCATCATGGGGATGACCATCATCACCGGCCTGCGCAAGACCGGCGACAACGAGTGGAGCGGCGGCGAGATCCTCGACCCCGAAAGCGGCAAGCTCTACAAGACCAAGATGTCGCTGGCGGATGATGGCAAGAAGCTCAACGTGCGCGGCTTCATCGGCATCAGCCTGCTGGGCCGCACCCAGACCTGGGAGCGCGAACGCTAGCCTGCCACGACCGGCAATGCCGGTGCCACCGACGGCACCGGCATCATCGCCAGCTTGCCTGCGCGCATCGCCGCCGCGCCACCTCCGCCACACCCTCCCCCGCCCGCCCCACCACCCATGCCGCCCGCGCTCCCTTGCGCGGCATGCGGCCCGTTGCCTGCCATGCGCTGCCCGCATGACGACATGCGCAGAATTCGTTTTCGGCCCGGCGGCGCTGCTCCTACCATCGGACTACCTGCCGTGCGCCGATTGATCCCCGACCGCACCGGGCGGCGCTGCCACGCCGACCCGGCATCGACGCGGTGCGCGCAACGGGCCCGCCAACCCAGGAGGATGTCATGCACGCAAGCGCCCACCCAGAAGCGCCATCGAAGCCACCAAGCGTCAGCGGCGCGCAACGCCGCCGCGCCATCGTCGCCACCGTGATCGGCAACGGTCTCGAGTGGTTCGACTTCACCGTCTACAGTTTCTTCGCCGTCATCATCGCGAAGCTCTTCTTTCCCACCGGCAATGACCTGTCTTCACTGCTGCTCGCGGTTGCCACGTTTGGCGTGGGATTCTTCATGCGGCCGGTCGGCGGCATCATCCTCGGGGTATACGCCGACCGCGTGGGCCGCAAAGCCGCGCTGTCGCTGACCATCCTGCTGATGGCGCTGGGCACCACCATGATCGGCCTGGCGCCCACCTATGATCAGATCGGTGTCTTCGCACCGCTGCTGATCGTGGTGGCACGGCTGCTGCAGGGCTTCTCCGCCGGCGGCGAGATGGGCGGCGCCACCGCCTTCCTGACCGAGTACGCCCCGGTGGAGCGCCGCGCCTACTACTCCAGCTGGATCCAGGCGAGCATCGGCGTGGCCGTGCTGCTGGGCGCTGCGGTCGGCACCTTCGTCACCTCCGCGCTGAGCACCGAGGCGCTCAATAGCTGGGGCTGGCGCCTGCCATTCCTGCTCGGCATCGTGATCGGGCCGGTTGGCTACTACATCCGCCATCACCTCGACGAGACGCCGACCTTCCGCGATGCCACCGACAAGTCGGACTCGCCGCTGACCGAAGTGCTGCGCGACTACCCGCGCCAGACCGCGGCCAGCTTCTCGATGGTGATCTTGTGGACGGTCTGCACCTATGTGCTGCTGTTCTATATGCCGACGTACTCGGTCAAAGTGCTCCATGTGCCGCAGTCGACTGGCTTCATCGCCGGCATGGTGGGCGGCCTGGCGATCATGGTGTGTTCGCCGCTGGTCGGGCTGCTGGCCGATCGCATCGGGCGCCGCGTGCTGCTATCGGGTTCCGCGCTGCTGATCCTGGTGCTGGCTTACCCGATGTTCGCCTACATCAACCAGGCCCCGGGGCTGGCTTCGCTGGTGGTCTTCCAGCTGGTGTTCGGTATCTTGATCGCCACCTACACCGGCCCGATCCTGGCGGCGTTCTCCGAGCTCTTCCCGGCCAAGGTGCTGTCGACCGGATTGTCGGTGGCCTACAACCTGGCGGTCACCATCTTCGGCGGCTTCGCGTCGTTCATCATCACCTGGCTGATCGCCAGCACGGGCAGCACCATGGCGCCTGCGTTCTACGTGATGTTCGCCGCCGCCATCAGCCTGGCCGGCACGCGCCTGGTGCGCGAGCCCGCCTACCTGTGCCCGGCGCAGGCTACCCGAGCCGCTCAACCCGTCTAATGACTGTCCCGCGCATGAAACAGATCCTACTCAAGGGCGGCAACGTCCTCGACCCTGCCCATGGCAGCCTCCTGCAACGCCACGATGTGCTGATCGAAGGCGAGCGCATCGCCGACGTTTCGGCCGCGCCGATCCACGCGCCCGGCGCGCAGGTGATCGACCTCTGCGGCAAGACCGTGATGCCCGGGCTGATCGACTGTCACGTGCACGTGCTGGCGTCGCTGGCCAACCTCGGCCTGAATGCGGTGCAGCCTAATGTACTGGTGGCGTTGCGCGCCGTGCCAATCATGAAAGCCATGCTCGAGCGCGGCTTCACCACCGTACGCGATGCGGGCGGCGCCGACTGGGGCCTGTCGCAGGCCATCGAGACCGGCCTGGTACCGGGCCCGCGCATCTTCCCGTCCGGCAAGGCACTGTCGCAAACCGGCGGGCACGGCGACTTCCGCCCGCGCGCCGATGTGCTGGAGCCATGCTCGTGCGCCTTCCGTGCCGGCGCCATCGCACGTGTGGCCGATGGCGTGGATGCGGTGCGTCTGGCGGTGCGCGAAGAGATCCAGAAGGGCGCCACGCAGATCAAGATCATGGCATCCGGCGGCGTGGCGTCGCCCACCGACCCGATCGGCAACACGCAATACAGTGAAGACGAGATCCGCGCCATCGTGGCCGAGGCCGAGGCGTCCCAGACGTATGTGATGGCGCACGCCTATACCGGCCGCGCCATCGCGCGCGCGGTGCGCTGCGGCGTGCGCACCATCGAGCACGGCAACCTGGTCGACCGCGCAGCCGCGCGCGTGATGCGCGAGCATGGCGCGTTCGTGGTGCCTACCCTGGTCACCTACGAAGCGCTCGCGCGCGACGGCGCGCGCCTGGGCTTGCCGGCGGAATCGGTGGCCAAGATCGAAACCGTGCGCCAGGCCGGCCGCGACTCCCTCGCCATCTACGCGGAAGCCGGCGTGCCGATGGGCTTTGGCTCCGACCTGCTGGGCGAGATGCACCAGGACCAGTCGGATGAGTTCCGCATCCGCGCGGAGCTGCTCGGCAACCTGGAGGCGATCCGCAGCGCCACCTCGATCGCCGCCGCGATCCTGCAGCGCGAAGGCGAGCTCGGCACCGTGCGCGCCGGCGCGCTGGCCGACCTGATCGCGGTCGATGGCAACCCGCTGGCGGACATCGGTGTGCTGTGCGGCCAGGGCGAGCACCTGGCGCTGGTGATGCAGGCAGGACGGCTGCATCGCCAGCCGGGCTGAAATCAAACGCGATAGATGCGGCAAACGCGGGCGGACAGTGCCCGCGGACTATCATGGCGGCTAAACCGTTCCACTCGCCACCATGCGTATCTCCCCCCTTCCGCCGCTGCCCTGCCTGGTCGCCTTCGAGTCGGCCATGCGGCATGGCAGCTTCACCCGCGCCGCCAGCGAACTGCACCTGACGCAGAGCGCCATCAGCCGCCAGGTGGCGCAGCTCGAACACTTCCTTGGCAAGAAACTCTTCATCCGCGAGCCGCGCGCACTGCGCCTGACCGTGAGCGGCCAGGCTTATGCCGAAGAGGTGCAGCGCCTGCTGTCGGCCTGCGCCGAAGCGACCGAGGATGTGATGAAGCGCAAGGGCCATGCCGAGCTGACGGTGGCCTGCTCCTGCGGCGTCGCGGTGCTCTGGCTCACGCCCAGGCTGGCAGCCTTTCGCACCGCGCACCCCGACATCCACCTGCGCCTGCTGGTCAACGACAGCCTGGCCTCGCTCTCGCCCGCCGAGTTCGACGTGGGCATGTATTACCTGCGCGAGGGGCCGCCCGCGGGACTGGCATCGCGCCGGCTTTACGACGAAGACGTGTTTCCCGTCTGCGCGCCGCACTACCTGGCCGGCCGCCGGCTGGAGCCTGCGGACCTCCCCGGCGAGACCTTGCTGATGCTCGAAGACGGACAGCGCCAATGGATGTCGTGGCAGACCTGGCTGGCGCACAACGGCCTTGCGGACGCGCGGCCACCGCACAAGCTGGTGGCCAACCAGTATCCGATCCTGCTGCAGCTCGCCATAGAAGGCCAGGGCATCGCCCTGGGGTGGCGCCACATGATCGACCGCTGCGTCCAGGAAGGGCTGCTGGTGCGCGCCTGCGAGGCGAGCGCGAGCCTGGGCGGTGGCTACTACGCGGTGTGGCCGCAAGACCGCGCGGAGGCCGCGGCAGCACGGACGTTCCGCAACTGGCTGGCACAGCAGAGCGCGGAAAGCCAGTAACGGGGGCGCATGCGGATTCAGCGAATTGACAGGTTCGCTGGTTATGATCCGTCGCAGCAGCACCTGAGGACCTAGCACTTAGCACCTAGCACCCGTGCAGCCGTGCACCCAAAACAGCCAATGGAGACAACCATGCGTATTCCCGCCACCAGCCGCGCGCTGGCCCTCGCCGTTCCCGCCCTGTTCGCCGCCGCCGGCTTCGCCACGCCCGCGCAGGCCACCGATGCCTGGCCGACTCACGTGATCAAGTTCGTCGTGCCGTTTACCGCCGGTGGCGCCAATGACCTGGTGGCGCGCGCTGCCGCCGACGCGGTTGGCAAGCGCCTGGGCCAGACCGTGATGATCGAGAACCGCCCGGGCGCTGGCGGCGTGGTGGGTGCGGACTACGTGGCCAAGGCCAAGCCGGATGGCTACACCTTCCTGATCGGCGCCGTAGGCACGGTCACCAACAGCCTGATCCGCACCAAGATGCCCTACGCGGCCGACGACCTGGTGCCGGTCTCGCTGGTCGCGGTGAGCCCATCCGTGATCGTGGTTTCGCCGTCCCTGCCGGTGAACAACCTGAAGGAACTGGTCGAGTATTCCAAGAAGCAGGCTTCGGGCGCCAACTTCGCCACCGCCGGCAGCGGCAGCACGCCGCACTTTGTCGAAGAGATGCTCAAGGAGAAAGGCGCGGTGCTGACCGTGGTGCCTTACAAGAGCGGCTCGGAGAGCATTACCGCAGTGATCGGCAACCAGGTCACGGCTACCTCCGAGGCCAGCGTGGTGGTGCTGCCCAACATCAAGGCCGGCAAGCTCAAGGCGCTGGGCGCGACCTGGGACAAGCGCATGAGCGCGGCGCCGAACATCGCAACCACCGCCGAGCAAGGCATGCCGGACGTGCGTATTGGCCACTGGGCCGGCGTGTTCGCGCCCAAGGGCACCGACCCCGCCATCCTCAAGAAGATGAACGCCGAAATGAGCGCCGCCATGCAAACGCAGGAAACGCGCGACCGACTGATTCCCAACGGCATCGAACCCGCCGGCGGCACGCAGGAGAGCTTCATTGCCTTCATCAAGTCGGAGCGCGAGCGCCTTGGCCGTCTCGCAAAAAACGCCAACATGACGGCGGAATAAGAAATATTTTCAGCCGCCCCGACGACAAGGGCGGTGAATGTCTGTATCGGGCTCGTTACGTACGGGCCCGTTTCATTTGATAAATGTGCTTGATACAAATCTTTAAACAGCCAACGCACGTAGCATGATCCACAAATGCCAATTAATGTTTCTACATTAGAACATTAGAAGTGCCATCACATTGTCTGTGATAAAAAGACAACGCGAATTGCAACGCAAATCATTCGCATTTATATTCCGGCTCGCCCAACCATGATTGCCTTCCGCCGTTGGCCGAACCGATCCAGGCGCGCACCTTCTTGCCGCTGCCGGCCGGCTCGTGCCCGCGGCCGCACCGGAACCGAGAAACGACATGAATCGCCGCACGCCGATCGCGACTGCCCTGCTCGCGCTGTTCGCCACGCCCGTTGCCACCCTGGCCCAGACGGCCGCCACGGCCCCCGCGACACAGCCCACGACGACGCTGCATGAGGTGGTGGTGCAAGGCAGCAGCGCCAATGACGACTACAGCGCGGTGAAGAGTTCAATCAGCAAGCTGCCCGCGGAACTGCGCGACATTCCGCAATCGGTCACGGTGGTCAACAAAGCGCTGATCGACGCGCAGGGCGGCACCTCGCTGGCCGATGCGCTGCGCAATGTCCCGGGCATCACCATCGGCGGCGCGGAGGGTGGCCAGATCGGCAACAACATCAACCTCAACGGTTTCTCCGCGCGCACCGACATCTACCTGGATGGCTTCCGAGACCGCGGCCAGTACTATCGCGACGTCTTCGCGCTGGATTCGGTGGAAGTGCTGATGGGTCCCTCGTCGATGCTGTTCGGGCGTGGATCAACCGGGGGCGTGATCAACCAGGTCACCAAGAAACCGTCGCTGAAGGCTGCCACCGAAGTCACCGGCTCGGTCACCACCAACGGCCTGGTGCGCGCCACCGCGGACTACAACACGCCCACGGGCGAGACCTCGGCCTTTCGCATCGCGGCGATGGCCCAGGACGGCTCGGCTAGCACGCGCGACCAGACCAAGGTGAAGGACTTCGGCCTGGCGCCGTCGTGGCGCCTGGGCATTGGCACCCCCACCGAGATCACGCTGTCGGCGCTGCTGCAGCATAACGAGGACCAGCCCGACTACGGCCTGCCGGCCATCAACGGGCACCCGGTCAACGTCGACCGAAAGACGGCCTATGGCTTCAACGACGACCGCACCATCCAGGACGTGGCCTCGCTGGGCGCCACCGTGGATCACAAGTTCTCGCCCAACCTGCGCCTGCGCAACCAGACCCAGTTCAACTACGTCAACACCAACGCGCGCGAAACCGCGCCGAACGCCGTCGGCACGGTCAGCGCCAAGGGCTTCACCCCGCTGACCACCACCACGCTGCCGCTGGATGCGCTGTTCGTGCGCCAGCAAAGCCATGACCGCCATATCCGCGATTACTCGATCTTCAACCAGACCGAGCTGACCGCCAAGTTCGACACCGGCCCGGTCAAGCACACCGTGCTGGTGGGTGCCGAGATCGGCCACGATGGCTATGACAACCAGAACTACTACCGCAACGGCACCTGCAACGGCGTGGCGCTGAACCCCGCCGCCACCGCCACCGCTGCGGCCGGCACCAGCGGCTACGCGGCGTGCGAGCCGGTCGTCAACCCGACCTACAGCAACTCGCCGGCCACCGCGCCGAGCGCGACCGGCAATCGCCAGGGCGCGGCGGCCAACACGCTGGCGGCCTACATCAACGACTCGGTGGAGTTCAGCAAGCAATGGAAGCTGGTGGGCGGCCTGCGCTACGACAAGTACATTGCCAGCATCACCAATTCAATCAACTCGTCCAACACGCTGGGCAGCACCGTGTTGCCCAGCGCCAGCCAGACCGTCAACTTCACCAGCGTGCGCGTGGGCGGCATCTGGCAGCCGACCGAGGCGCAGTCCTACTACCTGTCGTACGGCACGTCGTTCAACCCGTCGCTGGAGCAACTGGTGGGCACCGTGGGCCAGCAGAACCTGGACCCGGAAAAGAACAAGTCCTATGAAGTCGGCGGCAAGTGGGATCTGCTGGGCGGCGACCTGTCGCTGAATTCGGCGCTGTTCCAGATCACCAAGGACAACGCCCGCAGCCAGATCGACGCCACCACGTACTCGCTGGCCGGCAAGATCCGCGTGCGCGGCTTCCGCGCCGGCGCCACCGGCCGCATCACCAGCAAGTGGCAGGTCTTCGCGGGATACACCTATCTGGACGGCGAGATCGTCAACGGCATCGCCGCCGGCACCCAAGGCATGGTCCCGACCAATACGCCCAAGCACACCGCGACGGCGTGGACCAGCTACCGCGTGCTGCAGGACTGGGAAGTGGGCGGCGGCGCCTTCTATATGTCGCAGCGCTACGCCAACAACACCAACACCGTGCAGGTGGGTGGCTATGTGCGCTGGGACGGCATGATTGCCTACCATCAGCCGAAGTACGACGTGCGCCTGAACCTGTTCAACGTGTTCGACAAGAAGTACTACGATGCGCTGATCCAGTCGGACGGCGGACGCTCGGTGCCCGGCACCGGCCGCACCGCGATGCTGTCCTTCATCTACCGTATGTAAGCTGAGGTAAAGTGGCGCGATGCCATGTCACGCCACGCGGCAGGGCCGGAAACCTCCCGCGCGCTGCCGCCGAACCCTGTCGAGATCGTCATGCTTGTCTGCATTCCCAAGGTCCTCAACGCGGAGCAGCTTGCCGTGCTGCGCCAGCATCTCGACCAGGCCGGCACGGCCTGGGTGGATGGCCGCGTATCGGCCGGCTACTCCGGCGCGCCGGTCAAGTTCAACCAGCAGATCGACGAGCGCGCCGAAGTGGCGCAGCAGTGCCAGCACCTGATCCTTGGCATGCTCGAGCGCAATCCGCTGTTCATCAGCGCGGCGCTGCCCAATATCGTCTACCCGCCGATGTTCAACCGCTACAGCGAGGGCATGACCTTCGGCGCCCATGTGGACGGCGGCGTGCGCATTCATCCGCACAATGGCCGCAAGCTGCGCACCGATATCTCGGCCACGCTGTTCCTCAGCGACCCCGCCAGCTATGACGGCGGCGAGCTGCAGGTGGAAGACACCTACGGCACCCACAGCGTCAAGCTGGAAGCCGGCGACATGGTGATCTATCCCGCCACCAGCCTGCACCAGGTCACGCCGATCACGCGCGGCACGCGCGTGGCGAGCTTTTTCTGGATCCAGAGCCTGGTGCGCGACGACGCGCAGCGCGCGCTGCTGTTCGACCTCGACAACGCGATCCAGAAACTCAACCAGACGGGCGCCGACGATGGTGCGCGGCGCTCGCTGGTGGGTTGTTACCACAACCTGCTGCGGCAGTGGACCGAGACCTGAAAAGGGACGAGTCAATCCACTGCGCGGCTATGCAAACTGCTCCGCCAGCGCCGCCCTGACCTTCCCGACCAGCTCTGCCTCCCCGGCCCGTGCCGGCAGCAGGAAAAACTCCGCCGTGGGCAAGGCCGGCAGCTTGAGCCTGGCCAGCGTAGCCGCATCGATCCGCGCCACGCCCGGCCCGATCGCCGACTCGTTCAGGCACGAGACACCAAGCCCGGCAGCCAGCGCCAGATGCAGGCCAGCCACGCCCGAGGCGGAATGGGCAATCGCGTGGTCCAGGCGCCGTCGCCGCAGCGTCTGCACCACGTACTGATGCAGCGAGCAGGTATCGGGCAGCAGCACCAGCGGCAGCGGGCCGCTCACGCGCTCCGCCTCGCCTTGCGCCGCGACCCAGGCCAGCGCCTCGCGGCGCAGCACGGTGCCGCGCGCGCCCTTGGCGCCAGCCTGCTGGCCTCCCCCCTTGCCCGGCAACCGCATCGACAAGCCGATATCGAAATCATCGGTGTGCATTCCCGCATCGATGACGCTGCTTTTCGTCACCTGTACATGCAGCCGCAGGTAGGGATAGCGCTCGCGCAGCCCGCGCAGCATGCCGGCGATCTCGCCTGGCCGGAAGTAGTCCGTCACCGCGAGCCGCAACTCGCCATCCAGCGTGTGGCCGCGCAGGTCTTGCAGCGCCAGCTCGGACAGCGCGAGGATGCGCCGCGCATGCTCGAGCAAACGCGTGCCGGCGGGTGTCGGCGCCGCGCCCTGCTTGCCGCGCGTGAGCAGCGGCACGCCGGCGCGCTCCTCCAGCTTACGCAGTTGCTCGCTGACCGAGGACTGCGACAGGAACAGCCGAGGCGCCGCGGCGGACAGGCTGCCGGCGTCCGCCACGGTCACGAACGTGCGTAGCTGGTCGAGTTCAAGTGCGCGCATGGCGGGCCCCCAATCTTATTTCGGTATTGACGATGGATAGTATCGTAAATTCCCGTTTTTCCGATGGAAGGCAAACACCTAAACTGGCATCACTTACCCGCTGAGCCAAACCCAGCCAACCCAGTGAAACCGCAAGAACAAAGGAGTCCGTCATGCCCCACATCAACCTGCAGATCTCCGGCAAACCCAACGCATCGCTGACCCGCCGCAGCGCCGCCGCCGTGACCGAGCTGACCCAGCGCGTGCTCGGCAAGAAGCCGGAGGTCACCGTCGTTTCCGTGCAGTACATCGACCACGACGCCTGGATCATTGGCGGCGACCCGCTCTCGGAGCTTGGCCGCAACGCCTTTCACCTCGACATCAGCGTAACGGACGAAACCAACACCAAAGCGGAGAAAGCGCAGTACCTGAAGGCCGCGTTCGAGGCCCTCTCGGAGCTGATCGGCAACGTGCATCCGGTGTCATACATCCACGTAGTGGATGCGCGCGCCGCCACCTACGGCTACGGCGGCCTGTCGCAGGAATACCGCTACCACCACGGCTGAAGCCCTGGCCACGGACGAGGGCAAAGAGGCGAGCCTTTGAGGCAGGACATTGTCGCAGTGCAGCAAGCTGTGGCAAAGTCGGCACCTGATCTGCCGCGCACGGCGCCACGAGCGCCGCGCGCGCGGAAGAACCACAAGGAGAACCGATGTCCTTCCTGATAGTCCTGGCCGCCCTGGCCTTCCTGATGTTTGCGGCCTACCGTGGCTACAGCGTCATCCTGTTCGCCCCGGTGGCCGCGCTCGGCGCCGTCCTGCTGACCGAGCCTGCCGCCGTGGCGCCGGTCTTCTCCGGCATCTTCATGGAGAAAATGGTCGGCTTCGTCAAACTGTATTTCCCGGTCTTCCTGCTGGGCGCCGTGTTCGGCAAGGTGATCGAGCTGTCGGGCTTCTCGGAGTCCATCGTGGCCGCCGCCATCCGCTACATAGGCCGCTCGCGTGCCAATGCGGTGATCGTCGCCGTTTGCGCGCTGCTGACCTATGGCGGCGTCTCGCTGTTCGTGGTGGTGTTCGCCGTCTATCCGTTCGCGGCGGAGCTTTACCGGCAGAGCAATATCCCCAAGCGGCTGATGCCGGGCGCCATTGCGCTGGGCGCGTTCTCGTTCACCATGGATTCGCTGCCGGGCACGCCGCAGATCCAGAACATCATCCCCACCACCTTCTTCAAGACCACGACCTGGGCAGCGCCGGTGCTAGGCCTGCTCGGCTCGCTGTTCATCATCGGGGTGGGCCTGGGCTACCTGGAGTGGCGCCGCCGCGCGGCCATGGCACGCGGCGAGGGCTATGGGACAGCGTTGCGCAATGAGCCGGAGCGCAGCCAGACCGGCCACCTGCCGCATCCGGCACTGGCGCTGCTGCCGCTGGTGGTGGTGGGCGTGGCCAACTTCGTCTTCACGCGCATGATTCCGCAGTGGTACGGCAGCAGCTACAGCGTGTCGCTGCCCGGGCTGGCCAAGCCCGTGGAGACGCAGATCGCCACCGTGACCGCGATCTGGGCGGTGGAGGCGGCGCTGCTGCTGGGCATCGTGGTGGTGGTGGCGACGGCGTTCGGCGCGGTGCGCGAGCGCTTTGCCGAGGGCAGCAAGAGCGCCATCGGCGGCGCGCTGCTGGCCGCCATGAATACGGCCTCGGAGTATGGCTTCGGCGGCGTGATCGCCGCGCTGCCCGGCTTCCTGGTCGTCAGCGATGCGCTCAAGAGCATCCCCAACCCGCTGGTCAATGCCGCCGTGTCTGTCAGCACGCTGGCGGGCATCACCGGCTCGGCCTCGGGCGGCATGAGCATCGCGCTGGCCGCCATGTCGGACACCTTCATCCACGGCGCGCAGGCCGCTGGCATTCCGCTCGAGGTGCTGCACCGCGTGGTGTCCATGGCCAGCGGCGGCATGGATACGCTGCCGCACAACGGCGCCGTGATCACCCTGCTGGCGGTGACGGGCCTGACGCACCGGGAGTCCTACCGCGACATTTTCGCGGTGACCGTCATCAAGACGCTGGCCGTGTTCTTCGTGATCACGGTCTACTACGTGACCGGCCTGGCCTGAACGCGGCGGCGCGCGCCGCGCCTTGTGGATCGCGCCATCCTTACCTAGTGTGAGTGGGTAGCCGGCCGTGCGCGCGTGCTTTTCACGCCACATGTCGGCGGCTCCACCCTGCACTTCCCACCGGAACACCGCATGAAAACCGTGAGTCTGCCCGGCGGCGAAAGCGTTGCCGCGCTCGGCATGGGCACCTGGAACATGGGCGATCAGCCGGCTGCGCGCGCGGAAGAGCTTGCCACGCTGCGTCTCGGGCTGGACCTGGGCCTGACCCTGATCGACACCGCCGAGATGTACGGCGATGGCCGCTCCGAGGAACTGGTCGGCGAAGCCATCGCCGGCCGGCGCGACGAGGTCTTCCTGGTCAGCAAGGTGTACCCGCACAACGCCGGGCGCACCGGCGCGGTGGCCGCCTGCGAGCGCAGCCTGCGCCGCCTGGGCACCGACCGCCTCGACCTGTACCTGCTGCACTGGCGTGGCGGCGTGCCGCTGGCGGAGACCATGGAGGCCTTCATGGCGCTGCGCAAGGCGGGCAAGATCCGTCACTTCGGCGTCAGCAACCTCGACCTGGACGACATGCGCGCGCTGTGGCGCGTGCC
Organism: Cupriavidus sp. GW823-FHT07A04; assembly: GCF_058794615.1. Classification (NCBI taxonomy): domain Bacteria; kingdom Pseudomonadati; phylum Pseudomonadota; class Betaproteobacteria; order Burkholderiales; family Burkholderiaceae; genus Cupriavidus; species Cupriavidus sp. GW823-FHT07A04. The sequence continues at coordinate 354,042 of NZ_JBXAHA010000003.1, forward strand.
CGGCGGCAAGGAGGTCGCGGCCAACCAGTTGCTCTACAACCTCACGCGGCGCGGCATCGAGTGGGACTTGCTGCCCTGGCTGCGCGAGCATGGCGTTGCCCTGATGGCTTACTCGCCGATCGAGCAAGCCACGCTGCTGCGCAACCCGCGGCTTGCGCGCTTTGCCCAGAAGCATGGCATCAGCCCGGTGCAGGCGGCGCTGGGCTGGCTGCTGGCGCAGCAGGGCGTCATCGCGATTCCCAAGACCAGCCATCGCGAGCGCCTGCGCGAGAACCATGGCGCGCTCGCGCTGACACTCTCCACGCAGCAACTGGCCGAGCTGGACGCGGCCTTCCAGCCACCGGACGGCCCTCACCCGCTGGCGATGCTGTGATGTGATGCCCAGGAGCCCCCGCCATGACACTCGACTACGACGCCATCATCATCGGCACCGGCCAGGCCGGCCCCCCGCTGGCGGCGCGCCTGAGCGCAGCCGGCCAGAGGGTGGCCGTGATCGAGCGCCAGTCGTTCGGCGGGACCTGCGTCAACACCGGCTGCATCCCCACCAAGACCATGGTGGCGAGCGCCTACGCGGCTAACCTGGCACGGCGCGGCGCCGAGTACGGCGTGGTGCCCACCGGGCCTGTGACGGTGGATATGGCTCGCGTCAAGGCGCGCAAGGACGGCGTCGTCGGCAAGTCCACGCACGGCGTGGAAACGTGGGTGCGCACGCTGGAGCACGGCACCGTCCATCTCGGCCACGCGCGCTTCGAGGGCCCGGACACCGTGCGCGTAAACGACACCCTGCTGCGGGCCGGCAAGATCTTCATCAACGTCGGTGGGCGCGCCGCCGCGCCGCCGATGCCTGGGCTGGAGCAGGTGGACTACCTGACCAACGCCGGAATGATGCGCGTGGACACCTTGCCGCGGCACCTGCTGGTGGTGGGCGGCAGCTACATCGGTCTGGAGTTCGGCCAGATGTTTCGCCGCTTCGGCAGCGAGGTCACCATCGTGCAGCGCGGCCCGCGCCTGATCGAGCGGGAGGATCCCGACGTATCCGACGCCGTGCGCGGCATCCTCGCCACCGAGGGCATCGGGCTGCGTCTCGACGCCGAGTGCATCGCGCTGGAGCAGCGCGGCGCCGAGGTCGTGGTGAAGATGGATTGCGCGCACGGCGCGCCCGAGATCGTCGGCTCGCACGTGCTGCTGGCGGTGGGGCGGCGGCCCAATACCGACGACCTTGGCCTGGACCGCGCCGGCGTTGCCGTGGATGCGCGCGGCTACATCCAGGTGGACGAACAGTTGCGCACCAATGTGCCCGGGATCTGGGCCATGGGCGACTGCAACGGGCGCGGCGCCTTTACCCATACCGCCTACAACGACTTCGAGATCGTCGCCGCCAACCTGCTGGACGCGGCATCCGGCGAGCCGCCCCGCACGCTCGGCGACCGCATCCCCGCCTATGCGCTCTACACCGACCCACCGCTGGGGCGCGTCGGCATGAACGAGGCCGAGGCGCGCCAGTCCGGGCGCAAGGTGCTGGTTGGCATGCGGCCGATGACGCGGGTTGGCCGCGCGGTGGAAAAAGGCGAAACGCAAGGCTTCATGAAGATCCTGGTGGATGCCGACAGCCGCGAGATCCTTGGCGCGGCGGTGCTGGGCGTGGGCGGCGACGAGGTGATCCATTGCATCCTCGACGCGATGTATGCGTGCGCGCCGTACACGGTGGTCCAGCGCGCCATGCATATCCACCCCACGGTGTCCGAGCTGATCCCGACCATGCTGGGCGAGCTGCATCCGCTGGAGCCGGCCGGCCCGGCGGCAGCATGACAGGCCCACACAGCAAGCGCTGAACATGCCCACCACGCCGCTGGCCCAGAGCCCGTGCGACGACGCAACGCTGCGGACCGCCCCTGGCGGGCCACCCTGCGCCAGGGCCGACGAACCTTGGGTGCTGGCCGCCACCATCCTGGCGTCCAGCATGGCCTTTATCGATGGCACCGTGGTCAACGTGGCCCTGCCCGCGTTGCAAAAGGATTTCGATGCGAGCCTGAGCGGCATGCAGTGGGCGGTGGAGGCCTATGCGTTGCTGCTGGCAGCCTTGCTGCTGGTGGGCGGCGCCTGCGGTGACCGCTTCGGGCGCCGTCGCGTGTTTGCGCTGGGCGTGGCGATCTTTGCAGCCAGCTCGGCCTGGTGCGGCCTGGCCGGCAACATTGGCCACCTGGTCGCCGCGCGGGCCGCGCAGGGCTTGGGCGCGGCGCTGCTGGTGCCGGGCAGCCTGGCGTTGCTGTCGGCCTCGTTCGACGCGAGCCGGCGCGGCAAGGCCATCGGCACCTGGTCCGGCGCCACCGCGATGACCACCGCGCTCGGGCCCGTGGTGGGCGGCTGGCTGATCGAGCATCTGTCGTGGCGCGCGGCCTTCCTGGTCAACCTGCCGCTGGCGGCGGCGGTGCTGGCCATCGTGTTCTGGCGCGTGCCGGAAAGCCGCGCACCGCAGCATCCCGGTGGACTCGACTGGCCCGGCAGCCTGCTTGCAGCGTTTGGGCTGGGGGGCGTGGTCTACGGCCTGATCGAGTCGCCGGCGCAGGGCTGGGGCCACCCAGCCGTGTGGATGCCGTTTGCGGCCGGCCTCGTTGCGCTCGGGCTGTTCGTGCTGGCGGAGACCCGCGTGGCCAACCCGGTGATGCCACCCGCGCTGTTCCGCTCGCGCGCTTTCCTGGGTGCCAACCTGCTCACCTTGCTGCTTTACGCGGCGCTGGGCGGCGGCCTGTTCTTCTTCCCGCTCAACCTGATCCAGGTACAGGGCTATTCGTCGACGCAGGCCGGTGCCGCCTTGCTGCCGTTCATCCTGCTGATGTTCCTGCTGTCCGGCTGGGCCGGCGGGCTGGTGGACCGGCATGGCGCGCGCAAGCCGCTGATCGTCGGCCCGCTGGTAGCGGCCGCGGGCTTCGCGCTGTTTGCATTGCCCGATGCCGCCGCCAGCGGCGGCAGCTACTGGCTGGCCTACTTTCCCGCGGTGCTGGTGCTCGGCGCGGGCATGACGATCAGCGTGGCGCCGCTGACCACCACCGTCATGAACGCGGTGCCGCTGGGCTCGGCCGGCACGGCGTCTGGCATCAACAATGCGGCGGCACGCGTGGCCACGCTGCTGGCGATTGCCATGCTGGGGATCGTGATGGTGCGCGTGTTCGACTACCGGCTGGACCGCTCGCTTGGCCAGTCGGTGGCCAGCGGCGCGGTGTCGGCGCAGGTGGCTCGGTCCGTGCAGGCGCAACGCGCGAAGCTCGCCGCCATCACGCTGCCGGCGGCCACGGCCCCGCAGGTAAAGGCGGCCGTTCGGCGTGCGGTGGACGGCGCCTTCGTGGCCGGCTTTCGCTGGGTCATGCTGCTGTCGGCGCTGCTGGCTGCCGGAGGGGCAGCATGCGCCTGGGCGTTCCTGAGCCCGGCGCGCGGCAAGACCGGCACCGGGAAGGCCGGCGGCTAGCGCATCTAACGCCGCGGCGCCGGCGCCGCGCGCTCGCCCAGGTACACCAGCAGCAGCTCCTCGACGGTGAGGCGCCGGAGCCTGGCTTCGCGGCCGATGGCGCGCTCCAGCTCCGAGAGCTGGAAGGCCTCCACGCTCATGCCGACAGCGCGCGCGTGGCGCGGGGTGATGACCTTGAGCAGCGCCACCACTTCGGGGTTGTCGGCGAGAAAACGCTCATGGGCAAGTTGCAAGCGTTCGGGGGAAAGAGTCATCGGGAAGGGACCGCAATAAGGTGGGTGCAAGGTGGGTGGGGCGCGACGGCCTGGCGCCTGGCGAGCAGGTACGAGGCAGGAATGCACGCCGGCGCCCGCGCATTACACCACAGCCGTGCCGGAGCCCCCAACCGCAGTGCAATCGGAACGCAAGCGCAGGCCTCGTGCGTTATTGCGCCTTGGCGGTATAGCGCTCCCGCTCGACGTAGCGGACCAGGTAGTTGCGGGTCTTGGCTTCGGTATCCTGGCTCACCCGCTCAGCGGCCTGGCGCGCGCCATCGCGCCCATGCGAGGACACCATCTGCGCATCCAGGTAATCGCGAAACGCCGTGTGCATGGCGTCGAGCCGAGGCCGGCAGGCCTTGAGCGCAGCACTGGCGAGATCCTGCGCGGAGGCGCCGCCGGCCATGCCGGCATCGGCCTGGCCCTTGGCGCACGTGGTGTAAGCGGCACGCAGCGATTGCCATTGCTCGTTGGCTTCGGATGAGGCTTGCGGATTGGCGGGCACTTGCGAAGCGCAAGCCGCTGCCAGCAAGGTGACGGGGATGAGGGCGAGAACGGATTTCATGTGTCATGGACTTATCCAGCCCGGCCGGGTTCCTGTCCAGATGAAACAGGTTGTTGCGAGGCGCCCGTGCTTGTAGGACGCCGCGCGCCAAAATGCAGCCTCCGTCCTACAGCCATTCGCAAGAATGCTTGGTATATTTCTACAGAAACGGTGAGAGTACGCCGGCTTTTCGTAAAAACCCGAGAATCAAGTTTGCGGCGAGATTTCAAGTTTCTACAAGTGCTGATTACGCCTATCCTTTATGTGGGGTGCGCAAAGTGGCTCCGGGGTATCCGGTGCCGTGAGAGGTAAAACAATCAGGAGAGTGAGCATGGAACGCAGATCGTTTCTGACGGTAGGGGCTGGACTAGTGGTGGCAAGTTCGGGCCTGCTGGGCGCGTGTACGACCACGCCCGATGCACCCACCGACAAGGCCGCCAAGCGCCGCGAGATCGATGGCGGCGTGGATGGTACGCTCAACAAGCTGTATGAGACGGCGAAAGGTTCACGCGAACTCGCCAACCGCGCGCGCGGCATCCTGGTCTTCCCCAATGTCCTCTCGGCCGGCTTCGTCGTGGGTGGCGAATATGGCGATGGCGCGCTGCGCGCGGGCGGCGCCAACCGTGGCTATTACCGCATCATCTCGGGCTCGGTCGGCTGGCAGATCGGTGCGCAATCCAAGGCCATCATCCTGATGTTCATGACCCAGGAAGCGCTCGACAAGTTCGTCGCCAGCAGCGGCTGGACTGCCGGCGTGGACGCTACCGTGGCGCTGGCCAAGATTGGCGCCAATGGCACCCTGGACACCAATACCGCCCAGCAGCCCGTCGTTGGCTTCGTGGTCACCAATGCGGGCCTGATGGCCGGCGTGAGCCTGGAAGGCTCGAAGATCAGCAAGCTCGACATCTGAGGCCACGCAGCGTGCCGGCCTGGCGCCGGCCTGTATGCGGGGGGCCGGGTTGCGAAGGCGACCCGGCCCCTGACTTTTTCCGGCCCTGCTGCCACGGCACCGCCACACCAGCCAGACTCCCTCACGCATTGTTACCGCATGCGCCACGCTAACCGGCTAGAATCCGTCCCTTTGGCCGAATTCACATGTGGTTCAAGAATCTCCAGCTGCACCGTCTGTCCGCACCGTGGTCCCTCGCCGCCGAAGAGGTCGAGGAATGCCTGGCGCGCCACGCATTTTTCCCTGGCACCAGCCTGGAGATGCAAACCCAGGGCTGGGCCTCGCCGCGTGACAACGGCGCGCTCGTCCACCAGGTCGGCAAGCAGTTGCTGCTGACCATGCGCACCGAAAAGAAGCTGCTGCCGTCCACCGTGGTCAACCAGGTCACCAAGGCCCGCGCTGTGGAGCTGGAAGAACAGCAAGGCTTCAAGCCGGGCCGCAAGCAGATGCGCGAGCTCAAGGAGCAGGTCACCGAAGAACTGCTGCCGCGCGCGTTCAGCATCCGGCGCGACACCCGCGTGTGGATCGACCCGGTCAACGGCTGGCTCGCCATCGACGCGGCCGCCCCGGCCAAGGCCGATGAAGTGCGCGGCCTGCTGTTCAAGGCCATCGACCCGCTGCCGCTGGACAACCTGCATGTGAACCAGTCGCCGGTCACCGCCATGACCGACTGGCTGGCCACCGACACGGCCCCGGCCGGCTTCACCCTCGACCAGGAAATGGAGCTGCAATCCAGCGCCGAGAGCAAGGCCACGGTGCGCTATGTGCGCCATCCGCTGGATGCCGAGGACCTGCGCCGCCACATTGCCGCCGGCAAGCGCTGCACGCGCCTGGCGATGACCTGGAATGACCGCGTGTCCTTCGTGCTCACCGAGTCGCTGACCATCAAGCGCGTGGCCCCGCTGGACGTGATCAAGGAGCAGGCAGACCCGAGCGCCCGCGACGACGAAGAACGCTTCGACGGCGACTTCACCATGATGGCCGGCGAACTGGCCAACCTGCTGTCGGACCTGACCGCCGCGCTCGGCGGCGAACGCAAGCTGTAAGCCAGCGCGTCAGCGGGCCGGCCAGGCCGGTTCAAGCTGGATTCAGGCGCCGCCGCCCGGCGGCGCCGCGCCGTAGCCCAGCAACCCGCTGGCGACCCGCGCCTCATGGCGCACGGCCACGGCGATGGGTCCGTCCATCGACGCATCGAAGCCGCCGGTGGCACCCAGCGCGGTGAGCACCGCGCAAATGCGGCCCGTGTAGTCGTACAGCGGCGCCGCCACGGCGCTGATGCCCTTCAGGTTGGTATCGCGCACTACCGCGCACCCGGCGGCCAGCACTTCGCGCCGCAGCACGCCGATGGGATCATCGCGATCCAGCTGCGCGCGCAGGTCCGCCGGCGCCGCCGCGAGCTCTTCTTCCGCCATCGCCCGCACACGCGGCTCGTCCAGCAAGCCCAGCAGCGCGCGGCCCGTGGCCGACCACAGCATCGGCATCACCGAGCCCACCCGCACATTGACCGTCACCGGCAGCCCCGGCTCCTCGAAGCGCACGATGGTCGGGCCCTTGTTGCCCATCACCGCCACAAAGCAGGTCACGTCCAGGCTCTCGCGCAGGCGGACCAGCGACGGCTCGGCGATCCGGATCGGATCAACCTGCCGCATCGCTGCCAGGCCGATCAGCATGGCCTCCACGCCCAGGAAATACTGCTGCGATGCCGACGCCTGCGCCACCAGCCCCTCGTCGATCAGGCTGGCCAGGTAGCGGTGCACCTTGGCCGGACTCTCGCCAATATGCGCGGCCAGCGCGGTCAGGCTGGCGCGCCCGCCGAGGTTGGCCAGGCCCTTGAGCACCGTCATGCCGGTCTGCGCCGATTGCACGCGCTGGCGGCGCTCGCGCGCCGGCGGCTCAGCGGGCATGGCGGCTTCGACCGGGTCAGCGGGATCGCCTGAGGTGCTCGATGCGCGTGAGGTGCGTGCGGCGCTTGGGTCGTTTCTTGTCTTCATGGGCGGAGATTCTAGTGCCGTGCATTGCGCTGCGGCATCAAACCCACGTTAACCCGCATCGCCATATTACGCAATGCGTATATCATTTACGCATAACAACGCCGGACCGCGCTACGCCTCAACCGGCACCCAAACGGGAACAGGAGACAAGATGATCACCATCCGCAAATGCATCGCCGCAGGCCTTGGCCTGGCCGCCATCCCCATGCTGGCGGCCACCGCTGCCGCCGAGCCGGCCTACCCCGCCAAGCCGGTGCGCTGGATCGTGCCGTACGCCGCCGGCGGCGGCTCGGACTTCCTGGCGCGCTCCATCGGCCAGGCCCTCTCGACCCGGCTTGGCCAGCCCGTGCTGGTGGACAACAAGCCGGGTGGCAATACCGCGATCGGCGCGGCGGAAACCGCGCGCGCGCCGGCGGACGGCTACACGGTGCTCTCGGCGGACAACGGCACGCTGGTGTTCAACCCGGCGCTGTACAAAACGCTTTCCTACAACCCGGTCAAGGACCTGGCGCCAGTCACCTTGCTGGGCCGCTTCCCGATGATCCTGGTGGTGGGCCCGGGCATGAACGTCAACACGGTGCAGGAGTTCGTCGCCCGCGCCAAATCCAAGCCGGGCGGCATCGACTACGCCTCTGCCGGCGCCGGCAGCCCGCACCATCTCGCCATGGAACTGCTCAAGGTGGAGGCCGGGCTGAACATGGTCCACGCGCCCTATCGCGGCGCCGCGCCCGCGCTGGCCGACGTGGCCGGCGGCCAGGTCCCGGCCATGATGGTCGACCTGGCCGCGGGCGCGGGGTTCATCAAGGGCGGCAAGGTCAAGGCGCTGGCCGTGGCCAACCCGACCCGCCTGCCCCAGTTGCCGGACGTGCCGACCTTTGCCGAGGCAGGTTACAAGAACGTGGAGGCCGCCGCTCTGGTGGGCATGGTGGTTCCCGCCGCCACGCCGCCGGAGATCGTCGCCACGCTGAACAAGCAGGTGGTGGCCGCGATCAAGGACCCGGCCGTCAACAAGCGACTGGTGGACTTCGGCGTGGAACCCGTCGGCAACACGCCGGCGCAGTACGCCGAACTGCTGCGCAGCGAGACCACGCGCTGGCACAAGCTGATCCGCGACCTGAAGATCACGCTGGAGTAACCGCGGCGCACCGCAGCCGCCCCCCGCAAACGAGAACACGGAGCAACAAGCATGGCCAACGCTACCCCCAATCCACACGCCTCGGGATGTCCCGTTGACCATCGCTTGCTGACAGCGCAGCGCTCGCCCACCGGCTGCCCGGTCAGCCCAGGCGCGGCCAGCTTCGATCCCTTCGAGGATGGCTACCAGCAGGACCCGCCCGAGTACGTGCGCTGGGCGCGCGAGCAGGAGCCGGTCTTCTACAGCCCCAAGCTGGGCTACTGGGTGGTGACGCGCTACGACGACATCAAGGCGATCTTCCGCGACAACCTCACCTTCAGCCCCTCCATTGCGCTGGAGAAGATCACGCCGACGGGGCCGCAAGCCAACGCCGTGCTGGCGTCCTACGGCTACGCCATGAACCGCACGCTGGTCAACGAAGACGAGCCAGCGCACATGCCGCGCCGCCGGGTGCTGATGGCGCCGTTTACGCCAGAGGAACTCAAGCATCACGAGCCCATGGTGCGCAAGCTCGCGCGCGAGTATGTCGACCGCTTTGTCAACGACGGCCGCGCCGACCTGGTCGACCAGATGCTGTGGGAAGTGCCGCTGACGGTGGCGCTGCATTTTCTCGGCGTGCCCGAGGAAGACATGGACCTGCTGCGCAAATACTCCATCGCGCATACCGTCAATACCTGGGGCCGGCCCAGGCCGGAGGAACAGGTCGAAGTCGCGCATGCCGTGGGCAACTTCTGGCAGCTGGCAGGCAAGATCCTCGACAAGATGCGGCAGGACCCGTCCGGCCCGGGCTGGATGCGCTATGGCATCCGCAAGCAGGTGGAGTATCCGGAGATCGTCACCGACTCCTACCTGCACTCGATGATGATGGCCGGCATTGTCGCCGCGCATGAAACCACCGCCAACGCCACGGCCAATGCCATGAAGCTGCTGCTGCAGCATCCGCGCGCCTGGCAGGAGATCTGCGAAGACCCGGGCCTGATCCCGAACGCGGTAGAGGAATGCCTGCGGCACAACGGCTCGGTGGCGGCCTGGCGGCGCCTGGCCACGCGCGACGTGCAGGTAGGCGGCGTCGACATTCCCGCCGGCGCCAAGCTGCTGATCGTGACGTCCTCGGCCAACCACGACGAGCGGCACTTCGCCGATGCGGATCTCTTCGACATCCGCCGCGAGAACGCCAGCGACCAGCTCACCTTCGGCTACGGCTCGCACCAGTGCATGGGCAAGAACCTGGCGCGCATGGAGATGCAGGTCTTCCTGGAGGAACTCACGCGGCGCCTGCCCCATATGCGCCTGGCAGAGCAGCGATTCAGCTACGTGCCGAACACCTCGTTCCGCGGGCCCGAGCACGTGTGGGTGGAATGGGACCCGACGCAAAACCCCGAGCGCGCCAACCCCGCGTTGCTGCAGGTACAAGTGCCGGTGCGCATTGGCGAGCCGTTGGGGCATGCAATCAGCCGGCCGGTGGTGGTGGCCAGCGCGACCCGGGCGGCCGAGGGCATTGTGCGGCTGCGGCTGGTATCGCCCGATGGCAAGCCGATGCCGCGCTGGGCGCCGGGCTCGCACATCGACGTGGAATGCGGCGGCACCGGTCTGTCGCGGCAATACTCTCTATGCGGCGACCCGGACGACAGCGGTGCGCTGGAGATCGCCGTGCTGCGCGAAGCGCAAGGCCGTGGCGGATCCGCTTGGGTGCATGACAGCGTCAAGGCCGGCGACCGGCTGAAGATCCGCGGCCCGCGCAACCACTTCCGGCTGGATGAGGCCGCGGACAAGCTGATCCTGATCGCCGGGGGCATCGGCATCACGCCCGTCAGCGCCATGGCGCGGCGCGCGAAGGCGCTCGGCATGGACTACGCTTTGCACTACAGCGGGCGCTCGCGTGCGTCCATGGCGCTGCTCGACGAGCTCATCGCGCTGCACGGCGATCGCCTGCATGTCTACGCCAAGGATGAAGGCCAGCGCAACGATCTCACCAGCCTGCTCGGGCAGCCCCAGGCGGATACGCAGATCTACGCCTGCGGCCCCGCGCGCATGCTTGCAGCGTTGCAGGAACAGTGCGCCGGCTGGCCCGGCGATGCGCTGCGCATCGAGCATTTCGAGTCGGCGCTCGCCACGCTGGATCCCGGCCAGGAGCAAGCGTTCGAAGCCGAGCTGAAGGACTCCGGCATCGTCGTCGCGGTCGCCCCGGGCCAGACGCTGCTGGCCGCGCTGCGCGCCGCCAACATCGACATGCAGAGCGATTGCGAGGAAGGCCTGTGCGGCTCCTGCGAGGTGCGCGTGCTGGCCGGCGAAATCGACCACCGCGACGTGGTGCTCACGCGCGCGGAGCGCGAAGCCAACACCAAGATGATGGCCTGCTGCTCGCGCGCGAAATGCCAGCGCATCGTGCTGGAGCTATAAGCGCGGCGCTCGCTCAGCCGCCCTGCTCTGTTGCCAGCTTCGCATCGATGCCACGCGCCCGCGCCACCGCCGGGCGCGCGTTGATGCGGTCGATATAGGCCTGCACCACCGGCGTCGCTTCGACCAGCTTGAACATCGTGGTCCAGGTCAGCGCGGTGCCCCACAGCACGTCGGCCGCGGTGAAGGTGTCGCCCAGCAGGTAGGGGCCCTTTTCCAGCTGGCCCAGCAGCGTGCTGATGGTGGTGTCGTAATCCCCGTAGGGGCACATCGCGCGCGGCGTCTCGCGCTGTTGCGAGCGGTCCACCAGCGCCGGCTCGAAGCAGGAACCGTAGAACGCCATCCAGCGCAGGTAAGGCCCGCGCAGCGGATCGGTCAGCGCGGGCGCCAGCCTGGCCTGCGGGAACAGGTCGGCCAGGAAGATGAACACGGCCACCTGCTCCGTCACCAGCGCATCGCCATAGCGGATGGCCGGCACCTTGCCCATCGGATTGATGGCCAGGTAAGCCGGCTCGCGCTGCTCGCCGGCCTTCATATTGAGCGGGTGGAGACGATACGGCACGCCGAGTTCCTCAAGCAGGGTCAGCGCGCCGGTGGAACGTGTGTTGGGCGAATGGAACAGGGTCAGTTCGGGCTGGAACATGGCATTGGCTCCGGGGGAAAAATCATGCAACTCGGGGCGAGGGGCGCTGTGAAGCGCGCCATCGCGGATCAAGCGCTGGCGCCGTCGACCTTCTTAGGTTGGAGCTGCGCCAGGTCGACGCCATCGAGGCACCGCACATTGATCGCCGCCACGGCCGAGCCATCCGGCATGCTGCCCAGCGCGTAGGCCTCCACGCCGCAGGTTTCGCAAAAGCGATGGTCGATCACATGCTTGTTGAACTTGTAGGTGCGCGTGGCCTGCGCACCTTCGGTCAGCGTGAATCTGTCTGCCGGTGTGAACGACCAGATGAAGCCGCGCTTGCTGCACAGCGAGCAATTGCACTCGATGGCGCCGACCAGGTCGACATCCACTGCGTAGCGCACGGCGCCGCAATGGCAGCCGCCGGTGTAATGGGTTACGGTCATGGTGGTCTCCGATAGAATTTCGTTCATCTTGCGCATCTTGCGTGCCTGCCGCAGCCCGTAGTTTTACACCGCTATCCCCATGCCCCGATTGGAAAAACGCGACACGCACGCGCCCGTCACCGCTGCGCCCAAAGGCATTGTCGACCCGCTCGGCACGCAACAGCGCATCCGCCTCGGCCGTTATCTGCCGTCGGCGGCGCTGGCACCCTTTGTCGAACATTACTGGATCGTCGAATGGGACCTGGCGGGACACCCACCGCAGGTGCAGCGCGTGCTGCCCTATCCGAACGCCAACCTGGTATTCGACCGCGGCCAGACAGCGCTCTTCGGCGTGGTGCGCGGCGTGTTCGACCGCACGCTGGAAGGCGCCGGCCACGTGCTCGGCGTGCGCTTTCGCGTAGGTGGCCTGCGCCCCTTGCTGGACGAGCCCGTCTGCGCGCTGACCGACACCACGCGTGCGGCGCGCGCGCTGCTGTCATGCGACGCACACCGGGCCGAAATGCTGGTGCTGGATGCCGGCGGCGACGAAGCCATGGTGCGCGCCGCCGAAGCGCTGTTGGGCGGCGCCCTGCCGCCGCCTGACCCCGTCGTGGATCAACTGCAGGCCATCGTCGCGCATGCCGCCAGCGCCGAAGGCCCCGCCAGCGTGGAGTCGCTGGCGCAGCATGCCGGCATGGGCGTGCGCGCTTTGCAACGGCTGTTCCAGGACTACGTGGGCGTATCGCCCAAGTGGGTGCTGCGCCGCTACCGCCTGCAAGAGGCCGCATGGCGGCTCGCGCGCGGCGAGCCGGTCGGGCTGGCGCAGCTCGCCGCCGAGCTCGGCTACTTCGACCAGGCCCACCTGACGCGAGATTTCACCAGGCTGGTGGGCGTATCCCCGGGCGACTACCAGCGCTCGCAGCAGGGGCCGGCCGGCGCACGCTGAGCGGCAAGTCAGCCCGCGCTGCCGATGTGCGCGGCCAGGTAATCGATCAACGCCCGCACCTTGGGCGGCAGGAAGCGGTTGGGCGGATAGAGCAGCCACACCGTCCCCACGTAGGCGCGTGCCTGCAATTCCCAGTCTGGCAACACCCGCACCAGTTCGCCGGCCTGCAAGGCAAGGGCCGCGGTGAACTCGGGCAGGCTGGCGATGCCAAGATCCTGCTGCGCCGCCTCCAGCCGCGCGCCGGCGTGGTTGGCGACATAGCGCCCGCTCACCGTCACGGTCTGCGTCTCGCTGTCGCGACGCAAGCGCCAGCGGTTGTCGTCGGCGGTTTCCCCCAGGTACAGGCAATCGTGCTGCGCGAGATCACGCGGCTGCGCCGGCGTGCCGCGCGCGCGCAGATAGGCGGGCGAGGCGCACAGCACCCAGCGCACCGCGCCCAGGCGGCGCCCGGCCAGGCCGGGCGGCGGGTGCTCGGTCAGCCGGATCACCAGGTCGAGGTCGTCGGCAAGGGGATCGGCCTCGTGGTCGGTAAACAGCAACTGCAGGTCCACTTCCGGATAAGCCTGCAGGAAAGCCGGTACCAGCGGATGGATCACCGTCTTGGCAAATGCGGTCGGCGCGCTGACGCTGACCCTGCCCTGCGGCCGGCCCACCACATGGCCGGCGGCGTCCATCGCCCCCGCCGCGGCGCTCACCACGTCGCGGCAATAGCGGTACACCTCGGCGCCCGATTCCGTCATGCGCACCTTGCGGGTCGAGCGCTCCAGCAAGCGCGTGGCCAATGCCTCCTCCAGACGCTTGATCTGGCGGCTGACAGTGGACGGTGTGCTGCCAAGCTGGCGCGCGGCAACAGAAAAATTGCCCGCGTCGACCACGCGCGCGAACACCGCCATGTCGGGCAGCAAGGCAAAGAGATCAGCTTGGTTCATGAGGCGGCTCGCGGCGGGCAGAGGCGGATTAATGCATATGCGGCATAAAGGCTTTGCATTCCGACCCGATTATCGCCGTGGATGCAAAGCGGCACAATGCAGGACCGAATGCACAAGGTCCACCATGCCCGCGCCAAAAAAACTGTTACTGCTGTCCGACCTGATGCTGCTCGCGGTCGCCGTGGTCTGGGGCAGCAGCTACGGCATCGTCAAGAGCGCACTGGTCTTCTACCCGGTACTCGGCCTGCTGACGCTACGCTTTGGCATCACCTTCGTGGTGCTCTCTCCCACGCTGGCCGGGTTGCGCCGCACCGACGCCGCCACCCTGCGCGGGGTGCTGGGCACCGGTGTGCTGCTGCTCGGCATCTTCCTGTGCGAAACCTTCGGCGTGCTGCTAACGCGCGCCTCCAACGCCGCCTTCCTGATCAGCCTGTGCGTGGTGCTGACGCCGCTGGCGGAGTGGCTGCTGCTCAAGCGCCGTCCAAGCCGCATCGAATGGGTGGCGGTGGCGCTCTCCCTGCTAGGCGCGTGGCTGCTGGCGGGCCACGGCGAACTGGGGTTCAACCTTGGCGACGGGCTGATCCTGGCCGCCGCCGTACTGCGCGCGCTGATGGTCTGCGCGACCAAGCGGCTGGTGCGGGGCCAGTCCATGCCGGCGCTGACGATGACGGCGGTGCAATCCGGCGTGGTCGCCGTCGGCAGCGCGGCCGTGGCACTGGCGCTGGTGCCCGCGCAGTGGCAGCCCCTGCCGTCGTTCTCTGGCCACGCTGCGTTCTGGGGCTGCGTGCTGTGGCTGGTGGCCGCCTGCACGCTGTTCGCCTTCTTCGCCCAGAACTACGCCATCCGGCGCAGCAGCCCCACGCGGGTGGCGCTGCTGATGGGCAGCGAGCCCGCCTTCGGCGCGTTGTTCGCCAGCCTGTGGCTGGCAGAGAGCATCTCCACCACGGCGTGGATCGGCGGCGGGCTGATCGTGGCGGCATCGCTGTTGGCCACAGTGCGCTGGGGCAAGCCTGCAGCCCCCGAGATAGCGCAGGGCTCGCAGGCCTGAAACAGGATCCGTTGCAGCCAGCCGCGGTCATACAATCCGTGCATGCCCATTTGGACAGGCGAGAGGATTCCCATGACGATGACCGATGTGTATGGCCTGCGCGAGCCGGCCCGGGCCGAAATCGACGCCATCAAAGGCCCGGCCGTGATCGAGTTCGGCGCGCCCTGGTGCGGCTACTGCATGCGGGCGCAGCCCCACCTGGCCGGCGCCATGGCCAGCCATCCGGAGGTTGCCCACATCAAGGTCGAGGACGGCAGCGGCAAGCCGCTCGGCCGCTCGTTCCGGGTCAAGCTATGGCCCACGCTGGTGTTCATGCGCGACGGCGTGGAGGTGGCGCGGTTGGTGCGGCCGAGCGAGACACGGGCGATCGAGGAAGCGTTAAGACGGATTGCGGGCTGATGCTGGCCCGCACTGCTGATCGCTGATCGCTGATCGCTTATGCAAGTGCAAAGAAAAAAGCTCCCGAGGGAGCTTTTTTCTTTCTGCGTGGCGGCATTCACCGCTCGGCGGAAACTCAATCCCAGGACAACGCCCCACCGGTCTGATACTCGATGACGCGCGTCTCGAAGAAGTTGCGTTCCTTCTTCAGGTCGATCATCTCGCTCATCCACGGGAACGGGTTTTCCTCGTTCGGGAACAGCTGCTCCAGGCCGATCTGCTGGCAGCGGCGGTTGCAGATAAAGCGCAGGTAGCCCTTGAACATTGGTGCGTTCAGGCCCAGCACGCCGCGCGGCATGGTGTCCTCGGCATAGCGGTATTCGAGGTCCACGGCCTTCTTGAACAGAGCGGTGATCTCTTCCTTGAACTCGGCGGTCCACAGGTGCGGATTCTCGAGCTTGATCTGGTTGATCAGGTCGATGCCGAAATTGCAGTGCAGGGACTCGTCGCGCAGGATGTACTGGTACTGCTCGGCGGCGCCGGTCATCTTGTTCTGGCGGCCCATGGCCAGGATCTGCGTGAAGCCCACGTAGAAGAACAGGCCTTCCATGATGCAGGCGAACACGATCAGCGACTTGAGCAGCTTCTGGTCGTTCTCCGGCGTGCCGGTCTTGAAGGCCGGGTCGGTCAGCGTGTCGATGAACGGGATCAGGAACTCATCCTTGTCGCGGATCGACTGCACTTCGTGGTACGCATTGAAGATCTCGGCTTCATTGAGGCCGAGCGACTCCACGATGTACTGGTAGGCGTGCGTGTGGATCGCTTCTTCGAAAGCCTGGCGCAGCAGGTACTGGCGGCATTCCGGCGCGGTGATCTGGCGGTAGGTGCCCAGCACGATGTTGTTGGCGGCCAGCGAGTCGGCGGTCACGAAGAAGCCGAGGTTGCGCTTGATCACGCGGCGCTCGTCTTCGGTCAGGCCGTTCGGGTCCTTCCACAGCGCGATGTCGCGCGACATGTTGATTTCCTGCGGCATCCAGTGGTTGGCGCAGCCGGCCAGGTATTTTTCCCAGGCCCACTTGTACTTGAACGGCACCAGCTGGTTGACGTCGGTCGAGCCATTGATGACGCGCTTGTCGGCGGCGTTCACGCGGCGGTCCGTCGGCGCGTCGGACGCCGGCAGGTTGCCGAGGATACCCGTGCCTGCCGGCTGCGTGGCGGCCGGCGGCAGCACGCCGTGCTGGTCGACAGAGCGTGCGGCAGCAGGCGTGGCGGTGGGATTCGGCGCGGGCTGCGGGGCAGCCTGCGGGGTGGCTTGAACGTCGTCGTCCCAGCTCAGCATGGTGTGGTTCTCCGTGGAATGCTTTGGTTTGCCGCCGTCCTCGCCGCGCAAGCGGCGCGGCGAGGATCAGGGCAGGTAATGACTTACTGGCAGGCGACTTACTGGCAGGCTTCGCACTCGTCGAAACCGGCGTCGCCCGGGCGCATCGTGCAGACCGCGCCTTCGGCTTCCGGCATGGCCGGCGCGGAGGCGGCGGCCTGGTCGATGCCGGCGGCGCTGATGCCGCCGTCGCTACCCGACGACACGGCGTTGAGCGAGCCGCGCGACACGGTGGACTTCTCCACGTGGGTGGCTGCCATCGTGCGCAGGTAGTACGTGGTCTTCAGGCCGCGCAGCCAGGCCAGCTTGTAGGTGTCGTCCAGCTTCTTGCCCGAGGCGCCGGCCATGTAGATGTTGAGCGACTGGGCCTGGTCGATCCACTTCTGGCGGCGGCTGGCGGCTTCCACCAGCCAGCTCGGCTCGACTTCGAAGGCCGTCGCGTAGATGTCGCGCAGGTCTTGCGGAATGCGGTCGATGCGCGCCAGCTTGCCGTCGAAGTACTTCAGGTCGGCGACCATCACTTCATCCCACAGGCCGCGTGCCTTCAGGTCGCGCACCAGGTAGTCGTTGACCACCGTGAATTCGCCCGACAGGTTGGACTTGACGTACAGGTTCTGGAAGGTCGGTTCGATGCAGGCCGACACGCCGATGATGTTCGAGATCGTTGCCGTCGGCGCGATCGCGATGCAGTTCGAGTTGCGCATGCCGTGCTGCTTGATGCGCGCGCGCAGGCTGTCCCAGTCCATGGTCGAGGAGTGATCCACTTCCAGGTAGCCGCCGCGTTCTTCGGCCAGCAGCTTGAGCGAGTCCTGCGGCAGGATGCCACGATCCCACAGCGAGCCTTCATAGGTGCTGTAGCGCCCGCGTTCTTCCGCCAGCTCGCTCGAGGCGCGGTAGGCGTAGTAGCACACCGCTTCCATCGAGGTATCGGCGAACTGCACCGCGGCGTCGCTGGCGTACGGCAGGCGCAGCATGTGCAGGCAGTCCTGGAAGCCCATGATGCCCATGCCGACCGGGCGATGGCGCAGGTTGGAGTTGCGTGCCTTCTCGACCGCGTAGTAGTTGATGTCGATCACGTTGTCGAGCATGCGCATCGCGGTGCGGATGGTCTTCTCGAGCTTGGCGTGATCGAGCACCTGGGTGCCGTCGGCCTGTTGCTTCAGGTGGGCGACCAGGTTCACCGAACCCAGGTTGCAAACGGCGATCTCGCTGTCGTTGGTGTTGAGCGTGATTTCCGTGCACAGGTTGGAGCTGTGCACCACGCCCACGTGCTGCTGCGGGCTGCGGATGTTGCACGGATCCTTGAAGGTGATCCAGGGATGGCCGGTCTCGAACAGCATGCCCAGCATCTTGCGCCACAGCTGCATGGCGGGGATCTTCTTGAACAGCTTGAGCTCGCCGCGGGCGGCCTTGGCTTCGTAGCCCAGGTAGGCTTCTTCGAATGCCTTGCCGACCAGGTCATGCAGGTCCGGGCAGGTGGCGGGCGAGAACAGGGTCCATTCGCCGGCTTCCATCACGCGCTTCATGAACAGGTCGGGAATCCAGTTCGCCGTGTTCATGTCGTGGGTGCGGCGGCGATCGTCGCCGGTATTCTTGCGCAGCTCGAGGAATTCCTCGATGTCCAGGTGCCAGGTTTCCAGGTAGGCGCAGACCGCGCCCTTGCGCTTGCCGCCCTGGTTGACCGCCACGGCGGTGTCGTTCACCACCTTCAGGAACGGCACCACGCCTTGCGACTTGCCGTTGGTGCCCTTGATGTGCGAGCCGAGGGCGCGCACATTGGTCCAGTCGTTGCCGAGACCGCCGGCGAACTTCGACAGCAGCGCGTTTTCCTTCAGCGCCTCGTAGATGCCTTCCAGGTCGTCCGACACGGTGGTCAGGTAGCACGACGACAGCTGCGAGCGGCGGGTGCCCGAGTTGAACAGGGTCGGCGTGGACGACATGAAGTCGAACGACGACAGCAGCTGGTAGAACTCGATGGCACGGGCTTCGCGGTCCTTCTCGCCCAGCGCCAGGCCCATCGCCACGCGCATGAAGAATGCCTGCGGCATTTCGATGCGGGTCTCGTCGATGTGCAGGAAGTAGCGGTCGTACAGGGTCTGCAGGCCCAGGTAGTTGAACTGGAAGTCGCGCTGGGCGTCCAGCGCCGCGCCCAGGCGGGCCAGGTCATAGGTGGCCAGCTTCTCGTCCAGCAGCTCGGCTTCGATGCCGCGCGCGATGAACTTGGGGAAGTAGTCGGCGTAGCGCGACACCATCTCGGTCTGGGTCACTTCGGCGCCCAGGATTTCCTTGCGGATGGTGTGCAGCAGGATACGTGCGGTGACCTGGCTGTAGGCCGGGTCCTTCTCGATCAGGGTACGCGCGGCCAGGATGGCGGAGTCGTAGACCTGGGTCATCGGCACGCCGTCGTACAGGTTCTTCAGCGTTTCCTTGAGGATCGGCTCGGCGCTGACGGCATCGCCAAGGCCCGAGCAGGCGTTGTCGATCAGGCCATGCAGCGCGCCCAGGTCCAGCACGCGGGCCACGCCCGCATCGGTCACGTTGAACGTGGCGCCGCCTTCCTGCACGCGGGCCACCGCCTGGGCGTTTGCCTGGGCGCGTTCCTGGGTGCGCTTTTCGCGGTACAGCACGTAGGCGCGGGCCACTTCATGCTCGCCCGAGCGCATCAGCGCAAGCTCGACGTGATCCTGCACGTCTTCGATATGGAAGGTGCCGCCGTTAGGGCGGCTGCGCAGCAGCGCGCGGACCACGTTCTGGGTCACTTGCTCGACCACTTCGCGCACGCGCGCCGAAGCGGCGCCCTGCCCGCCGTTGACGGCGAGAAAGGCCTTGGTCACCGCTACCGAGATCTTGCTCGGCTCGAACGCCACGACGGCGCCGTTACGTCGGATGATCTTGTAGTCCTGGTAGCTGCCAGCGGCGGCAGTAGCGGGGCTCGACTGCGCGTTCGCTGCTGCACCGGCGGCGGCGGCGCCGGTGGAAAGTTCGTTCTGGGCTGTCTGCATGAGGAACTCCTGTTCTGACCCGTGTTTTATGAGTGACAAAGAGTCCCGGGCAAAATGCGCAAAAAGGCTCTGACACGCCGGCCGGTCTTACCCGGGAGGGCGCGCTGCTATTGCTGGATTCTGCTGGAACTCTTGTGATGCGCCGGCCCTTCGGTGGACCGCAGTCATTGCTGCGGCGGTAACTGCACACCTAGGCCGGCTCCCCGAAAGCACCACTAGATCTAGTGGTCGATGCGAAAAACTGGACTAAGTATAGTGAAACGGGGCGGATTCACCAGTCTTGACAAGCGCCTTTTTGGCGCGAATTCCAGTGCCGGCATGGCATGCGGCGCTGCGCCATACCCGCTAGCCCAAGAGACGCAAGGGAATCCGCCCGACGGTTCGTTACCGCACCGTGACGCGAAATTTTTTTGATTGACCTGACCTCTTCGATAGGCGCGGACTTTATCAGGGTTTTCCCCAGATTGCGGCTATCCCCTAGACCTCGCTTGCAGCCCTTGCCTCAGGGCTGTTCTTTGCGGTAAGGCAGTTGTGCGGGCGCCACGCCGGCTGCGGCGGCAAAACCCGCCCAGTCGAAATGTGGTCCCGGATCCGTCTTGCGCCCTGGCGCGATATCGCTATGCCCCGCCACGGCCCGCACCGGATAAGCGCCTAGCAGGGCACGCACCAGCGCTGCGGTGGTGTGGTATTGGGCCAACGTGAACGGCTGGTCGTCGCTGCCTTCGACCTCGATGCCGATGGAGAAGTCGTTGCAACGGGGCCGGCCGAAGAATTCGGACTGGCCTGCGTGCCAGGCGCGGTCCAGGCAAGACACGAACTGGACCAACTCGCCCCCTCGCGTCACCAAAAAATGCGCCGACACCCGCACTTGATGGATCGTCTCGAAAAACGGATGGCGGGACGGGTCGAGACGGTTCAGGAAAAAGGCTTCGATATCGCCGCTGCCGAACTGCCCGGGCGGCAGGCTGATGTTGTGGATCACCACCAGGTCCACCGGCGTGTGCGCGGGCCGGGCGTCGAAATTGGGGGACGGCACGTGGCGCGCGGCGGGCACCCAGCCCGCCGGGTCGGGGACGAATGGCGAGTTGGGCGCGAACTTGGCGGCCGGGTCGTGGTCAGGCATCGCGATCTCCATCCGCCGCCAACAGCCCGTCGCGCAGCGCTTCTCTGGTTTCGGCGGCACCGTCGGCCGGGTCGTCGCGGCCCTCGCGGATGCCAAGCTGCTGGATGCGGTAGCGCAGCTGGCGAAAGCTCAGGCCCAGCAGCGGCGCGGCGGCTGTCCGGTTGAAGCCGGTCTGCTGCAGCGCCTGTAGGATCAGGTCGCGCTCGAGCGCTTCGAGCCGGCCGGGCAGGTCGATCGGGAAGGTGGCACGGCAAGCGTCTGCGGCCGCCTCCGCGGCGCGAGACGCCGCAGGTTGCGCAAACAGATCGGGCTGCGCGCCGCCCCGGGAGTCGGCCCGCGCATCGTACGCAAGCTCCTGCATGGTGTCGGGCCGCAAGCCGGACGCCGCCGGCGCGCCAGCCGGCGCAGCCGCCGAAGCCAGGTAGGCGTGCGGCGCGGGCGGGCGTGGCATGGCCGTATGGCCCATGCCCGCGTCCAACTGGCCCAGGTCGTCCACCTCGATGGTATTGCCCTCGGCGAAGGCATAGGCGCGCTCGAGCAGGTTCTCCAGCTCGCGCACATTGCCCGGGAACGCATAGTCGGACAGCCGCTGCAGCGCGGCCACCGCCAGCCGCTTGGGATGGGGATCGCCATAGCGCACCGCCAGGTGTTCCAGGATGGCGCTGGCCAGCACCGGGATATCCTCGCGCCGCTCGCGCAGCGTGGGCATGCGCAGCGCCAGCACGTTGAGGCGGTAGAACAGGTCCTGGCGGAACTGGCCGGAGGCGACCATCGCGGAAAGATCCTTGTGGCTGGCACACAGCACCCGCACGTCCACGCTCTCCTCGCGGCTCGCGCCGATCTTGCGCACGCGCCGTTCCTGCAGCACGCGTAGCAGCTTGACCTGCATCGCCAGCGGCAGGTCCGCCACCTCGTCGAGCAGCAGCGTGCCGCCATTGGCAGCCTGGAAAAAGCCGCCGCGCTCGGCGTCGGCCCCGGTGAAGGCGCCTTTCACATGGCCAAAGAACTCCGACTCCATCAGGGTCTCGGGGATGGCGCCGCAATTGACCGCGATAAAGGGATGCGCCGCGCGCGCGCTGACTGCGTGGATGGCACGCGCCGCGCGCTCCTTGCCACTGCCGGACTCGCCGCTGATGACGATCGGCGCCATGCTGCGCGCCAGCCGCGAGAGCGAGCGCCGCACCTCATGCATGGCCGGAGAATGGCCGGGCAGCAGGTTGACGGCGCGGTCCACGGTTTCGTGCGCCCCGCTGCCGCCGTCACCGCCCTCCACACCCTCGGCGCCATCACGCTGCTGGCGCCCCAGCGCATTCAGGATCAAGCTGCGCAGCTGGTCCAGCGAGACCGGCTTGGCGATGTAGTCGAAGGCGCCCGCCTTGAGCGCCTCCACGGCGTTATCCGCGCTGCCGTAGGCGGTGATCACGGCCACCGGCACCCGCTCCGGCGCGCTCGATAGCTGGCGCACGATATCGATGCCCAGCCCGTCGCCCAGCCGCATGTCGGTCAGCACCAGGCTATAGCGGCGCGCGGCGAGCTGCTGGCGCGCCTCGGCCAGCGAGCCGGCCAGCACGACATCGTGGCCCATGCGGCGGATCGAGATATCGAGCAGTTCTCGCAGGTCGGCCTCGTCGTCGATGACGAGAATCGGGTCGGGGCCTGGCGTCTTGATTGGCATGGGTCTGCGTCTGGCGATCTGGCGAAGTGAAATCGGGGCGGCTAAACGAGAGACTGGCCGCGTGGCCGGTCAAACCAGCGCGACTCAGCCACCCGCGCTGTCCGGCGCTTCGATGCGCAAGGTCAGGACAAAAGCCTTGGCCGGCAGTGTATCGCGTGCGGCGGGCGCCAGCATGCCGGTCTGCGCCAGCAGCGCATCGATCGAAATCGTGCCATAGCGCACCTGGGCGTCGTTGGCGCCGCAAAGCTCGCGTGCCATGAACAATCCGAGGCCGGTGCCCTGGGCGTTGCTGGTAAAGAAGGGCTCGAACAAGGTGCGCTGGTGCTCGCGCGACACCTCGACGCCATCGTTCCAGACGATCAGCTCGGCATGGTGCTGGTCCAGCGCATGGGCCAGCAGGCGGATCGCCCCGGGCAGGCGGCTGCAATAGCGCCAGGCATTGTCGAGCAGGTTGCCAAGCACCTGTTGCAACTGGGAGGCATCGAAGATGACCGGGCGCGCCACGTCCACCGTGAGCCGGATGGCATTGGCGTTGATCTCGGCCGGACGCGGCACGCGCCGCGCGCCGACCGGGTCGTGGTCGGCGGAGCGGGCGCGCATCTCCAGCCGCCAGCGGCCGACGATCTCCGGCAGCGCCTGGTTCAGGTCCACCGTGGTGCGCTCGGTGCGCGGGCGGCGCGACATCTGCAGCACGTCCGACACCACCTGGTCGAGCCGGCGCACATTATCGTGAATGATGCGCAGCAGCCGCGCATCCACGTCGCCCTCCGCGCGGCCCGCCTCGCCCGGGCGCGCGGCCCGGCGACTGGTTTCGGCCAGCAGCTCGCTGGCCTGGCTGATGGCCGCCAGCGGATTGCGGATCTGGTGTGCCACGCTGGCCACCAGGCGCCCCATGGCTGCCAGCTTCTCCTGTTGTACCTGCTCGGCGATGCGCTCCCAGCTTTCGATATGGACCAGCACCGTGTCGCGCATCTCGCTGCGCAGCAACGCCTCGTCCTCCGGGCGCCACGCCATGGCCTCGCTCTGGGCGATGGCCAGGCGCAGCCGCGCCGCAGCCTCGGGCGACAGCTCGTTCCAGGTGCCGGTGTTCATGGCGTTCTGCGCACTGAGCGAGACCGACATCGAGGACGCGAAGGTGGAGCGCAGGCTGGCCAGCCCCGGCAGCAAGAAACGCAGCCGCAGCCGCGTATGCAGGATGGGGCCGCGCCCCGAGGATGGCCGCGACGGCAGCGGCAGCAATTGCAGGATGCGGGGCGCATCGTCCTTGCTGCGCACCCAGTCGCGCAGCATTTCCATCAACGGCTGCAGGCGGGGGATCTGGCGCAGGTCGAACAGCGCATCGCGCCCATTGGCGGGCGTGTCCGTGGGCTTGCCCCGTTCGGCAGGCTGCACGCCCAGCAGCACCACCGCGGCCGGGTTGGCCGCCACCACCGCGCCGTTGGCGCGCAGCAGCATCACGCCGTCCTGCATGTCGTTGACCATCAGGCGGTTGACCAGTTGCTGCAGGCGCAGCTCCTGCTCGCGCGCCAGCGCCAGCCGCTCCTGTGCAAGCTGGCGGTTGGCCAGCAGGTACATCAGCGAGGCCGCGATCATGAAGACCAGCCCGTACAGCCCCGAGCCCAGCAAACCCGTGTCGGCCTGGCGCAACAGCAAGGTCTGCGCGAAGGGGGTACTCATCACCAGCAGCGCCGAAGCTGCCGCGGTGAACAGCGCGAACAGCAGGCTGGTAAGCGCGCCGGCCTGCAGCGCGGGCAACAGGAAGATCATGGCGAGCCCCTCGCCGCGATGGCCCTGCGCGTGAAAGATCAGGCCCAGCAGGGCGAGGTCGGCCAGCACCTGGAAGCGCACCCGCAGGTGAAAGCCGCGGCGCCACCAGAGCGTGGCGACCACCATCCCCAGCGCCACCACGGCATAGGGCACGGCCAGCGGCAGCGCGGCCAGGCCGCTGCCGAACCCGCCGCCCAGTCCGCTGCCCAGCGCCTGCGCGGCCCGCTCGGCCTCGGCGCGCTGGGCCGGCAGCCAGGCGTAGCCCAGCAGCAGCGCGGCTACGGCAAGCCGGGTCCAGCAGAAATAGCGCAGCAAGCGCCAGTGGAATTCAGGAGGTTCGGGCTGGCGCCACATCGCCGCGAGGGCGCGCCAGGCATTCAGGCGGGACCAGAACGAGGCCGGCCCGTTCATGCGGCAGGGCTGTCCGGATCGCTATCGGCCGGCAGGTGGGCGCGCCGGCAGTAGTGCAAGCCACGGTAGACGATAGCTTCGCCCTGCGGCAGATGCACCCCGCAGCGCGCGCATTGCACCATGGCTTCCTGCGGGGGGGCAGGCTGGTTGCGCACCGGCGAGCCTTGCGCGGGACCGTGCCGGGTGGCGCGGTCCTCCCGAAAGCGCGCCTGGGCGCGCTGGCGAAGCCACCAGAAACAACCCAGCACGACAGCCAGGACAAGGAAGATGCGTGCCATGCCGGCCTCAGATTCGGTGCAGTATGACTTCGATGACGAAGCGGCTGCCGACATAAGCCAGCAGCAGGATGCCGAAGGACGCAATCACCCAGCGCAGCGCGGTGCGCCCGCGCCAGCCGTAGAAGGTGCGCCCGGCCAGGATGCCCGCGAACATCGCCCACGACAGCAGCGCGAACACGGTCTTGTGGTCGAGCCGGAAGGCCCGGCCGAACAGTTGCTCGGAGAACAGCAGGCCCGACAGGATCGTCAGCGTCAGCAGCACGAAGCCGGCGCCGATCAGGCGGAACAGCAGCTTCTCCAGTGTCAGCAGCGGCGGCAGCAGGTCGAGCCAGCGGCCCACCCACTGGGCCGGCTCGCTCGCCTTGCCCACCTGGGGCGAACGGTTGAAGCCATGCAGGCGGCGCTCGGCCAGCAGCATCAGAAAGGCATGGAAGGCTGCTAGCGTGAACAGGCCATAGGCCACGTTGGCAATGATGAAGTGCAGCTTGAACAACGGCCGCGCCGCGTAGCCCAGGATCTGCGCGCCGGGAAACGCCAGCGGCATCAGGCTCGCGAGCATCGCCACCGGGACCACGATCAGCCCAAGGCCGGCCAGCGAGAAGAAGAAGCTCTCGATCCAGTAGATGCCCACGCCCAGCCAAAGCATGGCCGACAGCGCAAAGGCAAAGCCGAACACCATGCGGTCGGCCGGGAAGATGGTCTCGTGCAGCAGCAGGCCGTGGCTGGCCACCGCTGCCAGCATCAGCGCGTGCCACCAGGCCGGGCGGCCCTCGCCGCGCCCGCCGGCCCCGCCGCCGCCGTGCAGCAGCGCGGTCGCCGCCGCGCCCCCAATGGCACCGCCGTTGCCGGCAGCCGATAGCTGCGGGTTGCGCGTCGCCCAGCCGTGATAGGCCAGGCCGCAATAGAGAAGTGCCGTCAAGGCATACAGTACAATGGCCATTTGCACAGTTTACCTTAGCGCCCCGTCCCGGTGGCGCCCCGCTTGAGCCGGGCCAAGAGCCAGCCTCAAGCCTCGATCAAGCTCTATCCCCCGGACTTCTGCCATGCTGGACAATCTCACTCAACGCCTGGCGCGGGTCGTCAAGACCATGCGCGGCGAGGCTCGCCTGACCGAAGCCAATACCGCCGAAATGCTGCGCGAAGTGCGCCTGGCCATGCTGGAGGCCGATGTCGCCTTGCCGGTGGTGCGGGAATTCATCGCCCGCGTGAAGGAAAAGGCACTGGGCGAGGACGTGGTGTCCAGCCTGACGCCGGGCCAGGCGCTGGTGGGCGTGGTGCAGCGCGAGCTGACCGCCGTCATCGGCGGCGAGGAAAGCCTGTCCGCCGACAACAAGAGCGGCGAGCTGAACCTGGCGGTGCAGCCGCCCGCGATCATCCTGATGGCCGGCCTGCAGGGCGCCGGCAAGACCACCACCGTCGGCAAGCTGGCCAAGTGGCTGAAAGAAAACAAGAAGAAGAAGGTGCTGACGGTCTCGTGCGACGTCTACCGCCCCGCCGCGATCGCCCAGCTCAGGACCGTATCCGAGCAGGTCGGCGCCGATTTCTTCCCCTCCGAGCCCAACCAGAAGCCGGTGGACATCGCGCGCGCGGCAGTGGACTGGGCCCGCAAGCACTATCACGACGTGCTGATCGTCGATACGGCAGGCCGCCTGGGTATCGACGAAGCCATGATGCAGGAAATCAAAGCGCTGCACGCCGAGATCAAGCCGGTCGAAACCCTGTTCGTAGTCGACGCCATGCTGGGCCAGGACGCGGTCAACACCGCGCGCGCCTTCAATGACGCCCTGCCCCTGACCGGCGTGGTGCTGACCAAGCTGGACGGCGATGCGCGCGGCGGTGCCGCGCTGTCGGTGCGCCACATCACCGGCCGCCCGATCAAGTTCGTCGGCGTTGGCGAAAAGCTGGACGGCCTTGAGCCCTTCTACCCCGATCGCATGGCCCAGCGGATCCTGGGCATGGGCGACATCCTCGCGCTGGTCGAGGAAGCCCAGCGCGGCGTGGACATGGAAGCGGCCGAGAAGCTGGCCAAGAAGATCAAGAAGACGGGCGACTTCGACCTGGAAGACTTCAAGGCGCAGATCGGCCAGATGAAGAAGATGGGCGGCCTGGGCAGCCTGGTCGACAAGCTGCCGGCGCAGTTCGCCCAGCAGGCGCAGGGCGCCAATATGGACGTGGCCGAGAAGCAGGTGCGCCGCATGGAGGGCATCATCAACAGCATGACGGCCGCCGAGCGCGCCAAGCCCGACCTGATCAAGGCCAGCCGCAAGCGCCGCATCGCCACCGGCGCCGGCGTGCCGGTGCAGGAAGTCAACCGCCTGCTCAACCAGTTCGACCAGATGCAGAGCATGATGAAGAAGCTCAAGGGCGGCGGCATGATGAAGATGATGCGCTCGATGGGCGCGATGAAGGGCGGCATGAAGGGACTCTTCAACCGCTAAGCCGTCTGGCACGGCGGCGCCCGCTCCCCGGGCGCCGCGTCACCCGCAAAAGACAAAGACTGAGACAGGATCCACATCATGATGACCGCCGAACAGGCCCGCGAACTGTGGGCCAACTCCGAGGAAATCGTCAGCGCCGAGGCCGTCCAGGCTTCGCTGGACCGCATGGCTGGCGAGATCACGGAAAAGATGGGCGATACCTTCCCGCTGGTGCTGTCGGTGATGGGCGGCGCAGTCGTCTTCACCGGCATGCTGCTGCCCAAGCTGGCGTTCCCGCTGGAGTTCGACTACATCCACCTCTCGCGCTACAACAACAAGACGGTGGGCGGCGAGATGCAATGGCGCGTGGCGCCGCGCGAATCGGTCAAGGGCCGCACGGTGCTGGTGCTGGACGACATCCTGGACGAAGGCGAGACCATGGCGGCCATCCGCCAGCGCATCATGGACATGGGCGCGACCAATGTCTACGCCGCCGTGCTGTGCGAAAAAGTGCTGCAAAAGGCAAAGCCCATGCACCCGGACTTCTGTGGCTTCACCGTGCCTGAGCGCTATGTCTTCGGCTGCGGCATGGACGCCCACGGCTACTGGCGCAACCTGCCCGCCATCCGGGCCTTGCGCTGAGGCCTTGCGCTGAGTCCTTGCGCCCAGGCCTCGCGCTCAGTCTGCGCGTTACGGCCTGGCGCTGACGATCGGCCACAGCGAGACCAGCAGCAACAGCGCCATCGCCACGTTGAACAGGCGCAGCGCCCGGGGCTGCGCCAGCCAGCGCCGCATGGCCGAGCCGAACACGGCCCACATTGCCACGCTGGGCAGGTTGATCACGGCGAACAGGCCGGACAGCAGCAACACATTGAGCCAGACATTGCCGTGCAGCACGTAGGTACTGCACGCGCCCACCGCCATCACCCAAGCCTTGGGATTGACCCACTGGAACGCGGCCGCCGCAAGGAAGCCCATGGGCTTGCCCACCTCCTGGTCCTGGACGCCGCCCGCGGTCGCCAGCTTCCACGCCAGCCAGGTGAGATAGACCACCGCCACCACGCGCAGCACCTGCCAGGTCCACGGAAACGCGGCGAACAGCGATCCGAGCCCGAGGCCGACCACCGCCACCATCAGGCCGAAGCCGATACTGATACCCAGCACATGGGGCACTGTGCGGGCAAAGCCGAAATTCACGCCCGAAGCCAGCACCATGGTGTTGTTGGGGCCCGGGGTAATCGACGACACGAGGGCAAACGCGCAGAACGCGGCGAACACGCCGGATCCGGCAACAAGCTGGGGCACTGCCATGACTGGCTCCATCGAATACGAAAAGGAATGGAGCTAGTCTAGCCATGCAAAACTGTACAGTACCGGTACAGTTAACCAGAAAACTGGCGATACGGCTTGGCGCGTAGCCACCGCATCATGCCGCGTCATGTCGCGTTGAGCGCGTTCGCCGCCACCACCAGCGCAATCCCCCACAGCACCACGCCGGTCGCCCGCTCCACGCCCCGAACCGAGCGGGCAAAACGCGTGCGCACCAGCGGATGGCGCACGCCCCAGGCCACCAGCATGTCCCAGGCGAAGACCATGGCGAACATCCAGGCGCCGTAGCCCAGCTGTGCTGCCAGCGGCGTGCGGGTGCCGGCCAGCACCGAGAACAGGCTGGCGTAGAACAACGCATTCTTGGGATTGAGCACGGCGGACAGGAAGCCCGTCACGAGTTGCGCCGCGTACGCCGCGGGGCCAGTGCCCTGCGCTTGCTGGCTATCTTTGCCATTTTCGCCATCTGCGCCGGGCAGCGTCGTCTCGCCGCTGGCACGCAGCAGCCGCCAGCCCAGCCAGGCCAGGTACAGGCAACCCGCCCACTGCAGCAGCATGAACACGCCTTGGCTGGCGCGGGTAGCGGCCAGCCCGGTGATGGCCAGCCCGATAAACACGCCGTTTCCCAGCGCGATGCCCAGGCAGACGGCGCTGGCGCGGCCCACGCCATGCACCAGCGCGCTGCGCACTACCAGGAAAAAGTCGGGGCCCGGGCTGAGCAGTGCAAGAAAATGCGCGCCCGCCACCATGGCAAATTGGCCGAGGCCGGAATCAACAGGGAAATCCACGCCAGTCCTTTCGTGTCTTCGAATGAGCACGAAGTCTGGGCCGCGAGGGGCGGCAAGTATTGGAGAAAATTGCGCGCGGCGGCTCAGCCGCTGCGGCGCTGATAGCTGCGCGGCGTCAGCGCCACGCGCTGCTTGAAGGCGCGCTGGAAGTGGCTTTGGTCGGAAAAGCCCAGCGCCTGGGCGATCTCCGCCGGCGCCCCACCCGCGCGCAGCAGCTGGCGCGCGTGGTTGATGCGCAGATCCAGCTGGTAGGCATGCGGGGTCATGCCGAGGTCGGCCCGGAAGGCGCGGATCAACTGATAGCGGCTCATGCCGGCGCCGCGCGCCAGTTCCGCCAGCGGCAGCGGCTCCGCGTGATGCGCATGCAGGAGCGCGACCAGGCCGGCTAGCCGGGCCTCTGGCGTGACTGGCTGGCGCGGCGCGCGCACCGCCTGGCGCTGGTCGGCACCGCCGAGCAGTGCGGCCACGAAGCCGCCTAGCGCCGCTTCCTTGGTGGCCTGCGGGGCTGCGGAGAACAGCACATCGTTAAGCCGGCACAGGCCGGCATAGGTATCTGGCGCGCTGGTGACACGCACCCGCGCCAGCGCCGCGGGCAACACCGCCACGCCGCGCGCCTCCAGCACCGTGCCCACCCATGCCGGGTCCAGGTGCAGCATCTGGTAGCTCCAGCGCGCGTCGGGCTCCGGATTACAGGAATGCACCTGCCCGGCCGGGATCACGACCACGTCGCCGGGCGCCAGCCGTACCGACTCGGTCCCGGTGCCAAACAGGCTATGGCCGCCATCGACGGCGCCAATCGACAAGGTGGGATGGGTATGCGGCAGGTATGCCGCGCCGCTGTCGCTGGCGCAGCGGCTCTCGACGTACGGCATGGCGGGATCGAACCAGTAGCGCGCCTGCCCTGCGGTGCTGCCGGCGCGCATCAGTCGGTCCGGTACGGGCGTTCGCGCAGCCACTTGGTGGCGATCCATTTCTCGCCCGCTTCAACGGGCAAGCCGGCATGCAGGGTACGCTCGTCCAGCGCGCCGTCGGACTTGCGATAGCTGAAATAGACCGCATTGCCCTTGACCGGCGCCACCTCCAGGCCAAGCTTGGGGAAGGCCGTGGCGCCACCCGCCGGCGGGCTGTTCAGGTAGATCACCAGGGTGGCGACGCGTTGCCCGCCGACCTTGAGCTGGCGCGCCTCGCCGGGGCGCTGCGGGTTAAAGAAATCGTAGTGCGGCTGGTACTCGCCGCCGGGCTTGTAGTTGAGGATCTGCAAGCCTTCGCCGCGGTCCGCGGCAATCCCGGTCACGGCGGCGATGCAGTCCTCGATGCGCTCGATCAGCGCATGCTCGCCGACCTGGAACATCGCGCCCAGGCTGGTGCGCGCCTCGATCAGGTTCTCGTCGCCGGTGTCGGGGTTGATCACGGGTGAGCGCGTCAGGCGGCCGCGCGCCAGCGCCACCAGGGCGTCGCATTCGGCATCGGTCAGGAGTTGCTGGTACAGGGTCACGCGCGGTGCCGCGAGCGTGAACAAGATGGGAATCTCGCGGCCGGCGAAATGCGCCGCGTTGCGGCTGCCTTGCGCGCCAGTTTGGTCACGGCCACCACCCTGGCCCCCTGCGCGCTCGGCCGGCTTGCCGATGCCCAGCTCCGCGGCCATCTCCGCGGCGTTGTCCGGCGGCGTCCCCCGCACCTCTGCCCGTGCCGCGGCGGACAGCGCCGCGGCCACCGTGGCTTGCGCGAAGGCCTGCTCGTAGCCGGACTGGCACATCGACTGCACCAGCGCTTCGGCGCCAAAGCCCTGCCCGATATGGCGCCGCAGCCAGCGCTGCAGGTCCGCCGAGGAACTGGTGTAGCCCGCCTTGCCGGCGGTGTCGCCAGTGGCACCGGTGGCGCGAGTGTTGCTCATGAGGGATTGGCCAGCCGCTGCGGCGAAAACGGGTTGCGCGCCGGCGCTTCGGGCGGCACCACGCGGCTGCGGGTGCCCGTGCCGGTTTCGGGGTCGCCGGCGACGGTGACCGTGGCTTCGGAATACTGCCAGCGCTTCCACGCTGCCAGCACCGCATTGGGATAGTCGGGGCGGCCGCGGCTGCCGTTGTACCGGCCCAGCGCCAGGAACAGGTCGCCCTGCTCGCGGTCCAGGTAGTAGCGCAGGATGGTGCAGCCGTAGCGCAGGTTGCTCTGCAGGTGGAACAGCTTGCGGCTGTCGCTGTCGCCGATGCTGCGCACCCAGAAGGGCATCACCTGCATCAGCCCGCGGGCACCGGCCGAGCTGATCGCGTATTTGCGGAAATTGCTCTCGACCTGCACCAGCCCTAGCACCAGCGCCGGTTCCAGCCCGGCGCGCTTGGCCTCGTAGTAAGCGGTCTCGATCAGTTCGATGCGCACCTGCGGCTCGGGGATGCGCCCCGCGAGCCGGTGCGACATTTCTTCCAGCCACTTTAGGTAGGCCAGTTGCTCACCGCCGGTGGCAAAGGCCGGGCGCAGCGGGCGGCTGTCGGCAATGGCCGCGGCCAGCGCGCCGCGCACCGAGTCGGCCAGGTCCTCTTCCTTCTGGGCCCCGGCGTGGGCGGCGGCGCTGAGCACCAGCAGCAAGCCGGCACTGACCCGTGCCACGCCCAGGCGGCCCGGGATCAGGCCCGGCAGACGCAGCGGGTCCAGGAGGCGCATGGGGCTCAGGCGGACAACAGCCCGCGCACGTGAGCAACCACGTCCGCGACCGGCAACTGGGTGGCCTCGGCGTCGCGCCGCCCCTGGTACTCCACGCGGCCTTCCTTCAGGCCACGGTCGCCCACCACTACGCGGTGCGGCACGCCAATCAGTTCCCAGTCGGCAAACATGGCGCCGGGGCGCTCGCCGCGGTTGTCCAGGATCACATCGACGCCGGCTGCCAGCAGCTCAGCATGGATACGGTCGGCCTCGGCCTTGACGGCCTCGGAACGATCGTAGCCAACCGGGCAGACCACCACCGCGAACGGGGCGATCGAAGCGGGCCAGATGATGCCGCGCTCGTCGAAGTTCTGCTCGATGGCGGCCCCCAGGATACGGGTCACGCCAATGCCGTAGCAGCCCATCTGCATGGGCTGGGTTTTGCCGTTCTCGTCCAGGAAGGTGGCGCCCATCGATTCCGAATAGCGCGTGCCGAGCATGAACACGTGGCCGACTTCGATGCCGCGGCAGATGGCGAGCGTGCCCTTGCCGTCCGGCGAAACGTCGCCTTCCACCACATTGCGCAGGTCAGCCACCACAGGCTCGGGCAGGTCGCGGCCCCAGTTCACGCCGGTCAGGTGGTAGTCGCGCTCGTTGGCCCCGCAGACGAAGTCGCTCATATTGGCGACCGTGCGGTCCGCCACCACGTTGACAGGCTTCTTGGCGCCGATGGGGCCCAGGTAGCCCGGGGGCGTGCCGAACGTCTCGACGATCTCGGACTCGGTCGCGAAGCGGAACTCGGCCAGGCCGGCCACCTTGGACGCCTTGATCTCGTTGAGCTCATGGTCGCCACGCAGCAGCAGCAGCCAGATCTGCACGCCGGCCTCGCCCTCGGTGGCCAGCACGATCGACTTGACCGTGCGCGCCAGCGGGATGCCAAGCAGCTCAGCCACGTGCTCGCACTTGGCCTTGCCCGGGGTGGGCGTGTTGACCATGGCTTGCGCCGGCGCGGCGCGCTGGGCCAGCAGCGGCAGGGCCTCGGCCGCTTCCATGTTGGCGGCGTAGTCCGAGTCGGGGCAGTAGACGATGGCGTCTTCGCCGGTCTCGGCGATCACGTGGAACTCGTGCGAGCCGGAGCCGCCGATGGCGCCGTTGTCGGCCGCGACGGCACGGAATTCCAGGCCGAAACGCTGGAAGATGCGCACGTAGGCGTCGAACATCTTGTCGTAGGACACCTTCAGGCCTGCGGCGTCACGATCGAAGGAGTAAGCGTCCTTCATGGTGAACTCGCGCCCGCGCATGATGCCAAAGCGCGGCCGGCGCTCGTCGCGGAACTTGGTCTGGATCTGGTAGAAATTGATCGGCAGTTGCTTGTAGCTGCGGATTTCGCTGCGGGCGATGTCCGTCACCACCTCTTCGGAGGTGGGCTGCACGGCAAAGTCGCGCTCGTGGCGGTCCTTCAGGCGCAGCAGCTCGGGACCCATCTTGTCCCAGCGGCCGGTTTCCTGCCACAGCTCGGCAGGCTGAATCACCGGCATCGACAGCTCGACCGCGCCGGCGCGGTTCATTTCCTCGCGCACGATGGCTTCCACCTTGCGGATCACCCGCAGGCCGACCGGCATGTAGTTATAGATGCCGGCGCCAAGCTTCTTGATCATGCCGGCTCGCATCATCAACTTGTGCGACACGATTTCCGCGTCGGAAGGGGCTTCCTTTTGGGTGGAAATGAAGAATTGCGAGGCTTTCATCCGTTGCTTTCTCGTGAGGCCATGCACGCCCTGGCAGGTGCCGGGGGCGAGATGGCGCGAATCCGTGGCGCGCGTGCATTATGCGGCGCTTTTTGCTCGGGGAAAACCAGCACCCCGTTGCACAAAGCCCCATTACGCGCTTCCTTTATAATCAACCTAATTCTAAAGGATTCGAGGTGCAGTCATGCTCGATCGTGAAGGCTTTCGCCCGAACGTCGGCATCATCCTCATCAACGCACGGAACGAGGTGTTCTGGGGCAAGCGCATCGGCGAACATTCGTGGCAGTTTCCTCAAGGCGGCATCAAATACGGCGAGACGCCGGAACAGGCGATGTACCGCGAGCTACATGAAGAAGTCGGTCTGCTGCCCGAGCATGTCAGGATTGTCGGTCGCACGCGCGACTGGCTGCGTTATGAGGTGCCGGACAAGTTCATCCGCCGCGAAATCCGCGGCCATTACAGGGGACAGAAGCAGATTTGGTTCCTGTTGCGCATGGCGGGCCGCGATTGCGACATCCGCCTGCGCGCCACCGACCATCCGGAGTTCGATGCCTGGCGCTGGAGCCATTACTGGGTCCCGCTAGACGCTGTCATCGAGTTCAAGCGCGATGTCTACCAACTCGCGCTGACCGAGTTGTCTCGCTTCCTGCAGCGCAATACCCGCGCGCCGCTGAGCCCCTACGGCACCCATGGCCGGCACGGTTCGGTGCGCGCAGGTTATGCTCGCGCGGGGCTGGACGAGCATCCCGACAGCGTTCCGGACCTGGTGCATCAGGACCTGGCCCACGATCCGGGCCCAATTTCGCCGGCCCAGCCGGCGTCCACAGAACGGAGTACCGATGATTGATTTTGCCGGCCGCGGCTTGCGCCCGAGCCTGCCCGCCGCCTGCTTGCTGGCTGCAACCCTTTGCCTTGGCCTGGCCGGCTGCGGCAGCACGTCCAAGCCGCAGCATGTGCCCATGCCGGACGAGTCCGAGGATTACACGCCGAAGAAGGAGTTCAGCATCCTCGACCCGTTCGCCGCGAAGGAATTCAGGGAAGTGGAGACGGCGCTGCCTGCGCCGCCGCAGGATGCGGACCTGATCCCGTTCGAAGTCAGCCCCGCCGGCAACTTTACCTTCGCCGTCGATGGCAAGTCCGTGGTCGTGGGCGCGGATGGCGCCGTGCGTTATACGGTGGTCATCACCGGTGCCAGCGGCATGCGCAATGTGAGCTTCGAGGCCGTGCGCTGCGACACCTTCGAGCGCAAGATGTACGCCACCTTGCCCAGGGGCGCGACCGAGTGGGTCCGCAACCGCTCCGACGACCGCGATGGCTGGGTCCAGCTGGCAGGCATCGCGCGCAATAACTATGGTGCGGCGCTGGCCAAGGATTTCCTGTGCGAGGGCCGCTCAGCGGCAGGCAGGGCGCAGGACATCGTCAAGGAATTGCGTGGCGAAGCGCCGCGCAAGAGCGCGATCACACGTTGATGGCGGCAACGGCGCGGTAGTACGGCGCCTGACGATGCAAAAAAGCCCGCGATCGCTCGCGGGCTTTTTTGCATCGTACCTCGGAACAATCTGTCCGTTCAGACCAGTACCAGGTTGTCCCGGTGGATCAGCTCGTGCTCGTTCTGGTGGCCAAGCACCCGCTCGATCTCGGACGAGGGCTTGCGTGCGATCAGCTTGGCTTCCGAGCTGGCGTAGTTGGTGATGCCGCGCGCCACCTCATGGCCCGCCGCGTCGATGCAGGCAATGACCTCGCCACGCGCGAACTCACCCTGCACTTCCACCACGCCGATCGGCAGCAGCGACTTGCCGCCGCTGGTGAGCTTGTCCACCGCGCCGGCATCGATCATCACCCGCCCGCGCAGCTGCAGGTGGTCGGCCATCCATTGCTTGCGCGCCGTCAGGCGCCCAGTGGGGGCCAGCAGTTGCGTGCCGATGCCTTCGCCCCCGGCCAGCCGCTCCAGCACATTGGCTTCGCGCCCGGAAGCGATCACGGTATGCGCGCCCGACTTGGCGGCGCGCTTGGCGGCCAGGATCTTGGTCAGCATGCCGCCGCGGCCAATCGACGTGCCGGCGCCGCCGGCCATGGCTTCGAGCTCCACTGCACCAGCCAGCGCCTCGTCGACGAACTCGGCCTGCGGGTTGCTGCGGGGGTCGGCGGTATAGAGGCCCCGCTGGTCGGTCAGGATCACCAGCGCGTCGCCTTCAATCAGGTTGGTGACAAGCGCACCCAGGGTATCGTTGTCGCCGAACTTGATTTCGTCGGTGACCACGGTGTCGTTCTCGTTGATGATGGGCACGACACCCAGCGACAGCAGCGTCAGCAGGGTCGAGCGCGCATTGAGGTAGCGCTCGCGGTCAGCCAGGTCGGCGTGGGTCAGCAACACCTGGGCGGTGCGGATGCCGTAGCGGCCGAACTGGCTTTCGTAGACCTGGGCCAGGCCCATCTGGCCCACTGCCGCGGCGGCCTGCAGTTCGTGGATTTCCTTTGGGCGGCGCACCCAGCCGAGGCGCTGCATGCCTTCGGCGATGGCGCCGGAGCTGACCAGCACGACTTCCTTGCCGGCCATGCGCAGCTTGGCGATCTGTGCTGCCCAACGGGCGATTGCCTCGTGATCGAGGCCCTTGCCGTCGTTGGTCACCAGGCTGGACCCAACCTTCACGACGATACGTTTTGCCTGGGCGATGACCGATTGCATGGCGGGAATCCTGTCTGCTGGGTGCTGCTGTTTTTGTCGTTAGTTCTGCTCGCCGCCGGACTGGTCGACGTTGTGCAGGCGGTCATCCAGGCGGATGTCCGGCTCTGCCAGCGCGGCGACTTCCTCGGCCTTGATCGCGGCCAGGTGATCCTTGATCGCGTAGATCAGTTCACGGCAGCCTTCGCCGGTCAGGGCGGAGATGCGGAACACCGGGCCCTTCCACTTGTAGCGCTTGACGAAGTCCTTGACGCGCGCATCGCGCTCTTCCTCGGGCACCACGTCCAACTTGTTCAGTACCAGCCAGCGCGGCTTTTCGTACAGGCTTTCGTCGTACTTCTTCAGCTCGTTGACGATGGCGCGGGCTTCGGCCACCGGGTCCACGGCTTCATCGAACGGCGCCAGGTCGACGATATGCAGCAACAGCCCTGTGCGCTGCAAGTGGCGCAGGAACTGATGGCCCAGCCCGGCGCCTTCCGCAGCGCCTTCAATCAGGCCGGGGATGTCGGCCACCACGAAGGACTGCTCGTGATCGACCCGCACCACGCCCAGGTTGGGATGCAGGGTGGTGAAGGGGTAATCGGCCACCTTCGGGCGCGCATTGGAAATGTGCGAGATAAAGGTCGACTTGCCGGCATTCGGCATGCCCAGCAGGCCCACGTCGGCCAGCACCTTGAGCTCCAGCTTGATCATGCGGCGCTCGCCCGGCTTGCCGTCCACCTGCTGGCGGGGCGCGCGGTTGGTACTGGACTTGAAGTGCAGGTTACCCCAGCCGCCCAGGCCACCCTCGGCCAGGCAAACGGTCTGGCCATGCTCGGTCAGGTCGGCGATCAGCTCGCCGGAATCCATGTCGAGGATCTGCGTGCCGACCGGCATGCGCAGGTTCACATCTTCGCCGCCCGCGCCATAGCAATCGGCGCCCCGGCCATTCTCGCCGTTGCGCGCCACGTGCTTCTTGGCGTAGCGGAAGTCGATGAGCGTGTTGATGTTGCGGTCGGCCACCGCGTAGACGCTGCCGCCGCTGCCGCCGTCGCCACCGTCGGGGCCACCGAAGGGCACAAATTTCTCGCGCCGCATCGATGCGCTGCCATTGCCGCCGTTGCCGGCGATGACTTCAATTCTGGCTTCGTCGATGAACTTCATGATGACCTTCCGTGGTGTAGCGACCGCAAAGCGCGCGCCCGGCCGGGATGGCAAGGCCGCGGGCGCGGCGAATGGCAACAATGACATTGTCGCCAGAAAAGAAAAAGCCCCGCAAGTACTGCGGGGCCTTCATGCTGCAAAGGCTGTGATCAGACTGCCGGAACGACGCTGACCTGCTGCTTCTTGGCAGCGCCCTTGACGGCGAACTGCACGTGGCCGTCGACGAGAGCAAAGAGGGTGTGATCCTTGCCAATGCCAACGTTATCGCCCGGGTGCACGCGGGTACCGCGCTGACGCACGATGATGCTGCCGGCGTTGATGGCCTGACCACCAAACACCTTGACGCCCAGACGCTTCGATTCGGAATCGCGGCCGTTCCGTGTGGAACCGCCGCCCTTTTTCTGTGCCATGACTAACTCCTGTCGCTTTACTTTACCTAGTTACGCTTGAATTCGATTTCGATAAGGACTGAGCGCTGGCTCAGCCAATGATCTCTTCGATGCGCAGCTCGGTGTAATTTTGACGATGGCCTTGACGCTTTTGATAGTGCTTGCGACGGCGCATCTTGAAGATCTTCACCTTATCGTGACGACCTTGGGAGATAACGGTAGCCTTGACGGAAGCCCCGCTAACCAGCGGCGTACCAAACTTGAGTTGGTCGCCTGCGCCCACTGCGAGCACCTGGTCGAGCGTGATTTCTGCGCCAATGTCTGCCGGTATCTGTTCTACTTTAAGTTTTTCGCCAGCAGCAACCTTATATTGCTTGCCGCCGGTTTTTACGACCGCGTACATTGTCGAACCTCTCGATGTGAAATAAAACGCCGAAAGCCAACGCCGGCGCGCCCTTGCGTCCGTTTCATCCCGATCCAAGCAACTACCAGGACAGGGAAAACAGACAAGCCGGACGGCCCAATTGGCCCGGTTATCTCCCACCAGCGCATCTGCAGACAACACAAAGCGGCCGGAGGAAACCCACGATTCTATACCAAAGCCGGGAAAAGTACAAAAAAAACAGACACATAGCCTGCCCGGCGCCGCGTGGCGCCGCCTGAAGCACTTCTCCGCCCACCCAGGTCAGATCAGATCCGCGAGCAGGAAACCCGCCAGGGCGGCGAAAGCTGCCCACAGTGCGGTGCGCCGGAGCTGGCGGCGCGAGGAGGAAGGTGGCTGGGTCATGGCGGCATTATAGGTGCACGGGACTGCCACGCCCGCTTTGCGCGCGCAGCGCCCGCGCGCCTTGTCGCACCCCCCGTTCAGGGGACATACATACACCCGCATCGCTTATAATCGGCGGGTTTTGCGTAACGGTGAACATCTTGTCCCAGTCTTCCGCCACTGCCTTGCTTGCCCCGGTCGCTGCCGACATGCGCGCCGTTGATTCGGTTATCCGCCAGCGCCTCGCTTCGGAAGTGCCCCTGATCGAACAGATCGGCGAGTACATCATCAGTGCGGGCGGCAAGCGCCTGCGCCCGGTGATCCTGCTGCTGTCCGCACGGGCCTTCGGTTACGACGGCAACCGGCACCACGAACTGGCCGCGGTGGTCGAGTTCATCCATACCGCCACGCTGCTGCACGACGACGTCGTCGACGAGTCGGAGCTGCGCCGCGGCCGCCAGACCGCCAACGCGGTCTTCGGCAACGCCGCGAGCGTGCTGGTAGGCGACTTCCTCTATTCCCGCGCCTTCCAGATGATGGTGGACGCCGGCAGCATGCGCATTATGGAGATCCTCTCCAATGCCACCAATGTGATCGCCGAAGGCGAAGTGCTGCAGTTGCTGAACATGCACGATCCCGAGGTCACGGTGGAGCGCTACCTGCAAGTGATCCGCTACAAGACCGCCAAGCTGTTCGAAGCCTCGGCCCAGCTCGGCGCTGTGCTGGCCGGTGCGGACGCGGCCACCGAAGAAGCTGCCGCGGAATACGGACGGCGCATCGGCACCGCGTTCCAGTTGATCGACGACATGCTGGACTACACCGCCAGCGCCGAGCAGATGGGCAAGAATGCCGGCGACGACCTGCGTGAAGGCAAGCCCACCCTGCCGCTGCTGCACCTGCTCGAGCACGGCACCGCGGAGCAACGCACGCTGGCTCGCGAAGCCATCGTGCAAGGCGGCACCGAGCATTTCGATGCGGTGTTCACCGCGATCCACGCCAGCGGCGCGCTCGATGTCACCTTCCAGGCAGCCCAGCGCGAAGCCGAAGCTGCGGAGAAGGCCGCCCAGCAGTTCCCCGACTCGCCACTGAAGCAAACGCTGATCGACCTGTGCGCATTCTCGCTGCAACGGCAGTCCTGATGCCAAGGCGCCCCGCGCCGGCGCCCTCTTCCATTCCGGAAAAAAGGCTGCTACACTTGTGTGCTTTCGCGCTGCAGCAGTAATTAGGCAGGCAACGCAGAGAAAAACAAACGGGGTGTAGCTTAGCCTGGTAGAGCGCTACGTTCGGGACGTAGAGGCCGGAGGTTCGAATCCTCTCACCCCGACCAGTTTCACGGTCCCCGAGACCGTACAAGAAAGGCCGCACAGCAATGTGCGGCCTTTTTTCATTGGTGCGCCCGGCTCGCCAATCCTGATTCCCGTCCCTTCCCCACCCCCCCGCGCAAGTAGGGTTGCGCCCGTGTCGTGCAAACGGCAACACCCTGTCCGGTGCGCCTTTACAAAAAGTGACCCCGGCGGCAAACTGCCCCGATTCGGGGTCCTAGGCCGCTTGCGGCCAATCGTTTTTTGCCATGACACTTGGTCTAGCTCTTGCACAGAGCCGGCGTATCGCGCCGGCCCTGCTCGCCCAGCTTGAACAGTCGGCACGAGAAAAAAAGTCGCAGCTGATCGACGAGATCATCGCCAGCGGCACCATGACTGCACATGATGTGGCGATCTTCGCGGCTGATAAGTATCAGCTGCCGCTGATCGATCTGAATCAGTACAACCTCAACAAGGTGCCGCCGGCGCTGGCGGGCAATCGCGAGTTCCACGCGCACCGCCTGCTGCCACTGGGCCGGCGCGAGAACCGCCTGGTGCTGGCGTTGTCCGACCCGGGCAACCAGGCCGGGCTGGACGCCATCAAGCAGAAATACAACCTGCCGGTGGAACCCGTCGTGGTCGAGCACGACAAGCTGATGCAATACGTGCGCTCGGCTGCCGACGACAGCGGCGGCACGATCAAGTCGATCGGCCCGGGCCATGTCGAGCGCAAGATGATCGACTATGACCCGGTGGCGTCCGCTGGAGCGCTGCGCAACAAGACCGCGGCCGACATCGACGACGCGCCCGTGGTTCGCTTCCTGCACAAGCTGCTGACCGAAGCCTTCCATCGCGGCGCCTCCGATCTTCACTTCGAGCCGTTCGAGACCTTCTATCGCATCCGCTTCCGGGTGGATGGCGTGCTGCAGGAAGTGGCACGGCCGCCGGTGGACATCCGCGACAAGATCTCCACCCGGATCAAGGTGCTGTCGCGCCTGGACATCTCGGAAAAGCGCGTGCCGCAAGACGGCCGCATGAAGCTGCTGATCGCGCTGCCCAAGGAAAAGGGCGGCGACAAGGACGGCAAGGACAGCAAGGAGCCCAAGGAAACCGTGGAGAAGGCGATCGACTTTCGCGTCTCCACGCTGCCGACGCTGTTCGGCGAGAAGATCGTGATCCGGATCCTGGAGTCGTCGTCCGACAAGCTCGACATCGACCAGCTCGGCTACGAGCCGGCGCAAAAGGCGCTGTTGCTGGACGTGATCAAGCGCCCCTACGGCATGGTGCTGGTGACCGGCCCCACCGGCAGCGGCAAGACGGTGTCGCTGTACACCTTCCTGAACCGGCTGAACCAGGGCGACATCAATATTTCGACCGCCGAGGATCCGGCGGAAATCCAATTGCCGGGCATCAACCAGGTCAACGTCAACGAAAAAGCCGGTCTGACCTTCTCCGCCGCGCTGCGCTCCTTCCTGCGCCAGGATCCCGACATCATCATGGTCGGCGAAATCCGCGA
Organism: Cupriavidus sp. GW823-FHT07A04; assembly: GCF_058794615.1. Taxonomy (NCBI): domain Bacteria; kingdom Pseudomonadati; phylum Pseudomonadota; class Betaproteobacteria; order Burkholderiales; family Burkholderiaceae; genus Cupriavidus; species Cupriavidus sp. GW823-FHT07A04. Next base: position 395,471 of record NZ_JBXAHA010000003.1, read on the forward strand.
CCTGGAAACCGCCGACATCTCGATCAAGGCGGCACAGACTGGCCACCTGGTGTTCTCGACGCTGCATACCAACGACGCGCCGACCACGCTCACGCGCCTGATGAACATGGGTGTCGCGCCCTTCAATATCGCGTCGAGCGTGCTGATGATCACCGCGCAGCGGCTTGCGCGGCGGCTGTGCACCTGCAAGCGCCCCGGAGAGCTGGCGCGCGAGGTGCTGGCCGACGCCGGCTTCCAGGACGAGGACCTCGACGGCAGCTGGCAGCCTTACCACCCGGTCGGGTGCGAGCGCTGCAACGGCAGCGGCTACAAGGGCCGCTGCGGCATCTACCAGGTGATGCCGATCACCGAGCCGATGCAGCAGATCATCCTCGCGCATGGCACGGCACTGGAGATCGCCGAACAAGCGCGTAAAGATGGCGTGCTATCGTTGCGCGAAGCTGGCCTGGCCAAGGTGAAGCAGGGTCTCACCTCGCTCGAAGAAGTGCTGGCCACAACAAATATGTAAAACAACAAAAGATGTCATTAGGGGTCAATCATGGCGACACGCGCACCAGCCGCAGCCGCTCGCAAGGCGGCCGCGCCCAAGGGGAAACCAGGGCGTAAAGCGCCCACGCAGTACCTGTTCGAGTGGGAAGGCAAGGACCGCAAGGGCAAGGCGTTCTCGGGAGAGCTGCGCGCGCAGAGCCAGGCCGAGGTCAATGCCACGCTGCGAAAGCAGGGGCTGACGGTCGTCAAGCTGAAAAAGCGGCGGGCCGCGCGCGGGAAGAAGATTACCCAGAAGGACATCGCATACTTCACGCGCCAGCTCTCCACCATGCTCAAGGCGGGCATCCCGCTGCTGCAATCGATCGACATCATTGCGCGCGGGCATGCCAACCCCAACTTCACCCAGTTGCTGTCCGAGATCCGCTTTGACATCGAATCCGGCAGCAGCATGGCGCAGGCCTTCCGCCGCCATCCGCGCTACTTCGACACGCTCTACTGCAACCTGATCGATGCCGGCGAGCAGGGCGGTATCCTGGATGCCCTGCTGGAGCGCTTGTCGCTCTATATGGAAAAGACCATCGCGCTGAAGAGCCAGATCAAGTCGGCCATGATCTACCCGATCGCCGTGCTGACCGTGGCCTTCGCGGTGACGGTCATCCTGATGATCTTCGTGATCCCGGCGTTCAAGGGCGTGTTCTCCAGCTTCGGCGCCAACCTGCCGGCGCCGACCCTGGTCGTGATCGCCATGTCGGACTTCTTCGTCGACAATTGGTACCTGATCATCGGCGCGCCGATCATCGGCATCACGATGTATATACGCGGGCTAAAACGCTCGGAGAAGGTCCAGCGCGCCAGCGACCGCCTGCTGCTCAAGCTGCCGATCTTCGGCTCGCTGTTCCGCAAGGCGGTGATCGCCCGCTGGACCCGCACGCTTGCCACCATGTTCGCCGCCGGCACGCCGCTGGTAGAGTCGATGGAATCGGTCGCCGGCGCCGCCGGCAACTGGGTCTACTACGACGCCACCAAGGAAATCGAGCAATCGGTGCGCATCGGTACCAGCCTCACCAACGCCATGCAAGCCACCCATGTCTTCGACAGCATGGTGCTGCAGATGACGCAGATCGGCGAGGAGTCCGGCGCGCTGGACAATATGCTGCTGAAGGTGGCGGAGTTCTACGAGCGCGAGGTCGATGACGCTGTGGCCGCCATCTCCAGCCTGATCGAGCCGCTGATCATCGTGATCCTGGGCGTGCTGATCGGCGGCATGGTGGTGGCAATGTATCTTCCGATCTTCAAACTGGGACAGGTGGTGTAAGGCATGTGGCTGTTTTCCGCGGATGGCGCCAGTGGCGCGATTTCTTCACTGGCTGCCCCCGCGCAGACCATTGCAGAGCTGGCGGCGCTGCCGCCCTGGTTCCTGGTCGCCGCCGCCGCGCTGATCGGCTTGCTGGTCGGCAGCTTCCTCAACGTGGTGGTGCACCGCCTGCCGCGCATGATGGAGCATGACGAAGCCAATTACATCGCGTCGCTGCGCGACGACCCGATCCCCCACCCCGAGCCCTACAACCTGATGGTGCCGCGCTCGGCGTGCCCGCACTGCGGACACGCCATCGGCGCGCTAGAGAACATCCCGGTACTGAGCTACTTGTTCCTGCGCGGGCGCTGCTCATCGTGCGCCGCGCCCATCGGTGCGCGCTATCCGCTGGTGGAAGCGGGCACCGCGCTGCTCACCGCGCTGGCCGCCGCGCACTTTGGCCCGACCTGGCAGGCTCTCGCGGCCATCGCCCTGATCTGGGCCCTGATCGCCCTCACCCTGATCGACGCCGACACGCAGCTACTGCCCGACCAGATCACGCTGCCGCTGGTATGGCTGGGCCTGCTGCTCAATCTCGGCGGGCTGTTCGCGCCGCTGGCGGATGCCGTGATCGGCGCGGCCGCCGGCTACCTGCTGCTGTGGACGGTGTACTGGATCTTCAAGCTGGTGCGGGGCAAGGAAGGCATGGGCTATGGCGACTTCAAGCTGATGGGCGCGCTGGGCGCCTGGTTCGGCTGGCAGGCCCTGCCGGCGCTGGTGCTGCTCTCCTCCGTGGTGGGGCTGGTTTTCGCGCTTGCCAATATCGCGCTGCGCCGTCAGGATCGCGATACGCACTTCGCCTTCGGCCCTTATATCGCCGGAGCCGGGCTGCTTGTGCTGTTCTTTGGGCCCAATGTGCTGCCGCTGGGCATTGCGGGCTGAACGGGCGCCGGCCGCCGGTCGCCCTAAGGCTGCCTTTATCACACCCACAGCAAGCTTCGAGACCTACATGCTGCAAATCGGACTGACCGGAGGCATCGGTTCTGGCAAGACCCGCGTGGCGGACCTGTTCGCCGCGCGCGGTGCCGCTTTGATCGACACCGACCTGCTCGCGCACGAGATCACCGCGCCGGGCGGGCTGGCCATCCCTGCCCTGCTGGAAGCCTTTGGCCCCGCCTGCCTGCGCGCCGACGGCGCCATGGACCGCAATGCCATGCGCGAGCTGGTGTTCTCGGACCCCGCGGCCAAGGCCCGGCTGGAGGGCATCACCCACCCCCTGATCCGCCAGTTGACCGAGGCGCGCGCCGCCGCGATCCGCGCCTCCGGACTGCATCCCTACCTGATCTACGTGGTCCCGCTGCTGGTCGAGTCGGGCTCATGGCGCGCGCGGGTGGACCGGGTGCTGGTGGTGGATTGCAGCGAGGCCACGCAGGTTGCGCGGGTCATGGCACGCAACGGCTTTTCCCAGGGCCAGGTCGAGGCCATCATGGCCAGGCAGGCCAGGCGCAGCGAACGCCTGGCCGCCGCCGATGATGTGGTCGACAACGAGGGTCCGCCGCAAGCCCTGCCCGCCCAGGTGGATCGCCTGGACCAGTTGTACCGCACCCTGGCTGGCGCCTGGGCAGCCACGGGCTGAATGACTGGCCGCATCCGGCACCATCTTTGTGCAGTGCTGCATGCGGCACCCTAAGTCGGCTGTTTCATTGTCCTGTTTGGCGGTCTCGCATAGAATGCGCTGGAATCACGCGGGAAATGGCCGCATACTGCCAATATTGCGGGCCCAGGCCGATTCAAATCGCGCAGGCCCGGATACACCGGAAGCCTCGCCGCTCCGGCAATGCCGCCCGGGTCAGATTGCCCACCCGCCAACCCGCCCTGTTGCACGGATACACCCATTGATTCTGTACGAATATCCTTTTAACGAACGCATCAGGACTCTCCTGCGCCTGGAAGACCTGTTCGATCGGCTGGATTATTTTCTCGGTCAGGATCACGCCCTGCAGCATCACGTGGCGTTGACGACGCTGTTCGAGATTATCGACGTCGCCGGCCGCGCAGACCTGAAGACCGACCTGCTCAAGGAACTGGAACGCCAGCGCCAGGCGCTTGCCGCGCTGCGCGCCAATCCGCAGATCGACCAGGGCGCGCTGGATGGCGTCATCAGCGAGATCGAGCAGGCGATGACCCAGCTCAACCAGACGGTTGGCAAGGCCGGCCAGTTGCTGACCGATAACGAGTGGCTGACCAGCATCCGCAGCCGCGCCATCATCCCTGGCGGCACCTGCGAGTTCGACCTGCCGGCGTATTACGCCTGGCAGCACCGTCCGGCCGAAGAACGCCGCTCGGACATCCTCAAGTGGGCGCGCCCGCTGGTGGCGCTGCGCTTAGGCACCAACACCGTGTTGCGCCTGCTGCGCGAGTCCGGCCAGAGCGGCAAGGTCATCGCCACCGGCGGCAGCTACCAGCAGATGCTGTCCGGTCGCAGCTACCAGCTGATGCAGGTGCTGCTGGATGAATCGCTGCTGGCCTTCATCCCCGAGATGAGCGCCAACAAGTACATGCTGTGGGTCCGTTTCACGCAGCAGGATGGCGACTTGCGTCCCCGTTCGGTCGACGCCGACATCCCCTTCCTGCTCAAGCTCTGCAATTTCTGAAGCAATGACAACCGTAGTCAAATGCCCCACCTGCGGCACGGACGTGGCCTGGGTACCCGAGAGTAAATTCCGTCCCTTCTGCTCGAACCGCTGCAAGCAGATCGACCTGGGCGCGTGGGCGTCCGAGAAATACGTGATTGGCGGCAAACCCGGCGAGGAGCCCTCGCCGGACGAGCAAGACGAGGACTAAGCACCGCGCCACCGTTGCGGCCTCGACGGCCCTGACGACGGCCCCGACGGTTCAGGCGGTGCCGCTCTCGGCAGCCAGCCAGTCCACCACGGGGATCGTAGCGGGCAGCAAGGGGCCCACGTCCACCGGCGCCGATTGCCACGAGAAGGCCTGGCCCTCGCGGCCGACCAGTTCGCCCGTCCACACAGTGACCTTGCAGAAATGCAGGCGCACATAGGCATGCGGGTAATCATGCTCCAGCACGTGCCAGCGCACGCTGGCGCCGACCTCGATGCCGAGCTCCTCATGCAGCTCGCGCGCCAGTGCCTCTTCGACTGATTCGCCCGGTTCCAGCTTGCCGCCCGGGAACTCCCAGTAGCCTTCATAGGGCTTGCCCGCCGGCCGCTGGGCCAGCAGGAAGCGCCCGTCGGGCTGCACCAGCACGCCAACGGCAACCTCGGTCACCTTGCGCGCCGGCGCCGCTGCATCGGTCACCTGCGATGCCTCGCTCATGCCTTGCCGTCCTGCGCCGAGGCCATATAAGGCTTGCCATGCTTGCCGCCCCAGTCGCGGGCGAACTGCCAGGCCACCCGGCCCGAGCGCGAGCCGCGTTCCAGCGCCCACACCAGCGCATCGCCACGTGCAGCGGAGATGTCTTCGGCACTGCAGCCAAAGTGCCCGAGCCAGTGGCCGACGATGGCCAGGTACTCGTCCTGCTTGGGCGGGTAGAACGACAGCCACAGCCCGAAGCGCTCGGACAGCGAGATCTTTTCCTCCACCACCTCGCCGGGATGGATCTCGCCATCGTCGGTGTGCCGGTAGGTCTCGTTGTCCTTCATGTACTCGGGCAGCAGATGGCGGCGGTTGGAGGTGGCGTAGATCAGCACATTGTCCGACTGCGCGGCCACCGAGCCGTCCAGCGCCGACTTCAGCGACTTGTAGCCCGACTCGCCCTCTTCGAATGACAGGTCGTCGCAAAAGATGGCAAAACGCTCGGGACGCCCCGACAACTGCTCGACGATATCGCCGAGGTCGCCCAGGTCATCCTTGTCCACTTCCACCAGGCGCAGGCCATCCTTGACGAAGGCATTGAGGCAGGCCTTGATCAGCGAGGACTTGCCGGTGCCGCGCGCGCCCGTCAGCAACACGTTGTTGGCCGGCAGGCGCTGCACGAACTGGCGCGTATTGGCCACGATGGCATCCTTCTGCCGCTCGATGTTCTTCAGGTCGTCGAGATGGATCGGCGGCAGCTGGCGGATCGCCTGCAGGTAGCCGATGTTGCCGAACAGGCTCTGCCGCTTGCGCCAGCGGAAGGCGACGGCCTGCTCCCAGTCAGCGTCGGTCAGCTGAGGCGGCAGCCATTGTTCAAGGCGGGCGAGGAAACTATCGAGGCGGGCAGCAAGGTCTGACATGGCGGCTTGGTGGAAATGCGGATCGTTGGCAGGAGGGCGAGCGGCTGGCGTGCCGTGCCCGCGCTGGCGGGAGCGGCACGCACGCAACGCGTGCCTGGCTGGTGCTTACGAACGATAGTCCGCGTTGATCGAAACGTAGTCGTGCGACAGGTCGCAGGTCCAGACCGTGGCGGAGGCGTCGCCTCGGCCCAGCGCGATGCGCACGGTGATTTCGGCCTGCTTCATCACACGCTGGCCGTCTTCCTCACGATACTCGGGGTTGCGGCCACCGTCGCGCGCGACCAGGACGTCGTCCAGCCACAGATTGACGCGCTCCACGTCGAGATCGTCCACGCCGGCATAGCCCACCGCGGCCAGGATGCGGCCCAGGTTGGGGTCCGAGGCGTAGAAGGCGGTCTTGACCAGCGGCGAATGCGCCACCGCGTAGGCGATCAGGCGGCATTCGGCCACGTCCTTGCCGCCCTCGACCTGGATGGTCATCAGCTTGGTGGCGCCTTCGCCATCGCGCACGATCATCTGCGCCAGTTCCTGCGACAGGTCGGTCAGCGCGGCACGCAGCGCCTCGAAGTCCGCACCCTCGGCACGCTCGATGGCCGGCGCGCCGGCCTTGCCGCTGGCGATCAGCACGAAGGAGTCATTGGTCGACGTGTCGCCGTCGATGGTGATGCTGTTGAAGGAGTGATCCGCCGCGTACGACACCAGCGCCTGCAGCACATCCTGCGACACGGTGGCATCGGTGGCGACGAAGCCGAGCATGGTGGCCATATTGGGGCGGATCATGCCCGCGCCCTTGCTGATGCCGGACAGCGTCACAGTCTTGCCGCCGATCTGCACGGTGCGCGAGGCGGCCTTGGGCTGGGTGTCGGTGGTCATGATCGATTCCGCCGCGGCCAGCCAGTTGTCGGGCTTGGCATTGGCGATGGCAGCGGGCAGCGCGGCGGTGATGCGGTCCACCGGCAGCGGCTCGAGAATCACGCCGGTCGAGAACGGCAGCACTTGCTCGGGTGCAATGCCGAGCTGCGCGGCCAGCGCGTCACAGGTGGCGCGCGCATTGGCCAGGCCCGGCTCGCCCGTGCCGGCATTGGCGTTGCCGGTGTTGACCACGATCGCGCGGATGCCCTTGCCGGCGGCCAGGTGCTCGCGGCAGACCTGCACCGGCGCGGCGCAGAAGCGGTTGCGGGTGAACACGCCCGCCACGGTGCTGCCTTGGGCAACGCGCACCACCAGCACGTCCTTGCGGTTGGCCTTGCGGACACCCGCTTCGGCCCAGCCGAGCTCGACGCCGGCGACAGGTTTCAGGTTTTCTGCCAGCGGCAGGGGCAGGTTGACGGCCATGTGCGTTCCTCTATGCGTTCGACGTTGCTGGTTTTGCTCGTGCCAGGCGGCGGCGCTTTCTACTGAATGCACCGCCCCTGACGAACATGCCCGCTTGCGCGGGCATGTTTGCTGACTTCACGGTGCGCGGCTTAGCTGAGCTTGCCGTGGCACTGCTTGAACTTCTTGCCGGAGCCGCATGGGCAGGGATCGTTGCGCCCCACCTTGGCCATGCCCGCGGCTTCCGCCGCGGCGGCGTAGGCAATGCCAGCACGCTCGGGCGCGCTGCTGCCCACGCTCTCCGCGCCCTGCGTGGCCTCGTCGAACTCCTCGTGCTTGTACTGCACGTTGGCGAGGTGCGACAGGCCTTCTTCGATCTGCTCCGAGGCTTGCTCGAGCTCTTCCGGCGACTGGATCTGCACGTTGAAGATCACGCGGGTGACTTCCACCTTGATCACGTCCAGCAGGCGGGCGAACAGCTCGAACGACTCGCGCTTGTACTCCTGCTTGGGATCCTTCTGCGCATAGCCGCGCAGGTGGATGCCCTGGCGCAGGTGATCCAGCGCGGCCAGGTGCTCACGCCAGTGCGTGTCGATGCTTTGCAGCATCACCGAGCGCTCGAAGCCAGCAAACGATTCGCGGCCAACCTGCTTGACCTTGGCGTCGTAGCGCTCGTCGGCCGCGTGCATGATCTTGTCCAGCAGCACTTCGTCCTCGATGCTCTGGGCGGCCTCGATGGTCGCGGCCAGCGGCACGTCCAGGGACCATTCCTCGCGCAGCTTGGTCTCCAGGCCCTTGATGTCCCACTGCTCTTCCATGGTGTCGGCCGGCACGTGGTCGCGGAACATCTCGACCAGCACGCTCTGGCGCAGGTTCTTCACCATCTCGCCCACGTCTTGCGACTCGAGCACTTCGTTGCGCAGCTTGTAGATTTCCTTGCGCTGGTCGTTGGCCACGTCGTCGTACTGCAGCAGTTGCTTGCGGATATCGAAGTTGCGGCCTTCCACCTTGCGCTGGGCGGATTCGATCGAGCGCGTGACGATGCCCGCTTCGATCGGCTCGCCTTCCGGCATCTTCAGGCGTTCCATGATGGCGCGCACGCGGTCGCCGGCGAAGATGCGCAGCAACTGGTCGTCCAGCGACAGGTAAAAGCGGGACGAGCCCGGATCGCCCTGGCGGCCGGCACGGCCGCGCAGCTGGTTGTCGATACGGCGCGACTCATGGCGCTCGGTGCCCACGATATGCAGGCCGCCAGCGGCCTTGACCTGCTCGTGCAGCGACTGCCACTCGCCTTCCAGATGGGCGATGCGCGCGGCCTTGTCGGCGTCGGCGAGGCTTTCGTCGGCTTCGATGAAGCCAGCCTGCTTCTCCACGTTGCCGCCCAGCACGATGTCGGTACCACGGCCCGCCATGTTGGTGGCGATGGTGATCATCTTGGGGCGGCCCGCCTGCGCCACGATCTCGGCCTCGCGCTCGTGCTGCTTGGCGTTAAGCACCTGGTGCGGCAGCTTGGCCTTGTCGAGCAGGCCAGACAGGTATTCCGAGGTCTCGATCGAGGTGGTGCCCACCAGCACGGGCTGGCCGCGCTCGTAGCAGTCGCGGATATCGCGCACCACGGCGTCGTAGCGTTCGTTCGAGGTCTTGTAGATCTGGTCCTGGAAGTCCTTGCGCTGGGCGCCACGGTTGGTGGGGATGACCACCACTTCCAGGCCGTAGATCTCCTGGAATTCGTAGGCTTCCGTATCGGCCGTGCCGGTCATGCCGGACAGCTTCTCGTACATGCGGAAGTAGTTCTGGAAGGTGATCGTCGCCAGCGTCTGGTTTTCCTGCTGGATCGTCACGCCTTCCTTGGCTTCCACAGCCTGGTGCAGGCCGTCGGACCAGCGTCGCCCGGTCATCAGGCGGCCGGTGAACTCGTCGACGATGACGACTTCGTCGTTCTGCACCACATAGTGCTGGTCGCGATGGAACAAGCTCTGCGCGCGCAGCGCGGCGTAGAGGTGATGCATCAGCGTGATGTTCTGCGGCGCGTAGAGCGATTCGCCCTCGCCGATCAGGCCTTGCTGCATCAGTATCTCTTCGGCCTTCTCGTGGCCCGCCTCGGTCAGGTAGACCTGGTGGCCCTTTTCGTCGACGAAGTAGTCGCCCGGCTTCTCGACGCCGGTGCCGTCGGCCTTTTCCTCGCCGATCTGGCGCACCAGCAGCTTGGGCACGCCGTTCATGCGCTGGTACAGGTCGGTCTGGTTCTCCGCCTGGCCCGAGATGATCAGCGGCGTGCGCGCTTCGTCGATCAGGATCGAGTCCACCTCGTCGACGATGGCGTAGTTCAGCGGACGTTGCACGCGCTGGCCAGGGTCGTAGACCATGTTGTCGCGCAGGTAGTCGAAGCCGAACTCGTTGTTGGTGCCGTACGTGATGTCGGACGCATAGGCAGCGGCCTTCTGGTCGTGCGGCATCTGCGACAGGTTCACGCCGACCGACAGGCCGAGGAAGTTGTACAGGCGCCCCATCCACTCGGCGTCACGCTGGGCCAGGTAGTCGTTGACCGTGACAACGTGCACACCGCGGCCGGTAATGGCATTGAGATACACCGGCAGCGTCGCGGTAAGGGTCTTGCCCTCGCCGGTGCGCATTTCAGCGATCTTGTTGTCATTGAGCACCATGCCGCCGATCAGCTGGACGTCAAAGTGGCGCATCTTCATGATCCGCTTGCTGGCCTCGCGGCACACCGCGAAGGCCTCGGGCAGCAACGCCTCGAGCGACTCTCCGGCGGCGTGGCGCTGCCGGAAAATCTCGGTCATGCCACGCAGGTCGTCATCCGAAAGTGCCTCGAACTTCGGTTCCAGCGCATTGATCTGCGCGACGGTCCTGCCATATTGTTTGATCAGCCGTTCATTACGGCTGCCGAAGACTTTCTTGAGAAGGCCCGTGATCATCGATTGCTTTCACCTACGCGAGTGGTACGCCGCCGTGGTACGCACTAGGGCGGCCTAGCCGCCGGCTTGGCCGGCTGCCCAGGGCGGACCGCGCGAGGAAATAGGAAGATTGGCGCAAAACGCCGAGTTTATCATGCGCGCGGGTCACGACCGGAACCAAGCGGCAGGTGAAACGCTGTGCAAACCACACCGCGCGTCCCCCGCCACTTGACGGCCCGGACACAACCCGCGCATCCAATCCTTCCGACATCGGGGCGACGCCCCGGTTCTTCAACGGATGAGATTGCGATCGGTGGGGTCCGGCGCCTGGGCGACCTGGGCTGGCGCAGGCTTGGCGACGGCCAGGAAGCGATTCGGGTTTTGCGGCACACCGTCCACGTGCACCTCGAAATGCAGGTGCGCGCCGGTGGAGCGCCCGGTGGAGCCCACCAGGGCGATCTGCTGGCCAGGCTTGACGAGGTCGCCGGCCTTCACCTGCAGCCTGGACGCGTGCGCATAGCGGGTCTTGAGGCCGTTGCCGTGGTCGATGTCGATCAGGTTGCCATATTCTGGATGCCATTCCGCCGCGACCACCACGCCGCCGGCCGCCGCCACGATCGGGGTACCCGTGGGTGCCGAAAAATCCACGCCATCGTGTGGGGTGCGGCGCCCGGTGAAGGGGTCGAAGCGCCAGCCAAAGCCGGATGCATCGTAGCCGCTCGCCACCGGCAGCACGCGCGGGACACGGCGGCTCTCGCTCTGGCGGTCCAGCAGGGTGCTCGCCACCGCGTCAAAATAGTCCGCGTGCTGCTCAGCCTGGTCCGACAGGCGTGCCAGCGCAAGCTGCAGCTCCGGCAGGCTCGAGGTGCGCGACTGCGCGGATGCGGCCAGGCCGCCACGCCCGGGCGGCCGCTGGAAGTTGAATTCCTTGGGTGCGATGCCGGCAAGCCCCGAGACCCGCTCGCCAAGCGCGTCCAGCCGCACCATCCGGGCCTGGATCTCGCCCACGCGGGTCGCGAGCACATTGAGGTTGGCCCGCAGGTAAGCGTCGTCGCCCGGTGCCCGGGCCGGCGCCGCGATGCCCGAGCGGGCCACAACCCAGGTCAGGGCCGACGACACCAGCGCAACGACGAGGCACAGCAACGCGATGCCGGCAAAGACCTTGCCCCGCGACAGGGTGAAATGGCGAACACGCGGTAGGCGTGGGTGAAGCACGATGATCTGCATGGCGCAACTCCTTCTCATGCCTGGCCGGCGCAGCCCGGGCAGCCGCGACGCATAAGCCGCCGCACTGACGCGAACGGCACGCTAGAATGCGCGCATGCGCATGTTTACCCATTACGCCCTCCAGACGCCCGCCGCCAAGCCGCTTAACGACTGGCTGGACAAGGCTGGCCCGGTCTCGGCCCTGATGCAGACGGCACGGGAACTGGCGGTACTGGAGGCTGAGGTGCTATCGCTCCTGCCACGCGGACTGCAGGATGGCATCGCTGTAGCCGGCGTCAAGCAAGACGCCCGCGGCGTCGGGCAAGGCCAGTCGGAGCGAACTTTGCTGTTGCTTGCCGCCCATGGGGCCGCAGCGGCACGAGTCCGACAAGTGGTTCCTACACTACTTTCCAGGCTGCAACAGCGGGGATCGCAGATTACCGCAATCCGGGTGAGGGTACAACCGGAGGTCGGGCGGCAGAGCGATTGGGACACCGGGCCGGTGGTGAAGCCCAAGGTGGCGCGGATGTCGGCGACCGGCTTGTCCAGCCTGACCCAGCTGGCCCAGGAACTGCCCGAGTCGCCGTTGCGCGACGCGCTGAATACGCTGTTGTCCCACCATCGGTGAAGGTGAAGGCGTCGGCAGGCGCTGATACCGGAAGCGCAAGCCTGTTCGACGCCCAAATGTAAAAAAAGCCGGCCTGGTGGCCGGCTTTCACATAGGACCGTGCAGCGGCCCTGGATTCCCTTCCCGCGCTACGCGAACGCCGGCGCCAACTGCGGCAGGAAAGCTGGCGGCGCATCCTCGACGCGCTCGAACGTCACCATCTCGTAGGCTTCCTGATCGGCCAGCAACGCGCGCAACAGCTGGTTGTTCAGGCCGTGCCCGGACTTGTTGGCGATATACGCGCCAATCAGCGGATGTCCGACCACGTACAGGTCGCCAATCGCATCCAGGATCTTGTGGCGCACGAACTCGTCGCCGTAGCGCAGCTCTTCGTTGTTCAGCATGCGGTGCTCGTCGAGCACGATCGCGTTGTCCAGGCTGCCGCCGCGCGCCAGGCCCATCTCGCGCAGGGCTTCCACTTCATGGGCAAAGCCGAAGGTGCGGGCGCGGGCGATTTCGCGCACATAGCTGGTGTCGGCGAAATCGATGGCGAAGGTCTGGCCGGTCTTGTCCACCGCGGGATGGCGGAAATCGATGGTGAACGCCAGCTTGAAGCCAAAGAAGGGCTCCAGCCGCGCCAGCTTGTCGCCTTCACGCACTTCCACGGCTTTCTTCACGCGGATGAAACGCTTGGGCGCCGATTGCTGCTCGATCTCGGCCGACTGCAGCAGGAAGACGAACGACGCAGCACTGCCGTCCATGATGGGGATTTCTTCGGCGTCGACATCCACATACAGGTTGTCGATGCCAAGGCCCGCGCAGGCGGACATCAAATGCTCCACGGTCGACACGCGCGCGCCGTCCTTCTGCAGGACCGACGCCAGGCGCGTGTCGCCAATGGCTGACGCGCTCGCGACGATTTCGACCGCTTCGGGCAGGTCGACGCGGGTGAATACGATGCCGGTATCCACCGGGGCCGGGCGCAGCGTCAGCGTCACTTTACGGCCCGAGTGCAAGCCAATGCCAACGGTCTTGACCAGGGATTTGATGGTGCGCTGTTTTAGCATGACAGTCTCAGCTATTATTAAAATCTATCAAGTACACTTTCCAATATAGCGATTTTACCATTGCTTCGTTTGCTGCGCTGCGTCACTTTGTTTCGGTGTGTTAGCAAGAGGAAATAAATCACCATAAGTGCGCAAAACGTCATTTTAATGACGTGTGCTGACACACTCTCGTATTACGCGCGCAACGCAGCCAGCACGGCTTCGGCGCTGCTGACCTTGAACTCGCCGGGCGCTTCAAGCCACAGATGGGACACCACGCCATCGTCAAGCACCATGGCATAGCGCTTGGAGCGCACGCCCATGCCGCGCGCGGTCAGGTCTTGCTCCAAGCCCAGCCGGCGGGTCCATTCGGCACTGCCGTCGGCCATCATGCGCACGCGCCCGCCGGTCTGCTGCTCGCGGCCCCAGGCGCCCATGACAAAGGCGTCGTTGACCGATACACACCAGATCTCGTCCACGCCGGCTGCGCGCAGCGCGTCTGCCTGCGCGACAAAGCCCGGCACATGCTTGGCGGAGCAGGTCGGCGTAAAGGCACCGGGCAGGCCGAACACCACGATCTTGCGGCCACGCGCGAGTTCCAACGCCGAGAAGGAATTGGGCCCAAGGGCGCAGCCGCCGGTTTCGACCTCGAAGAACTCATTCAGCGTGGCGTCTGGCACACGCGCTCCAATAGCGATCATGTTGTGTCTTCCTGTCTCGGTAAAAACCCTGTTTAGCATCATAGTGCGCCCGCCGCGGGCGCCCAAGGCGGTTCACCGCCCGTTACTTCGTCGGAATCATCCGACAAGGCGGTACCCAGGCTCTTGCACAGGGAGCATCGGGCGGCTCGTGCCATGCGGCGCACGATGCTTACATCACTTCAAGGCGGCTTTTCATGCTGCGGGCCACACTGTTCTTGAAATAAATCCGCGCGCCGATCTTGCGATCGACGCGCGGACGACGGCACATCCCGGCCGGGAGGGGCGGGAGACCAGTCCGGGGAGGCGGCCGGAGGCACGCCTGTCCCGGCGACGGGATGCAGCCTGAGCGTCAGCGAAAGGGCAGCCGGGCTGGTTGCCGCTCAGTCCGAAACCACCGGGCGGAACACGAGCGTAGGGAGCGCTTGCGTGCTTCGCTGGTCCGGGGTCGCGGCCTGATGGCAACCGGCCCTGCCGGCACCTTGCCGAGCCAACTCAGTCCGCCTGCTTGCGCAGGAAGGCCGGGATGTCGTACGTATCCACACCCTTTTCCTGCAGCGCAGCCACGTGGGCGGACGCAGACTCGCGCGAGCTGCGCCATACCGCCGGCGTGTCCAGATTGCTGTAGTCCGGCGCGCTGCTGTGGCTTACGCCCACATTGCTGGTCATGTTGCCCATCATCTGCACCGGCATGTTGTCGGTACCGGTCTTGAGCAGGGTCATCGGCTGTTGCTTCTTGGCCGAACGGCCCAGGCCTGTCGCCACCACCGTCACGCGCAGTGCATCGCCCATGGCGTCGTCGTACACCGTGCCGAAGATCACGGTGGCATCTTCCGCGGCGTAGCTGCGGATGGTGTTCATGACTTCCTTGGTTTCCGACAGCTTGAGCGAGCGGCTGGCCGTGATGTTGACCAGCACGCCGCGTGCGCCCGACAGGTCGACGCCTTCCAGCAGCGGGCTGGCGACAGCCTGCTCGGCAGCCAGGCGGGCGCGGTCAACGCCCGACACGGTGGCCGTGCCCATCATGGCCTTGCCCTGCTCGCCCATGACCGTCTTCACGTCTTCGAAGTCGACGTTCACCAGGCCATCGACATTGATGATCTCGGCAATGCCGGCAACCGCGTTGTGCAGCACGTCGTCGGCGCACTGGAAGCACTTGTCCATCTCGGCGTCATCGCCCATCACTTCGAACAGCTTTTCGTTGAGCACAACGATCAGCGAATCGACGCAGGACTCCAGCTCGCCCGAGCCAGCTTCCGCCACCTTGGCGCGGCGCGCGCCTTCGAACTCGAAGGGCTTGCTGACCACGCCCACGGTCAGGATGCCCATTTCCTTTGCAACCTGGGCCACGACCGGGGCAGCGCCGGTACCGGTCCCGCCGCCCATGCCGGCAGTGATGAAGACCATGTGCGCACCACGCAGCGAGTCGGCAATCTGCTCGCGCGCCTGATCTGCGCAGTTGCGGCCGACCTCCGGCTTGGCGCCGGCCCCCAGGCCGGTGTTGCCGAGCTGCAGCACGCGCGACGCGCTGGAGCGCTTGAGCGCCTGCGCATCGGTGTTCATGCAGATAAATTCGACGCCTTGCACGCCACGGCTGATCATGTGCTGCACAGCGTTACCGCCCGCGCCGCCCACGCCGATCACCTTGATGATGGTGCCGTCCTGCAATTCCGTTTCGATCATGTCAAAGTCCATCACTGCCTCCAAGAAGAATCAGCCGCCAAACGCTGCAGCCTCCCCGCCGCAACCCTTGGTTACTGAACAAGAAACCATCAAAAAACTGCGTGTTCAACGGCCTGCCCGCCATTCGGTGGACAGGCCAGCCATTCAAACCAGTGCAATCCAGTCGCCTGCAACGTTCAGAAGTTGCCGACGAACCATTCCTTCATGCGGGTCCACACCTGCTTGACCGAGCCGCTCTGCACCGCTACCTTGCGCCCGCGCATGCGCTGCACGCGGCCTTCGAGCAGTAGTCCCATTACGGTCGAATAGCGCGGACTCTTTACTACTTCGTGCAAATTTCCGCGATATTCCGGCACGCCGACCCGAACCGGCTTGAGGAAGATGTCCTCGCCCAGTTCCACCATGCCCGGCATCATCGCGGTGCCGCCGGTGATCACGACCCCCGACGACAGCAATTCCTCATAGCCCGACTCGCGCACCACCTGGTGCACCAGCGAGTACAACTCCTCGATACGCGGCTCGATCACGGCCGCCAGCGCCTGGCGCGAAAGCGAACGCGTGCCACGGTCGCCAACGCCAGGGACCTCGATCATGTCTTCCGGGTCGGCGATGGCCTGCTTGGCGATGCCGTACTGGATCTTGACGTCCTCGGCATCGGGCGTGGGCGTGCGCAGCGCCATGGCGATGTCGTTGGTGATCTGGTCGCCGGCGATGGGGATCACGGCCGTATGCCGGATCGCGCCTTCGCTGAAGATGGCGATATCGGTGGTGCCGCCACCGATGTCGACCAGCACCACGCCGAGTTCCTTCTCGTCCTCGGTCAGCACCGCCAGGCTGGAAGCCAGCGGCTGCAGGATCAGGTCGTGCACCTCCAGGCCGCAGCGGCGCACGCACTTGACGATGTTCTGCGCCGCGCTGACCGCGCCGGTGACGATATGCACCTTCACTTCCAGGCGGATGCCGCTCATGCCAATCGGCTCGCGCACGTCTTCCTGGCCGTCGATGATGAATTCCTGCGTGAGGATGTGCAGGATCTGCTGGTCGGTCGGGATATTGACCGCCTTGGCGGTCTCGATCACCCGGGCCACATCGGTCTGGGTGACCTCCTTGTCCTTGATCGCCACCATGCCGCTGGAATTGAAGCTGCGGATATGGCTGCCGGCGATGCCGGTAAACACCTCGGAGATCTTGCAGTCGGCCATCAGCTCAGCCTCCTCCAGCGCACGCTGGATAGACTGCACGGTGGCCTCGATATTGACCACGACCCCTTTCTTCAGACCCTTGGACTCTGACTGGCCCATCCCGATCACTTCGTAGCTGCCGTCGGGGCGCAACTCCGCCACCACCGCGGCCACTTTGGAAGTGCCGATATCGAGACCGACCAGTAGGTCCTTGTATTCCTTGCTCATCGGTTTTTCTCCGCGTTCTTACTCTTGAGTCGCGTCGGATTGTTGTTCGGATTGGTGCTTGCGTTCGTGTTCGCGCTGGTGCTCGTGCTGGAACCGGCTGCTCTCGCCTTGGCCGCCGCCGCTGCCTGGGCATCGGTCAGGAAGCGCACGTTAGCCGCGCGAATCGCGAACCCGTTGGGGTATCGCAGGTCCGCATACTCGATCTGCTTGCCCCACTGCTCCGTGACCTGGGGCCAGGCCACCACGAAGCGCTTGACGCGCTGGTCCATGGCGTCGCGCTCCTCGTCGTTCTGTTCACGGCCAAGCTCCACCACCATGCCGTTGGAGAGCTTGGCGCGCCAGGCGTAGCGGGACGACAGCGTGACCGCCAGCGGCTCCACCTTCAGCGGCTTGAACCACTCGCGCATGACTTCGAGCTTGTCCACCACGTCGCCCTCGCTGTCCGGCGGGCCATCGAGTGCGAGCAACTGGGCATCTTCCTCGGCTTCGGCCGGATTGGCGACGAAAACTTCACCATAAGTGTTGATCAGGCGGCCACTGTCGGCATTGCCCCACGTACCGAGCGCTTCGTGCTCCTCGACCTCGACCGCCAGCCCGTTGGGCCATTCGCGCCGCACGCTGGCACGGCGCACCCAGGGCACCGACTCGAAGATCTGGCGCGCCTCGTTCAGGTCGAGCGTGAAAAAGCTCCCCGACAGCTTGCCCAGCGCGTTGGCGCGCACGCTCGGCGCATTGACATGGCGCAGGGTGCCGCCTTCCATCGACAGCAGCTCGACGTGGGTAATGGCAAACACCGGCCGCTGCGCCAGCCATAGCAAGCCGGCCGCGAACGCCATCATCGCCACCAGCGCGTAGAGCGTGGAGGCGATCAGGTTAAGCAGGCGAGTGTTGTGCCACATGGCGTTGGGTTGTCCCGGTTCCGGTCAGTCAGGGTTCAGTGTTGGCTCGGTCTATGCTCAATCGGGCTTCCAGGCCGCGCTGGGATGCAGGTCCAGCGTGGCCGCGGCAATCACCTGCATGACGAAGTCCTCGTAGCTGATGCCCACCGCGCGCGCGGCCATCGGCACCAGCGAATGGCCGGTCATGCCGGGCGAGGTATTCATCTCGAGCAGGTAAGGCTTGTCGTCGGCGCTGAGCATCACGTCGGCGCGCGCCCAGCCGCGGCAACCCAGCACGCGGAAGGATTGCACCGCCAGGCGCCGGACTTCGGCTTCCACGTCGGCCGGCAGGCCCGACGGGCACAGATACTGGGTATCGTCAGTAAAGTACTTGTTTTGATAGTCGTAGTTCGCGCCGGGGGCAACGATGCGGATCACCGGCAGCGCTTCGGCGGTGGCGCCCTCCCCCACGATCGGGCAGGTCAGCTCCGCGCCATCGATAAAGGTTTCGGCGATCACGTCGTTGTCCAGCGCCGCGGCCTTCTCGAAGGCGGCGCGCATCTGGCCGGCTTCGGTCACCTTGCTCAGGCCGATGGACGAGCCCTCGCGCGCCGGCTTGACGATCAGGGGCAGGCCCAGGTCGGCCACCACGGCATCGAAATCGGTATCGGCGTGCAGCATGGCGAAGCGCGGCGTGGGCAGGCCGTGCGTGGTCCACAAGCGCTTGGTGGCCTGCTTGTCCATGGCCAGCGCCGAGGCCAGCACGCCGCTGCCGGTATAGGGCACGCCGAGTTGCTCGAGCAGGCCCTGGATGGTGCCGTCCTCGCCATAGCGGCCATGCAGGGCAATAAAGACGCGGTCAAAGCCAGCCGTGGCCAGCTCAGCCACCGACTGCAGGCCGGGATCGAAGGCATGGGCATCGACGCCGCGCGAGCGCAGCGCGGCCAGCACGCCGTTGCCCGACAGCAGCGAGATCTCGCGCTCGGCCGAGCGGCCGCCAAGCAGCACGCCGACCTTGCCCAGCGCCTTGGGATCGATATTGGGATGGGCGACGAAGCTCATGCCTGCCCCCCGGCTTGCTGAGAAACCAGTTGTCCAGGCACGGTACCGATCGTGCCCGCACCCATCGTCACCACCACATCGCCGGGACGCACGGCGTTCAGGATAGCCTGCGGCATTTCGTCGATCTGCTCCACAAAAACGGGTTCAACCTTGCCTGCCACGCGCAGCGCGCGCGTCAGCGCGCGGCCATCGGCGGCCACAATCGGGGCTTCGCCGGCGGCATAGACCTCGGCCAGCAGCAGCGCGTCCACGGTGCCCAACACCTTGACGAAATCCTCGAAGCAGTCGCGCGTGCGGGTATAGCGGTGCGGCTGGAACGCCAGCACCAGCCGGCGCCCCGGGAACGCACCGCGCGCGGCGGCCAGCGTCGCGGCCATCTCGACCGGATGGTGGCCGTAGTCGTCCACCAGCGTGAAGGTGCCCGCGCTCTTGGCCTCGCCCGGCTCGATAGTGCCGACGCAGGCCACTTCGCCATAGCGCTGGAAGCGGCGTCCCACCCCGTGGAACTCGCGCAGCGCCTTGACGATGGCGGCGTCCGGCACCTCCAGCTCGGTCGCGATGGCAATCGCCGCCAGCGCGTTCTGGATGTTGTGCATGCCCGGCAGGTTCAGCACCACCTCCAGCGGCGCCTCGGCGTGTCCGTTCAACTGGCGCAGCACGGTGAAATGCATCTGGCCGTCGACGGCGCGGGCATTGACCGCACGCACCTGCGCATCTTCGGCAAAGCCGTAGCGCACGATTGGCTTGGACACGAACGGCATGATCTCGCGCACGTTGGGGTCGTCCACGCACAGTACGGCGATGCCATAGAACGGCAGGCGCTGGGTGAACTCCACGAACGCCTGCTTGAGCCGGGCAAAGTCATGCCCGTAGGTGTCCATGTGGTCGGCGTCGATGTTGGTGATGACCTCGATCACCGGGAACAGGTTCAGGAACGAGGCATCCGACTCGTCGGCCTCGGCCACGATGAAGTCGCCCGTGCCCAGGCGCGCGTTGGCGCCCGCCGAGTTGAGCCGGCCGCCGATCACGAAGGTGGGATCGAGTCCGCCTTCAGCCAGCACCGACGCCACCAGGCTGGTGGTGGTGGTCTTGCCATGCGTGCCGGCGATGGCCACGCCCTGCTTCAGCCGCATCAACTCGGCCAGCATCACCGCGCGCGGCACCACCGGGATGCGCTTGGCGCGCGCGGCCAGCACCTCGGGGTTGTCGTTGGTCACGGCGGTGGACACCACCACCGCATTGGCGCCGTTGACGTTGGCGGCGTCATGCCCGTGCATCACGGTCGCGCCGAGCGACGCGAGGCGCCGCGTGGCGGCATTGCTGCCCACGTCGGACCCTGAGACCTTGTAGCCCAGGTTCAATAGGACCTCGGCGATGCCGCTCATGCCGGCGCCGCCGATGCCTACGAAATGGATGTTCTTGACGATGTGCTTCATGAATCCGTTGGTTCAATCCCTGGCCATCTGGCTGCAGATCTCCGCCACGCGCCGGGTCGCTTCGGGCTTGGCAAGACCGCGCGCCTGATGCGCCATCTCTCTGAGTCGGGGCCGCGACAGCGAGGCCAGCGTCTGCGCCAGCCCGCTCGCGGTCAGTTCGTTCTGTTGGACCAGCAAGGCGGCATCCTGGGTCGAGAGGAACTCCGCATTGGTGGTCTGGTGGTCATCGACCGCATGCGGGAACGGCACGAACAGTGCCGCCACGCCTGCCGCCGCCACCTCCGACACGGTCATTGCGCCCGCGCGGCAGATCACCAGATCCGCCTCTGCGTATGCCGCCGCCATGTCGTCGATAAAGGGCAACGCTTCCGCCGCCACGCCGGCGGCCTGGTAGTTGGCGCGCAGCGTGTCGATCTGCTTCGCGCCGGCCTGGTGCTTGACCAGCGGGCGCTCGCCTTGCGGCAGCAGCGCCAGCGCCTTGGGCACGACCTCGTTGAGCGCCGCCGCGCCCAGGCTGCCGCCCACCACCAGCAGCCGCAGCGGGCCGGTGCGGCCGTCGTAGCGCGCCTCGGGCGCCGGCATGTGCGCCACTTCGTCGCGCACCGGGTTGCCGGTCCACTCGCTGTCCGGCAGGGCATTCGGGAAGGCGCACAGCACCCGGTCCGCGACCTTGGCCAGCACCTTGTTGGCCAGCCCGGCAATCGAGTTCTGCTCGTGCAGCACCAGCGGCCGCCCCAGCAGCGAGGCCATCATGCCGGCGGGGAACGTAATATAGCCGCCCATGCCCAGCACCACGTTGGGCCGCACCCGGCGCAGCGCCTGCAGGCTTTGCCAGAAGGCGCGCAACAGGTTCAGCGGCAGCATCAGCTTGGTCAGCGGGCCCTTGCCGCGCAGGCCACCAAACTGGATGAACTCCATCGGGATGTCGTACTTGGGCACCAGCGTGGCTTCCATGCCGGTGCGGTTGCCCAGCCATACCACCCGCCAGCCCTGCTCACGCAGCGCGCGCGCGACCGCCAGCCCGGGGAAGACGTGCCCCCCGGTGCCACCAGCCATCACGAGCAAGGTGCGCGGTGCGCTCATACCTTCCCTCCGCGCATCATTGAATGGTTCTGGCTACGGCCGCTGCGCTTAACTTCCTGCTTACGCAGGAAGTTAGCCTCCGCCGGAACCAAGTGATGCTGCGCTACGGTCATACCTTCCCTCCGCGCATCATCACCCGGTTCTCATAGTCGATACGCAGCAGGATCGCCAGCGCCACGCAGTTCATCAGGATGCCCGAGCCGCCGTAGCTCACCAGCGGCAAGGTCAGCCCCTTGGTGGGCAGCAGGCCCAGGTTCACGCCCATATTGATAAAGGTCTGCCAGCCAACCCAGATGCCGATGCCCTTGGCCACCAGGCCGGCAAAGGTGCGGTCGAGCTGCAGGGCGGTGCGGCCGATCTCGAAGGCGCGGCGCACCATCCAGTAGAACAGCACGATCACCACCAGCACACCCACAAAGCCGAATTCCTCGCCAATCACGGCGAGGATGAAGTCGGTATGCGCCTCGGGCAGGTAGTGCAGCTTCTCGATGCTGCCGCCCAGCCCCACCCCGGTCCACTCGCCGCGGCCGAAGGCGATCAGCGAATGGGTGAGCTGGTAAGCCTTGCCCAGCGCGTTGGCTTCTTCCCACGGGTTCAGATAGGCGAAGATCCGCTCGCGCCGCCAGGGCGACGCCGTGATCAGCAGCGCGAACGCGCCCACCGCCACGCCAACCAGGCCGGCGAACAGCTTGCCGTTGATGCCACCGAGGAAGAGGATGCCCATGGCGACGGTGGCCACCACCAGGAAGGCGCCCATGTCGGGCTCCAGCAGCAGCAGCATGCCGACCACCACCACGGCCACGCCCATCGGCAGGAAGCCCTTGCCCACGTTCTGCATCCACTCCTGCTTGCGCACGGTGTAGTTGGCGGTGTACAGCACCACCGCCAGTTTCATGAACTCGGAGGGCTGGAAGTTCATGATGCCCAGCGGAATCCAGCGCCGCGCGCCATTCACGCCCTTGCCCACGAACGGCACCAGCACGACGATCAGCATCACCAGCGCAATCACGAACAGCTTGGGCGCGTACTTATCCCAGAACTTGACCGGGATCTGGAAGGCCAGCAGGCCCATGGACAGCCCGATGAACAGCGCAAACGCGTGGCGCGCGAGGAAGTGGCTCTCGCGGTAGTTTGCATAGCGCGGCGAGTCAGGCAGCGCGATCGAGGCCGAATAGACCATCACCAGGCCAAGCGCGAGCAGCACGATCGCCACCCACAGCAGTGGCTGGTCGTATTCCATCATGCGCGAGCGCGTCGGCTTGACGCCGGACACCGCATCGCGCAAGCCGCCCCAGGCGTTGCCGATGGTGGCCCCGATAAAGCCGCTACGCTTGACCTGTGCGTCGCTCATGGCACGATCCCCCTGGACATCGCCAGTTCTTCCACCGCGGCGCGAAAGACTTCGGCACGGTGCACATAATTACGGAACATGTCGAGGCTGGCGCACGCCGGCGACAGCAGCACGGCGTCACCGCCCTGCGCCGCACTGGCGGCCAGCGTGACCGCCTGCTCCAGCGTGGCGGCATCGGCCAGCGTGACGCCAGTGTCCTGGAGCGCGCGGCGCAGATCGCCGGCATCCTTGCCGATCAGCACCACGGCGCGCGCGTACTGCGCCACCGGCGCGGCCAGCGGCGAGAAATCCTGCCCCTTGCCTTCCCCGCCGGCAATCAGCACCACCCGCTTGTCCAGGCCGGACAACGCGGCGACGGTGGCGCCCACATTGGTGCCCTTGCTGTCATCGAAGAACTCGACATCATCCACCGTGGCGACCCACTCCACGCGGTGCGGCTCGCCGCGGTACTCGCGCAGGCCATGCAGCAACGCGTTCATCGGCAGGTCGATGGCGCGGCACAGCGCCAGCGCGGCCATGGCGTTGGTAGCGTTGTGCATGCCACGGATATGCAGCGCGTCGGCAGGCATCAGGCGCTTGTGGCGCACCGGCACGGCTTGCTCGCTCTCGGCGGCCGCGGCCTTGCGGCGGCGCGGCTTGTTCTCGCCTTCGGCTTCGCTATCGGGCTCGGCCACCACCAGCCAGGGCATGCCGCCCTCGCGCTGGACGCCGAAGCAACCCGGGAATTCGGGCAGATCAGTGCCGAAGGTCACCAGTGCGCTGGCCGGGCGGGCCATATCCAGGCTGAGCCGGTCATTGCGGTTCAGGATCTGCAGGCAGCCGGCTTCGCCGGGCGCCGGCACCGGGCCGAAGATCCGGGCCTTGGCGGCGGCATAGGCTTCCATGCTGCCGTGCCAGTCAAGATGGTCCTGGGTGATGTTGAGCACCGTGGCCGCGTGCGGCGCCAGCGTATGCGTGGTCTCCAGCTGGAAGCTCGACAGTTCCAGCACCCAGACCTCGGGCAGCGTGGCCGAGGCGATACAGGCGGCCAGCTTGTCCAGCGCCGACGGACTGATATTTCCCGCCACCGCCACGCTCTTGCCAGCGCGCTCCACCAGGCGGCCGGTCAGCGCGGTAGTGGTGGTCTTGCCGTTGGTGCCGGTGATGGCCAGCAGCTTCGGCGCGTAGCCCGACTCTGCCCGCAGATGCGCGAGCGCGCGCGCGAACAGCTCGATTTCGCCCCATACTGGAATGCCACGCTCGCGCGCCACTGCCAGCAGCGCGGCGGTATCGCTCTCCAGCGGCGACAGGCCAGGGCTGATCGTCACCAGTTCGATGCCGTCGAGCAGCGCTTCGGCCAGGGCGCCGCCATGAAACTCGGCCGAGGGCAGCTCGGCCTGCAGGAAGACCAGGTTGGCGGGAGCCTCGCGCGTGTCGGCAACGCGCACGGGGGCACCATACAGGCCGCACCAGCGCGCCATCGCCAGCCCCGATTCGCCGAGGCCCAGCACCAGCACATGAGGTTTTTGCAACTCGCCAAACACTTCGATTCCCGCCTTTCTTGCGTTACTGCGTTAATAGATACGGATACGCGCTGGTTTCAGCGCAACTTGAGCGACGACAGCCCGATCAGCACCAGCAACATGGTGATGATCCAGAAGCGCACCGTCACCTGCGTTTCCTTCCAGCCCGACAATTCAAAGTGGTGGTGCAGCGGCGCCATCTTGAACAACCGCCTGCCCTCGCCGTAGCGCCGCTTGGTGATCTTGAACCAGCCCACCTGCAGCATCACCGACAACGTTTCCACCACGAAGATGCCGCCCATCACGAACAGCACAATCTCCTGGCGCACGATCACTGCCACCGTGCCCAGCGCGCCGCCCAGTGCCAGCGCGCCAACGTCGCCCATGAAGACCTGGGCCGGGTGCGCGTTGAACCAGAGGAAGGCCAGCCCCGCCCCCGCCAGCGCCGAGCAAAAGATCAGCAATTCGCCGGCCCCAGGAATATGGGGGAACAGCAAGTACTTGCTGTAGACCGAACTGCCCATCACGTAAGCAAACACGCCCAGCCCGCTGCCGACCAGCACCACCGGCATGATCACCAGGCCGTCCAGCCCATCGGTCAGGTTCACCGCATTGCTCGAACCCACGATCACCAGATAGGTCAGCACGATGAAGCCGGCCACGCCCAGCGGATAGCTCACTTCCTTGAAGAAAGGCACGATCAGGTTGGACTTGTAAGGCATGTCGAGCGACAAACCGCCTTCGACCCAGCCCAGGAACAGGTCCCACACCCGCACATTGCTGCTTTCCGATACCGAGAACGCCAGGTAGACCGCGGCCACCAGGCCGATCAGGGTCTGCCAGAAAAACTTCTCGCGGCTCGACATGCCGCGCGGATCGCGATAAACCACCTTGCGGTAGTCATCCACCCAGCCGATCGCGCCGTAGCCCAGGGTCACCAGCATCACGACCCAGATAAAGCGGTTGCCCCAGTCGCACCACAGCAACGTGGAGATAGCGATCGACACCAGCACCAGCACGCCGCCCATGGTGGGCGTGCCGGCCTTGACCAGGTGCGACTGCGGGCCGATGGTGCGCACCGCCTGGCCGATCTTGAGTTCGGTCAGCTTGCGGATCACCCACGGCCCTAGGCCGAGCCCGATCAAAAGCGCGGTGAGGTTAGCCATCACCGCGCGGAAGGTCAGGTAGTTGAAGACCCGCAGGAAGCTGTAGTCGTTTTGCAGCCACTGGGCCAGAGCCAATAACATCGTGTGTCCGTATTCCTTTCGACAACCACCCAGCGGCGCCGGGCTATCTGACTGATTGCGTAAATAACTATTGATGACGATTAATGCGCGGGAGTGTTTGCGACCAGCGCATCGACCATCCGTTCCATCCGCATGAACCGAGATCCCTTCACCAGTACCGCGCTTGCTGCCGCCACGGCACCGTCCTTGTCTTGCGCCAACGCCTGGGCGAGGTCCTCGGCCCGCTCGAAATACCGGGCTGTGGCGCCGAATGCCTGCACGGCGTGCACCATGGCCTCGCCGGTTGCCCACAGCGCCTCGATGCCGCGCGCGTTCGCGTAGGCGCCGATCTCCGTGTGAAAGGCCGGCCCCTGGTCACCCACTTCACCCATGTCGCCCAGCACCAGCAAACGCGGCGCGGCAAACCCGGCCAGCACGTCGATAGCCGCTCGTACCGAATCGGGATTGGCGTTGTAGCTGTCATCGATCACCAGCGTGCCGCCGGTGGCATGCTTGACCTGCAGCCGGCCCTTGACCGCGGCAAACCCGGCCAGCCCTGCCTGGATCGCCTCGATGCCGACGCCCGCGCCCAGCGCGCAGGCGATCGCCGCCAGCGCGTTGCGCACGTTGTGGGTGCCAAGCACCGACAGGCGGACCTCGAACGCAGCACCAGGCGCGCTGACCTGCATCACTTGCACGCCGTCGTCCAGAGCCACATCGGCGCGGACATCGGCGCTGGCATCCAGACCAAACGACAGCACGCGGCGCGCACCGGCTGCCTGGCGCCAGATGCCGGCATGCGCGCCGCCGCCTTCGGCGTCGAGCGGGAACACCGCCACGCCGTCTGCGGGCAACGCCGCAATCGCCGCGGCGTGTTCATGCGCCACGGCCTCCACGTTCACCATGAACTCCTGGTGCTCGCGCTGCGCGTTGGTCACCACCGCCACGGTAGGCTGTGCGATGCTGGCCAGGTAGACGGTCTCACCCGGGTGGTTCATGCCGAGCTCGAGCACGGCGAGCCGGTGCACGGCGGACAGCCGCAGCACGGTCAGCGGCAGGCCGATATCGTTGTTCAGGTTGCCGCCCGTTGCCAGGCGGGCGCCCTCCCCTACCGCCGCCGCGAAGATCGCGGCGATCATCTCCTTGACGGTGGTCTTGCCGTTGCTGCCCGTCACCGCGACCGCGGGCAGGCTGAAACGGCGGCGCCAGCCGGCGGCCAGCTGGCCCAGCGCCAGGCGGGTATCGGGCACCACGATGGCGGAAATGCCAAGCGCGGCGTCGGGCTCATGGTCCACCAGCACCGCGGCGGCGCCACGCGCCACCACGTCGGCCAGGAAATCGTGCGCATCGAAGCGCTCGCCCTTGAGCGCGACAAACAGGTCGCCGGGCTGGACCGTGCGGCTGTCAGTCAGCACGCGCGAGAACGCCCGGCTGGCTGCGCCATCGGGCCCGGAAAGACGCGCGCCGGCGATCCAGCCGGCGGCTTGCTGCAAATCGGTCATGGTGTATTGCGTCATGCTGACACCCCACGCGTGCCCAGCGTCAGCCGGACATGCTCGCGGTCGGAGAAAGGCCGCTTGCGGCCCTGCACCTCCTGGGTGGCTTCGTGCCCCTTGCCGGCCACCAGCACCACATCGGCTACGGTGGCGTGCTTGATGGCATACAGGATGGCAGCTGCGCGGTCCTCGATCAGGTGCGCGCGGCTGCGGTCGGCCATGCCGTCGGCAATGGCGTTCAGGATGTCTTGCGGGTCTTCGCTGCGCGGGTTGTCGCTGGTCAGCACCACCTCGTCGGCGAGCCGCTCGGCCACTTCGCCCATCAGCGGGCGCTTGATCGGGTCGCGGTCGCCGCCACAGCCGAACACGCACCACAGCCGGCCCTTGCGGGCCTGGGCCACGGGGCGCAGCGCATCCAGCGTCTTTTCCAGTGCATCCGGGGTGTGGGCGTAATCGACCACTGCCAGCGGCCCGTCCTGGCCGCCATGGCTGCCGCCGAACAACTCCATGCGGCCGTCGACCGGCTTGAGGGTGCGCAGCGCGTCGATGGCAGCAGCCCAGGCAATGCCGTTGGCCAGCGTGGCGCCCAGCACGGCGAGCAGGTTGCTGACATTGAAAGCGCCGATCATCGGCGTGCTGACATCGGCGCTGCCGAAGCTGCCATCCACATGGAAGGCCGTGCCGGCAGCGGTGGCGCGCACGTTGGTCGCGCGCAGCCACTGGCCTGTCTTGCGGGTAGGGGCGGCCGCGCCATCGATGCCGTATTCGATCACCTGCGCGGCGAGCGCGGGGTTGGCCAGCAGGCGACCACCCATGGCATCGTCGCGGTTGATCACGGCGGCACGCAGGCCGGGCCATTGGAACAGCAGGGCCTTGGCCGCCTCGTACTCGGCCATGGTGCCGTGGTAGTCGAGATGGTCCTGGGTCAGGTTGGTCAGCACCGCCACCGCAAAGTGCGTGCCGGCCACGCGGCCTTGCTCCAGGCCGTGCGAGGACACTTCCATGGCGACCGCGCGCGCGCCGGCGCCATGCAGCGCGGCCAGGCTGTCCTGCAGCTGGACGGCGTCGGGCGTGGTGAAGCCGGTCGCCGTGAGCGCATCAGGAAAACCGGTGCCAAGCGTGCCGATGGTGGCGCAGCGCTTGCCCGCGGCCTGCAGCACGCGCGCCAGCCACTGGCAGCACGACGTCTTGCCATTGGTGCCGGTGATGCCGGTCACGGCGAGATCGCGCGCGGCGTTGTCATACCAGCTGGCCGCAATCGGGCCGGCGAACTGGTGCAGGCCCGACACGCCAAGATGCGGCACGCCTTCGCCATGCGGCCAGGCGAAACCATCGGCCTCAAAGACCACGGCGCTGGCGCCGCGGGCGATCGCCTGGGCGATATGGGGGCGCCCATCGGTCGACAGGCGCGCATTGCCCAGCACATAGGCAAAGAACACGTCGCCCTGGGCCAGACGGCGCGTGTCGCCCGTCAGCTTGGCGCCGGCGGGCGCGTGCTGGCGCAGCCAGGCCAAGGCATCGCCAGCCTGCGCGGCCACTTCGAGGGGGAGCAGCGTACGGGTCATTGCGTCGCGCTCCACGGTTCGCTTTCCTGCACCTTGTCGCTCACGACCAACTGGCGGATCGGCGAATCCGGTTGCACATTGAGCGCGCGTAGCGCGCCGCCGGTAATCGCGGAGAAGGCCGGGCCCGCAGCGGCGCCACCATAGTGGCTGCCGGAGGTAGGCTCATCCACGCTCACGGCCACGATCACGCGCGGGTTGGACATCGGCGCCAGGCCGATGAAGGAAGCCCGGTACTTGCTGCGGTCGTAGCCGCGGCCCACGTGCTTGTACGCCGTGCCCGTCTTGCCGCCAACCCGGTAGCCCATCACCTGGGCTTCAGGCGCAGTGCCGCCAGGCGCCGTCACCGTCTCCAGCATGGCCCGCACCTGGCGCGCCACCTCGGGCGACAGCACGCGCTCGCCAGTGACCGGGCCCTGGTTCCGGAACATGGTGACCGGGATCAGTTCGCCATCATGGGCGAAGATGGTGTAAGCGTGGGCGATCTGGAACAGCGACACCGACAGGCCGTACCCATAGGACATGGTCGCCTGCTCGATGGGCCGCCAGCTCTTGTACGGGCGCACCCGTCCGGCCACGGCGCCGGGGAAGCCGATCTTGGGCGCCTGGCCCAGGCCCACGCTCATATACATATCCCACATTTCCTGTGGCTTGAGCAGCATCGAAATCTTGGTCGTGCCGATGTTGCTGGACTTCTGGATGATGCCGGCCACGGTCAGCGCCCCGTAGTTGTGGGTGTCGCTGATGGTGGCGCCTTCGTAGTTGAACTTGCCGGTCGTGGCAAATACCGTCGACGGCGTGACGCGCTTGAGCTGCAGCGCCAGGCCGATCGTGATCGGCTTCATCATCGAGCCCGGCTCGAAGGTGTCGGTCAGGACCCGGTTGCGCAGCTGCTCGCCCGACAGGCGGGTGCGGTCGTTGGGGTTGTAGGTCGGCCAGTTGGCCAGCGCCAGCACCTCGCCGGTCTGCGCGTCGAGCACCACGGCGCTGGCCGCCTTGGCCTTGCTGCGCTCGACGATGGCCTTTACCTCGTTGTAGGCCAGGTACTGGATCTTGGCGTCGATGGAGAGCTGCTGGTCCTCGCCGTCGCGCGGCGTCTTGAGGATGCCCACATCCTCCACCACGCGGCCAAGGCGGTCCTTGATCACCTGGCGCGCGCCGGACTTGCCGGCCAGCACGCCCTCGCGCGCCAGCTCCACGCCTTCCTGGCCGCGGTCTTCGACATTGGTAAAGCCGACGATGTGCGCCATCGCCTCGCCTTCCGGATAGAAGCGCTTGTATTCGCGGGTCTGGTGAATGCCTTCGATCTTGAGCGCGGCGATCTTGTCCGCGACATCCTGCAGCACCTGGCGCTTCAGGTAGACGAAGCTCTTGTCTTCCGTGAATTTGCGGCGCAGTTCCTTGTCGCTCATGTCGAGCAGCTTGCTCAACTGGCGGATCTTGTCAGCCTCGATCTCGTCGGGCACATCCTCCGGGACCGCCCAGATGGCCTTCACGGGCAAGCTGGTCGCCAGCACCAGCCCATTGCGGTCGAGGATCTTGCCGCGCGTTGCGGGCAGCTCGAGCGTGCGCTGGAAGCGCTTCTTGCCTTCGGCCTCGTAGAACTGGTTGCCCGGGCCCTGGATCCAGAGCGCGCGCCCAGCCAGGGCGACGAAGGCGGCGAACATCATGAACACCACCAGCTTCGAGCGCCACATCGGCAGGCGCAAGCCAAGCACGGGGCTAGCGGCGAACTGGCCGGTGCGCGGGCGCGAAGGGTTGCCGCGCTGGGCGTTTTGCGAGGGCCGGGCGATGGTCATGGCTTACTCCCCTCGGGTGCTGCAGCCGCGGGCGCGCTGGCGGGCGGCGCGTCCAGCACCACGCCGGCCAGGTATTGGGTCCTGCCGGGAAGCACCGGCGTCATCTTCAACTGTGTCCGGGCTGCGTCCGCGATGCGCGCGCTCTTGCCGAGCGAGCTCTGCTGGTACTGCAAGCGGGACCAGTCGATGTCGAGCTGCTTTTCTTCCGCTTGCGCGCGCTCGTGGGCGACGAACAGGGTGCGGGCTTGGTGCTGCGCGCTCACCAGCGAGAGCGCGCACAGCATCAGGGCAGCCAGCAGGAAGAAAGTCAGGCGGTTCATGGGCGGCCCGCCTTCTGGGTGGAAGCGGACGAAGGGGACGCCGGGGACGGCAGCTTCTCGGCCACGCGCATCACCGCGGAGCGGGCACGCGGATTGGCGGCAACCTCTTCGGCGCCCGGCTTGACCCGGCCGAGCAGCTTCAGCGTGGGCTGCGGCAGCTGGTCCGCGCGCAGGGGCGCGCGGCGCATGGCGGGATCGGCATTCTGCTGCGGACGGGCGTGCGCCTGCATGAACCGCTTGACGATGCGGTCCTCAAGCGAATGAAAACTGATGACCACCAGCCGTCCGCCTTCCTGCAACAAGTCGTAAGCGGCGCTCAGGCCGCTTTCGAGGTCCGCAAGCTCTTGATTGACGTGAATCCGTAGAGCCTGAAAGGTGCGGGTCGCAGGGTCCTGACCCTTCTCGCGTGTTTTGACGGCTTTCGCCACGAGCGCGGCAAGCTCGGCAGTAGTGGCAAGCGGTCCGCCATGGCCGGGTTCGCTCCGGCGAGCAACAACCGCCTTTGCAATCTGTACAGCAAACCGTTCTTCCCCATAGTCCCGTATCACCCTTGCGATGTCTTGCTCATCCGCTTGCGCCAGCCACTGCGCGGCGGTCATGCCGCGCGTGGTGTCCATGCGCATGTCCAGCGGTCCCTCGAAGCGAAAGGAAAACCCCCGCTCCGCGTCGTCGATCTGGGGTGAGCTGATGCCCAGGTCGAGCAATATCCCGGCGACCTTTCCCCGGCCCGCCAGCGCCGCCGGCATCTCGGCGAAGCTGGTGTGCTCAATGGAGAAGCGGGCATCCTTGATGGTGCCCGCCTCTGCGATTGCTGCCGGATCCTTGTCGAAGGCCACCAGTGCCCCGGCCGGGCCCAGCCGGGCCAGAATTGCCCGGCTGTGCCCCCCTCTGCCGAAGGTGCCGTCCACATAGACGCCATCGGGCCGCCAGACCAGGGCTTCGACAGCCTCGTCCAGCAACACGGTGCGATGGCGCAGGGCGGTGGTCCCCGGCGTTTGGGTTGAGCTCATGACCTCGTCAGAAAGAGAAATTCTTTAATGCTTCCGGCATGCCCTGCGCCATCGCCTGCTGTTCCTTGGCGGCGTAGGTTGCGGCATCCCAGACTTCGAAATGGCTGCCCATACCGAGCAGCATGACTTCCTTGTCGAGCAAAGCGGCGCTACGCAGCTCGGGGGCGATCAGCACCCGGCCCGCGCCGTCCATGTCGACATCAGCGGCATTGCCCAGGAAGATGCGCTTCCACCAGTGCGCGTCCATCGGCAAAGCCGCTATGCGACCACGGAAGTTTTCCCATTCAGGGCGCGGAAACAGCAGCAGGCAGCCGTCCGGGTGCTTGGTCAGCGTTACCCGGCCCTCGGCCTGCTGTTGTAGCGCTTCACGGTGCCGCGCCGGAATCGACATCCGGCCCTTGGCATCCAGTGACAGCGCCGATGCGCCCTGAAACAAGCTAGCTCCCCGGTCCGCGCCGGCATGCTTGCCACCGGCTGGCGCGTGAATCCTTTAAATCCGACGTTGGGCGATGATCCCATAGCCAGACTGCGTTTTCACACAAAAACACACTTCCTCACACTATTTCCCACTTTAGAGGAAGCGATTTCACGGGTCAAGGCTCGTTGTGGGGCAACAATCCGGGTTTTTTTAATTAGAACAATGACTTAGCGCGCACACCTCGCGCACCGAAAAAGTGAATTCCCAATGAAATGAAGATCTTATGGAAGAAAGCAGAGAAACCACCTGAGAACAACTGAGGAAGGAACTGCCTGCAGCAGGAAAAACGGCCGAGCCGGACCGATGGAAGGATACAACGTTTTCGCGTCTACCCCGCGTGCGGGGGGGTACCTGGCTTACCGGCGCGCGAGGCGCCGGGGCGGGGCTTCCCGCCTCCGTCGCCGTCCCTCAGATCCGATACGCGGCGGTGGTCATCACCTTGGAGGCCGCCCGCATCATCGCGCGCACCGGCGAGGGCAGCGGCATGCCGCCCGCCTCGCGGGCGGCGGCGCCGTGCCTCACCTCGTCATCGCGCATCTGCTCCAGGATCGCGCGCGACCGGTCGTCGGCAACGGGGATCTGCTCGAGATGGCCATTCAGGTGCTGCTCGACCTGGTACTCGGTCTCGGAGACGAATCCCAGGCTGACGCGGTCGCCCGCTCGCCCCGCCGCCCAGCCGATGGCAAACGCGCCCGCGTACCAGAGCGGGTTGAGCAGGCTGGGACGCGAGCCGAGCTCGCGCAGGCGTTCGGCGCACCAGCCGAGATGGTCTTCTTCCTCGCGCGCGGCTTCATCCATCTGCGCGCGAACCTGCGGCGTGCGCGCGGTCAGCTTCTGGGCCTGGTAAAGGGCCTGCGCGCAGACCTCACCCACGTGATTGATGCGCATGAGCCCGGCCACGTGGCGGCGTTGCGTCTCGTCGAGGCTCTGCGCATCGGGCGCAAGCGCCTCGGCAGGATTGGCGCGGCTGGCGCGGGTGACGCCTGCGATCGCGCGCAAGGCCACATCGAATTCGCGAATCAAGGTATCCATGGATGCATGGCTGGTGGTTGCTCGGAGCGGTTCCGCGTCCCACGCCCTGGCGAAGGGGGAAATGGACCGATGAATACGCCCTCGGGATTTCCCGCATTGTACCGTGGCGGACTTGCCGGGCCTCTCCCGCGTGGCCCGTGCCGGCAAGGGCCAGATACTCCAAAACCCTGAGTTGTGAAAAGCTGACAAGGGCAGTGAACCCGATTGTGAATCGAAGGCGGTTTGTTACAGTAGTTGGCAGCTTCTGACGAAGTTGGGTAAGCGGAAAATGGAGACTCAGGAGGTTTCTCCGCTGGCCACCAATAATTCTTACACGGAGATCATCGAGCATGAAAAAATCGCTTCTCGCGCTGGCTGCGTTGGGTGCATTCGCGGGTGCCGCACAGGCCCAGTCCAGCGTGACGCTGTACGGCGTTGCGGATATGAACCTCGAATACGTCAATCATCTCGGCGTTGCGCCGTCGGCCGCCAACGGGCTCAATCCCGGTCGCGGCAACTCTGTCTTTCGCATGTCCTCCGGTGGCCTGTCCGGCTCGCGCTGGGGCCTGCGCGGCGTGGAAGACCTGGGCGGCGGCTTGAAGGCGCTGTTCGTGCTCGAAAACGGCTTCGCCCTCGACACCGGCTCGCTGCAGCAAGGCGGCCGGCTGTTCGGTCGTCAAGCGTACGTGGGTATCGAAAGCGCCCAGGCTGGCCGCTTCACCTTTGGTCGCCAGTACACCACGCTGTTCGACCTGCTCGCCAACTTCTCGCCCAGCGGCTACGCCACCCAGTATGAGCCGGTGGTCGCCCAGCTCGGCCTGAACTTCCGCTCCGACAACACGGCCAAGTACACGGGCGTATTCGGTCCGGTGACCGCGATCGCGCACTGGTCCTTCGGCAACGGCGTGGCAGGCAACGGCGAAGTCCCGGGCCAGTTCCGCCGCGACACCGGCTACGGCGCCGGCGTGGGCTATGCTGCCGGTCCGTTCGGCGCAACCATCGCCTACGACCAGTACAACCCGACCCTGAGCGCGACCGGCGACACCGGCACGTTCAAGAAGGCGGCAGTGGCAGGCAGCTATGCCTTCGGCCCGGCCAAGATCATGGGCGGCTATCGCTGGGGCCAGGCCAAGGCACAGAACGGCGCGCCCATTCTGCGCGACAACTACTACTGGATCGGTGCCAACTACCAGGTCACCGCACCGCTGGGCCTGACGCTGCAGTACAACTATGACGACGTCAAGAACCTCGGCGGCGTCAACGTCAAGAACCCGTGGCAGGTTTCGTTCATCGCCGACTACAACCTGTCCAAGCGCACCGACGTCTACCTGACGGCCGCGTACGCGAAGAACGCCGGCCTGAATTTCGACACCTCGGCAATCAGCTTCGCCAACGGCTACTTCCTCGGCTCCAACAACGACAACATGCTGGGCGTCGGCGTGGGTATCCGCCACAAGTTCTAAGCGCATCCGCGCGGCACTGCAAAGGCACCTTCGGGTGCCTTTTTTCATGGCGCTGCCTCGCCTTCCTGTCCTAGGGCATCACCTTATCGGCACATTGTTATGCCGACACTACAATGCAGCAGCCTTCGGGATGTATCGGCGATGCGTACCACGCCATCGCGCCGTCCGGCAAAACGCAGGCACCCATAAGGAGACCCCATGCACCGCACCCGCCGCCGCGCGACCCACAGGCTGCTTGCCACCCTCGCCGGTGCCTGCCTTGGCCCCCTTGCCTGGCAAGCGCCCGCGCAAGCCGCGGATCCCTATCCCAGCAAGCCGATCCGCCTGGTGGTGCCGTTCCCCGCCGGCGGCACGACCGACATCCTGGCGCGTGCAGTGGCCGCCGAGCTGTCGAAGCTCCAGGGCTGGAACGTAGTCGTCGACAACCGGCCGGGCGCGGGCGGCAACATCGGCACCGACATGGTCGCCAAGGCCGCGCCGGACGGCTACACGCTGCTGATGGGCACGGTGGGCACGCATGGCATCAACCAGTCTCTGTACGGCAAGCTGCCGTTCGACCCGGTCAAGGACTTCACCCCCATCACCGAGGTGGCCTCGGTGCCCAATGTACTGGTGGTCAACCCCGCCTTCGCGCAGCAAAACCGCATCAACAGCGTCACGGACCTGATCGCCTATGCGCGCGCCAACCCCGGCAAGCTCAATATGGCGTCGAGTGGCAACGGTACCTCGATCCACCTGGCAGGCGAGCTGTTCAAGACCCAGACCCGTACCTTCATGGTGCACTTCCCTTACAAGGGCAGCGGCCCGGCCCTGACCGACCTGGCCGGCGGCACCATGCAGCTCATGTTCGACAACCTGCCCTCGTCGATGGCGCTGATCAAGAGCGGCAAGCTCAAGGCGCTGGCGGTCACCAGCGCCAAACCCTCGCCGGCGCTGCCGGGTGTGCCAACGGTGGCAGAGGCGGCCCGCCTGCCGGGCTTCGAGGCCAGTTCCTGGTTCGGCTTGCTGGCGCCTGCCGGCACGCCGCATGAGGTCGTCGCGCGCGTCCAGCAGGAAGTCACGCGCGCGCTGGCCACGCCGGCCATGCGGGAAAAGATGCTGGCCCAGGGCGCCGACCCGGTCGGCAACACGCCGGAGCAGTTCGCCGCCTTTATCCGCGCCGAGCTCACCAAGTGGGCCAAGGTGGTCAAGGACTCGGGCGCCAAGGTGGATTGAGGCGCGCGCCGGCCCGTGGCGACGTGCAAGCGCATATACTTGAGGCATCAAACAACCAGCGTGCCGCGATGCCCACCCCACCTGCCGCCGAGGCCCCGCCCAAGGCCGGCGCCGAAGAAGCGCCGGTCGATCTCGAAACCAGCGCCGACGATAACGCCCACGACGCCCTGCGCCTGTGGCTGCGCCTGCTGACCTGCACCAATCTGGTCGAGGCCGACATCCGCTCCCGGCTGCGCCAGGATTTCGCCTGCACCCTGCCGCGCTTTGACCTGATGTCCCAGCTCGACCGCCATCCGGAGGGCCTGAAGATGGGCGAGCTGTCGCGCCGCATGATGGTCACCGGCGGCAACATCACCGGCATCACGGACCAGCTCCAGCAAGAAGGCCTGGTCTCGCGCGAGGCTTTGCCAAGCGATCGCCGCGCTTACCTGATCCGGCTCACGCCGGCCGGACGCACCGCGTTTTCCAAGATGGCGCGCGCGCATGAAGACTGGATCGAGCAATTGTTCGGCGGCCTGCCCCAGACCGACCGGCGCGCCCTGTTCCGCTTGCTGGGCCGGCTCAAGACCGGGCTGGTGAGCGCATGAACGCAGCCCGCTCGGGACCGGGCACGCTTTGCGCCGCGCTGCTGACGCTGCTCCTCGCGGCTTGCCAGAGTACGCCGCCAGGACCCGAGGTGTCACCGCTCAACGTCACCATCAAACTAGGGCGCATCGGCGCAAAGACGTTGGTGGGCCAGGTCGACATGCCGGACAACGGTGCGGTGAGCACCGCCGTGGGCGTTGGCGGCGGCGCATGGAACGGCGGTGGCTGGAGCGGCGCAGGCGTTGGCTTTTCCGTCGACCTGAACTCGTTGTTACGCCCGCAGCCGCGGCCGCGCATGGACCTGTTCCAGTACACGGTGGCGCCACTGGATGGCAGCGGCGGCAACGTCATCGTCAATGGCCCTGCGGCACCTGGTCTGGAGCCCGGCGCCTGCGTGCGGATGGTCTATCCCGACGGCGCCCCCGAGCCGCTGCTCGTGCCCTCGCGGGAATGCTGACGCGCCCCGCTGAATGAAAAACGGCCTCCCTTGCGGGAGGCCGTTCTTGCTGCGGCGTGCGTGGCTGGCTTGCGCTCTTCGCTCAGGCCGCCTTGCGGCTGTCGCGCAGCTCGCGGCGCAGGATCTTGCCCACATTGGTCTTGGGCAACTCGCTGCGGAACTCCACGAACTTGGGCCGCTTGTAGCCGGTCAGGCGCTCCTTGCAGAAGGCGATCAGCTCGGCTTCCGTCAGCGCGGGATCCTTGCGGACCACGTACAGCTTGACCACTTCGCCCGAATGCTCGTCCGGCACGCCCACCGCTGCCACCTCCAGCACGCCCGGGCACTCTGCGGCCACGCCTTCGACCTCGTTCGGGTACACGTTGAAGCCGGACACCAGGATCATGTCCTTCTTGCGGTCGACGATCTTGGTGTAGCCGCGCGCGTCCATCACACCGATGTCGCCGGACTTGAAAAAGCCGTCGGCCGTCATGACCTTGGCGGTCTCGTCCGGGCGGTTCCAGTAGCCGGCCATCACCTGCGGGCCGCGGATGCAGATCTCGCCAGCCTGGCCGAGCGGCACGTCCGCGCCGTCGTCGTCGCGAATGGCGATGTCGGTCGACGGCAGCGGCAGGCCGATGGTGCCGGAGAACGCGTCGGAATCAGTCGGGTTGCAGGTCGCCGAAGGCGAGGTCTCCGACAGGCCGTAGCCCTCGATGATCGGGCAGCCCGTCCTGGCCAGCCACTTCTTGGCCACCGCTTCCTGCACCGCCATGCCCCCGCCGTTGGCCACGCGCAAGCCAGAAAAATCGACCTTGTCGATATCCGGGCTGTTGATCAGCGCGTTGTACAGCGTATTGACCGCGGGGAACATATTGAACTTGTACTTCTGCAGCTCCTTGATGAAGCCGGGGATATCGCGCGGATTGGGAATCAGCACGCTCAGGCCGCCGCTGCGCATGCCCAGCAGGCAGCAGACCGTCAGTGCGAAGATGTGGTACAGCGGCAGCGCCGTGATGGTGATCACCTGGTCGATCGGTGCGCCCTTGGCCAGCGCCGGCTGCATCCAGGCTTCGGACTGCAGCACGTTGGAGACGATGTTCCGGTGCAGCAGCACGGCGCCCTTGGACACGCCAGTGGTGCCACCGGTGTATTGCAGGAAGGCAACGTCGTCCGGGCCCGTGGTGGCAGGCTGCAACTGCATGCTGCGCCCCTCTGCCAGCACTGCGTTGAAGCGCACGCAGTTGGGCAGCTCCCAGGCCGGCACCATCTTCTTGACGTTGCGCACCACGAAATTGACGATCGCGCCCTTGAGGCCGCCCAGCAGGTCGCCCATGCTGGCCACCACCACATGCTTGACCGGCGTGGCGGACAGCACTTGCTGCAGCGTGGTGGCGAAGTTCTCGAGGATGACGATGGCCTCGGCGCCGCTGTCCTTGAGTTGATGCTCGAGTTCGCGCGGAGTGTAGAGCGGATTGACGTTGACCACGACAAAGCCGGCACGCAGCACCGCGGCCAGCACCACCGGATACTGCAGCACGTTGGGCATCATGATGGCCACGCGCGCGCCCGGCTTGAGCCCGCGCGACTGCAGCCACGCTGCGAATTGCCGCGACATGCGGTCGAGTTCGCCGTAGGTGATCGACTTGTCCATGCACACAAAGGCACGGCGATCAGCATAGGTGCGGAAGGACGCCTCGAGCAATTCGGCCAGCGAGCGGAACTGACTGCTATCGATCTCGGCAGGCACGCCGGCCGGGTAATGCTTCAGCCACAGTCTTTCCATGCACCGTCTCCTGATTTTCTGAATGGTCGTTCGATTTTCGACAGATGCTAAACGCGCGACCCGGTTAAGACAACACGTTAGATGAAGTCCTCTGGACTCACCCCACCGTCTGACGTGGAGTTTAGCGCACAGTTCAACCTGGACTGGGGAATTCCCCTAGCGGCTTGCGCGAGGCCGCAACGAAATGCCTTGTCGAAGTCAGGCGTTCACCGGCAACACCATCTTCATCATGCTCATGGCCAGCTCTTCCGCCAGCGCCTGCGCCTCCATGCGCTCGGGCTGGTGCCAGGTGTACATGAAGCCAACCACGCTGCCGATCGCATGGGCGGTCACGCGCGCGTCGCCATAGCTGAACACGCCCGTGCGCTTGCCTTCCTCCAGCAGCGCATAGAGGTCGCGGTAGAAGGCGCGCGCCATATTGCGCAGCCACGTCACCGTTTCCGGCCGCAGGTACTGGTTGTCGCGAAAGCTGAGCGTGGCGGGCACGTAGCAGGCAATGCAACGCCGCGCCATTTCCAGCAGGCAGGTATGCAGGCGCTCGCGCACCGGCAGCGCCGGGTCGGCGGTCTCGCGGATGACCGGCAGGCAGGTCTGCGCGGACTCGCGGCACAAGATGTCGAAGATCTCGTACTTGTCGGTGAAGTAGTAGTACACCGCCGGCTTGGTCACGCCCAGCGCGCGGCACAGGTCGTTCATCGTCATGCCGGGATAGCCCTTGGTATAGAACAGCTGGGCAGCGGCATCGAGGATCTGGCGGCGGCGCGCTTCCTGCCGCTCGGCGATATGCGAGCGGGCAGGTACGGCGTCCGGAGCGATCTCCGGAGCGGCCTCGGCGGCGGGAGCGGTTTTCTGTGCAGTCGGCATGACGCGATTCTCGCATGGCGCCGCGGCTGGAAGGCCCGGCAGTCCGTTTTGGCGTTGACCCTCTCCCCCTGAAACCTGGATTCACGCGGGCGGCACCTGGCTTGACGCATGACGGCAATGCCAATACGATCATACCCAAGGGTAAACAAATATACCAAAGAGTAAATTTCGCCAACCCAAGCCGGCTTGGCGGCCCATCAGCAAGGAGACACCGCCAATGGACGAAACGACCTACCTGGCCGACATGCATGCGCGCTGGCAGCGCGCATGGCCCGAGCGCACCCCGCGCACGCCGCAATATCCGCTGGGGCGCCAGCCGCTCACGGACATGCTGCGCCACTGGGGCCGCACCCGGCCAGACCGCCCCGCGGTGATCTTCTACGGCCACGAAACCACCTACGCGGAGCTGGACGCGCAGAGCGAGCGCTGCGCCGCGCTGCTGGCAGCACACGGCGTCGGCGCCGGTGACCGCGTGGCGGTGCTGATGCCGAACTGCCCGCAGTTCCACATCGTGTTCTTCGGCATCCTCAAGCTGGGCGCCGTGTACGTGCCGATCAGCCCGCTCTCGCAGCGCGCCGAGTTGCAGCACGCGCTCACCGACAGCACGCCGCGCGCGCTGATCGCGCTGGACCGGCTGGTGCCGCTGGTGCGCGAAACGCGCGCCGCGCTGGGCGCGCAGGATCCGCTCGCCCTGCTGTTTTCGACCAGCTTTGCCGACGTGATTCCCACCGAGCCCACATTGCCGCTGCCGCCCATGGTGCAGGCCCCGCGCCATGACTGCGAAGCGGACGGCCACGCCATCGACCTGCTGTCCGCGATGGCGGCGTGCACGCACGCAGCCCCTGCCACACCGGCCTCGCTCGATGCCGTGGCCGCGCTCAACTACACTGGCGGCACCACCGGCCTGCCCAAGGGCTGCATCCACACCCAGGGCGATATGGTGGACATGGCGGCCGCGTTCGGCGCGGTCTCGCTCGACATCGCCGACGACAGCGTCATGCTGGGCTTCTTCCCCGAGTTCTGGATCGCGGGCGAAAACCTCTGCCTGATCTTCCCCGCCTTCTTTGGCATCCCGCTGGTGCTGCTGGCGCGCTGGGATCCCGAGACCTTCATGGCGGCGGTGCAGCGCTACCAAGTCACCAACGCGTCGATGCTGGTGGACAACGCGGTGGAGGTAATGGAGCACCCGCGCGCGGCGCAGTACGCATTGCGCTCGCTGCGCTACGTGGGCGTATCGTCCTTCGTCAAGAAGCTCAACCTGCCTTATCGCCGCGCGTGGCAGGCGCTGACCGGCTCGGTCATCGCCGAGACCGCCTGGGGCATGACCGAGACGCAAACCTGCAACACCTTTGCCTACGGCATGCAGGACGATGACCTGGACCTGCGCGCCCAGCCGATCTTTGTCGGCCTGCCCGTGCCCGGCACCGAGTTCAAGATCTGCGACTTCGCCAGCGGCGAGCTGCTGCCGCCGGGCGCCGAGGGCGAGCTGTGCGTGCGCACGCCAACCCTGCTCAAAGGCTACTGGAACAAGCCCGACGCCACGCGCGAAGCGCTGCGCGACGGCTGGTTCCACACAGGCGACATCGGCCTGATCGACGAGCACGGCTATCTGCACTACCTGGGGCGGCGCAAGGAGATGCTCAAGGTCAACGGCATGAGCGTGTTCCCGGCCGAGATCGAGGCGCTGCTGGGCCAGCATCCGGCCATTCTCGGCTCGGCGGTGCTGGGCCGCGCGGATGAGGACCGAGGCCAGTTGCCGGTGGCCTTTGTCATGCTCAAGCCCGAAGCCATCGGCACGGTGGACAACGCGGCGCTGGTGCAATGGTGCCGCGCCAACATGGCCGTCTACAAGGTGCCGCTGGTGCATATTGTCGACGCCCTGCCGCTGACCGCCACGGGCAAGGTGCGCAAGCAGGACCTGGCGCCGCTGGCCGAGCAGCTTGGCTGATCCCGCGATGCCCTTGCCTATGAACTCCGCCACACTCACCTTCTTCGCATCATGACGTTCTGCAAGCTACTGATCGCCAATCGCGGTGAAATCGCCATCCGCATCGCCCGCGCCGCCGCGGCAATGGGCCTGGAAAGCGTGGCGCTTTATAGCGAGGACGATCGCGACGCCCTCCACGTACGCAAGGCCGATGGCGCGGTGGCGCTGCCCGGCACCGGCCCGCGCGCCTACCTCGACATCGCGCAGGTAGTGGACGCCGCGCGCCGCAGTGGCTGCGACGTGGTCCACCCGGGTTACGGCCTGTTGTCCGAGAACGCGGAGTTTGCCCAGGCCTGCCTGGATGCCGGCCAGGCCTTCGTCGGCCCCGCACCCGACGTGCTGCGCCTGTTCGGCGACAAGGCGCGCGCGCGCGCGCTGGCGCACGAGTGCGACGTGCCGGTGGTGCCGGGCTCCACCGGGCCGACGACACTGGAAGCGACGCATGCGTTCTTTGCCTCGCTGCAAGCGCCAGGCAAGGCGGCGGGCATGATGATCAAGGCGCTGGCCGGCGGCGGCGGGCGCGGCATGCGCGCGGTGCACGCGGCAGCGGACATCGACGAGGCTTATGCCCGCTGCGTCTCCGAGGCCACGGCTGCGTTCGGCAACGGCGCCGTCTACGTGGAGCGCATCGTGCATGCGCCGCGCCATATCGAGATCCAGGTAGTGGCAGATGCGGCCGGCGGCGTGATCGCCCTGGGCGAGCGCGAATGCAGCCTGCAGCGCAGGCACCAGAAGCTGGTTGAAGTGGCGCCCAGCCCTTCGCTCGATGCAGGCATGCGTGCGCGCCTGGCCCAGGCCGCGATCACGCTGGCGCGCGCCAGCGCCTATCGCGGCATCGGCACCTTTGAGTTCCTGCTGGGTGCGGATGCTGCGAATGGTGCGGATGGCGAGTTCTGGTTCATGGAGGCCAATCCGCGCCTACAGGTGGAGCACACCGTCACGGAAATGGTGACCGGCGTGGACCTGGTCCAGCTGCAGCTGGCCATTGCCGCCGGACAGGATCTCGGCCACCTCGGGCTGGCGCAAGCGCCCGCGCCGCGCGGCATCGCGGTGCAGTTGCGCATCAACGCCGAGCACCTCGACGCGCAGGGGCAGCTGCGCCCCGCCAGCGGCCGCATCGATGCCTACGAGCCGCCCAGCGGCCCCGGCGTGCGCGTCGATGGCGCGGGCCATGCCGGCATGACGCTCAATCCGCGTTTCGACTCGCTGCTGGCCAAGCTGATCGTGCATGAGCCAGGCGGCAACTACGCGCGCGCGCTGGCCCAGGCCTATCGGGCGCTGTGCGAGTTCCGCATCGAAGGCATCGACACCAACCGCAGGCTGCTGCAGGACCTGCTGCTGCGCGACGATGTGCGGCGCAACGCAGTCCACACGCAGTACCTGGACGCGGCGCTACCGGCCCTCGTTGCGCAGTCGCAGGGCAGCGATCCCGGCCATCCGGCGCTGCATGCGGTGGCCGCGGCCAGCGGCCCGCAAGCGCTCGCATCCACGCCGCCGGACGACCTGCCCGAGGATGCCGAGCTGCTCAGCGCACCCATGGACGGCGCGCTGGCAGCGGTGCAGGTGCGCCCCGGCGACCGCGTGCGGCGCGGCCAATCGCTGGCCATCATCGAAGCCATGAAGATGGAGCACCCGCTGGAAGCGCCGGGCGCGGGCGAAGTGCTACGCGTGCTGGCCACGCCCGGCGACGTGCTGCGCGCGGGCGCACCGGTGATCGTGCTGTCGCTGGATGACGGTGGCCATCATGGAGCGCAGGCCGGCGCCGCCGTGGATCCCGCCCATATCCGCGCGGACCTGCGCGACGCCCTGGCCCGCCACGCGCTCACGCAGGATGCGGCCCGCCCGCAGGCGGTGGACAAGCACCATGCCCGCGGCGGGCGCACCGCGCGCGAGAACATCGCCCAGCTGTGCGATGCAGGCTCGTTCATCGAGTACGGCGCGCTCGCCATCGCCGCGCAACGCCAGCGCCGCAGCGTGGAAGACCTGGAGCGCGCGACGCCGGCCGACGGCATCGTCACCGGCATTGGCACCGTCAACGCCGAACGCTTCCCGGCCACGGATGCGCGCTGCATGGTGCTGGCGTACGACTACACGGTGCTGGCCGGCAC
The DNA here is from genome assembly GCF_058794615.1 of Cupriavidus sp. GW823-FHT07A04. Lineage (NCBI taxonomy): Bacteria > Pseudomonadati > Pseudomonadota > Betaproteobacteria > Burkholderiales > Burkholderiaceae > Cupriavidus > Cupriavidus sp. GW823-FHT07A04. Next base: position 439,025 of record NZ_JBXAHA010000003.1, read on the forward strand.
CCAGGGCTTCTACGGCCACAAGAAACTGGACCGCATGCTGGCGCTGGCGCGCCAGTGGCGCCTGCCGGTGGTGCTGTTCGCCGAAGGCGGCGGCGGGCGGCCCGGAGACACTGACACCCCGGTGGTGGCCGGGCTGGATTGCACGTCCTTCATCCAGTTCGCGCGGCTGTCCGGCCAGGTGCCGCTGGTGGGCATCGTCTCCGGGCGCTGCTTTGCCGGCAATGCCGCGCTGCTAGGCTGCGCCGACGTGATCATCGCCACGCGCAACGCCACCATCGGCATGGGCGGCCCGGCCATGATCGAAGGCGGCGGGCTCGGCGTGTTCGCTCCGGAGGAAGTCGGCCCGGTGAGCGTGCAAGCACCCAATGGCGTGATCGACGTGCTGGTCGACGACGAGATAGCGGCGGTGGAGACGGCGCGCCGCTACCTGTCCTATTTCCAGGGCGACCTGCCCAACTGGGAAGCCGGCGATGCGCGCGCGCTGCGCCACCTGATCCCTGAGAACCGGCTGCGCAGCTACGACATGCGTGGCGTGCTCGCAGCGCTCGCCGATCACGACTCCGTGCTGGAGCTGCGCGCCGCCTTTGGCGCGGGCATCATCACCGCGCTGATCCGCATCGAGGGCCGCGCCTTTGGCTGCATCGCCAACAACCCGCGGCACCTGGGCGGCGCCATCGATGCCGCGGCCGCCGACAAGGCCGCGCGCTTCATGCAGTTGTGCGATGCGCACGGCTTGCCCATCGTCTCGCTGTGCGACACGCCTGGCTTCATGGTGGGACCGGAGGCGGAAAAGACCGCCACGGTGCGCCACGTCTCGCGCTTGTTCGTCACCGCCGGCGCGCTGCGCGTACCCTTCTTCACCGTGGTGCTGCGCAAGGGCTATGGGCTCGGCGCGCAAGCCATGGCTGGCGGCAGCTTCAGCGCGCCGTTCTTTACCGCAGCCTGGCCCAGCGGCGAGTTCGGCGCGATGGGCATTGAGGGCTCGATCCGGCTGGGTTTTCGCAAGGAACTGGAAGCGGTGGCCGACCCGGACGAGCGCGAAGCCTTGTTTGCGCGCATGATCGAGGGCGCCTACCAGCGTGGCCGAGCGCTTAATATGGCTAGCCACCTGGAAATCGACGCCGTCATCGACCCGGCCGACACACGCCACTGGCTGCTGCGCGGCCTGGCCTCCGCGCTCCCGGCATCGGCCGCGCGCGATACGCCGGCGGCCGGATCGCGCCGTTTCATCGACACGTGGTGACAAGCAGAAGGAGAGGATCGATGTCCCATGACTTGAGGCACGCGCCACGCGCCGCCGCCAGGATCGCCGCGCTGGCGTGTGGCGTGTTCATGCGCAGCGTCGCCGTTGCCGCGCTCGCGCTGGCCGGCGCGCTGCCGCTACAGGCCCAGGAAAAGGCGCAGGAAAAAACGCAGGACGCCGCCGCACCCATCAAGGTGGCGTTCATCGACCAGTTGTCCGGGCCGCTGGCCAACGTGGGCCAGATCTTCCAGGCCAACCTGAAGTTCGCGCTCGACGACGCCAACGCCCAAGGCGGCGTGCTCGGGCGCAACTACGCGCTGGTGAGCTACGACAACAAGCTCTCTGCGCAGGAAAGCCTCATCGCGCTGCAAAGCGCGATCGACGCCGGCGTGCAAGTGGTGTTCACCGGCGCATCTGGCTCGCCGGTGGTCACGGCGCTGGTGGAGGCCGTCAACCGGCACAACGAGCGCAACCCCGGGCAGCGCGTGCTGATCATGAACTACGCCTCGCTCGACCCCGACCTGACGGGCGCGCGCTGCAGCTTCTGGCACTTCGCCACCGAGGCGAACACGGCAATGAAAATGCGCGCGCTGGCCAATTTCGCGCGCGAGCAAAAGGGCATGCGCAAGGTCTACCTGCTCAACCAGGATTACACCCAGGGCCGCATCTGGGCAGCACTGGGCCGGCAGATGATCGCGGGAGCGCGGCCCGACGTGCAGTTCGTCGGCGAGGCGCTGCACCCGCTGGCGCGAGTCAAGGACTTCGCGCCGTACATGAGCCGGATCAAGGAAAGCGGCGCCGATACCGTGGTCACGGGCAACTGGGGCCAGGACCTCAGCCTGCTGATCAAGGCCGGCGGCGAGGCCGGCTACGAACTGAACTACCTGAACCATAGCGGCGGCGGCGCGCCCGGCACAGTGCTGGCCGTGTCGCAGGCAAAGAACGCGCACCTGACCTGGGTGGCCGAGTACCTGCCCAACGGCGACGATCCGGTGCTGGCTGCGCTGGCGGCGCGGGTCAGGCAAACCCCGGCGGGCGAGTACTTCGCCCCGCGCGTGCTGATCGCCGTGCAAATGCTCAGCGAGGCGATTCGCCGCGCCAGATCCGACGACCCGACCAGCATCGCGTTTGCGCTCGAGGGCATGCAGTACCGCTCGCCCGTTGGCGACGTGCTGATGCGCAAGAGCGATCACCAGTTGCTGTTGCCGCAGGTGGTCTCGACCATTGCGCCGGTGGACGGCAAGACCGTCAAGGTTGGCGTGGAAGGCACGCAGTACGGCTTCCGCCTCGACAGCACGACGGCAGGGGGAGACCTGAACCTGCCCTCTGTCTGCCGGATGAAGCGCCCAACGGGCACCTAGTCAGTCCATCAAGGCTTGGCACCCGCCGCGGGCGCGGATGGCATGTCGGGCGCGCCGCTGGCGCGTGCCGCGCCGATCGCGGCCCCTACCGCGGTCCCGCTCTCGCCGGCGGTCAGCGCGTCACCGCCGCTGGCCGGGGGCGCCAGCTCACGCAGGCGGGCATCGCGTTCGGCGCGCGGCAGATCGCCGATGCGCCTGACCTCGGCATAGAACGCCGTCCAGTCGCCACCGTTTTGCGCCAGGAGCACCGTGAAAGCCGGCACCCATTGCTGGTAGGTCGCCACCGCGGCAAGCTGCGCATTGGTCAGCGGCCGCTCGAACCAGCGATCGTAGCCGCTGTAGCCGCCCCACTCTTCCTTGAGCTTCGCATAGCGCGCACGCAGGCCGGCGAAGATTTCCGTCTTGCCCGCGCGCTTGGCATCGTCTGACAGGGGCGAGTGATAGAGCGCATCGAGGCGATCGCGCGCGTCCAGCAGCATCGCGCGAAATTGCTGGCGGCGCAGGTCGTACTGGCGGTAGCTGGCGCGGGCATCGGGCGACGCCGCGAGCGCCAGCCAGCGCTCCACCCCGGCCGTTTCCACCGCGGTGGCAAAAGACTCGTTGAAGGTGGTGTCATTGCGCACATAGACCACCTGGTGCGCCAGTTCGTGGAAGATCAGCCGTGCCAGCTCGCCTTCGGGCTGATAGACGAAGGTATTGAGCAGCGGGTCGTCGAAATAGCCCAGCGTGGAATACGCCGGGATGCCGGCGACATACGGCTCCAGGCCCTCCTTGCGCAGGCCCTGCGCATAGCCGTCGGCATCTTCCTGCGCGTAATAGCCGCGGTAACTGATGCAGCCCACCACCAGGAAGCACCACTTGTGCAGTTCCATCGACAGCTCGGGGGTGGCGAACACGCTCCACACCACATACGACCGGTGCAGGTTGGCGTAGCGCCGGTAGCTGCCGTTGTCCGGCAGCTTCAGCTCATGCGAAGCAAAGTCGCGGATGGTGCCGGCGAGGGCCAGGCGCTGAGCCAGCCGCGTGTCCTTGGCTTGCTGGGCCGCGGCAATGGCGTCGGGCAATGGCCGGGAATCCGCCATCACCCCAAGGTGGCCGCCGATTGACTGCGCGTAGTAGCCGACCGTGTCGCAGCCGGACAGCAGCGCGGCAAGCCCCAGTGCAGCCAGGGCTTGAAGCGTGCGTGCCGGGCGCAGGTTCATGGTGGCTAGGCGGTGGCGGCGGCCGTGGCCGTGGCCGTGGCCGGTGCAGCTTCCACTTGCACCAGGCAATCGTAGAACACCGGCGCACGGCCCAGGTCGGTCAGCCGCTGGCTGGTGAGCTCGTTGGCGTTCTTGCCATCCGGCGCCAGCTTCTTCCACCAGATCGACAGCCCCACCACCAGCCCGCGCCGGGCCCGGTCGGTCACGCGCGCCCGCGCCAGCATGCTGCCGCGGTCGTTGAAGGCGCGCACCATGCTGCCACTGGCGATACCGCGCGGGGCGGCGTCATCAGGATGGATGTCCAGGTGCGGCTCGCCTTCGGTGGCGCGCAGGCTGTCGACGTTGACGAACGAGCTGTTGAGGAAATTGCGCGCCGGCGGCGAGATCATCGCCAGCGGATAGCGCGCAGCCAGTTCCGGCGCGGTCGCGGGGGTCTCGTACGGGGGCACGTAGTCGGGCAAGGGATCGAGGCCGTCGCGGCGCATGATCTCCGAGTAGAACTCGCACTTGCCGGACGCCGTGGCAAAGCCGCCTTCGGCGAGCGGCGCCGCCGGCAGGTTGAGCTTTTGCCAGCCCTGTGCCTTGAGGGACTCCCAACTGATGCCTGCCGCGCGCGGGTCCGTGGCCACGATGGCCTGGGCGGCGATATCTTCGTCGCTATCGGCAAAGCACGGCTCGGCAAAGCCCATGCGCTGGGCCAGGCGGCGGAAGATCTCGGTGTTGGGCACGGCCTCGCCCAGCGGCGCGATGGCCTGGTTGTTGGCCAGGAAGTACGTATGGCCGTAGGCCTTGTGCACATCCACGTGCTCGAGCTGGGTGGTGGCCGGCAGCAGGATGTCGGCGTAGTCAGCCGTATCGGTGCGGAACTGCTCCAGCACCACGGTGAACAGGTCCTCACGGGCGAAGCCTTCGGCCACCTTGGTCGACTGCGGCGCTACCGCCACCGGGTTGCTGTTGTAGACCACCAGCGCCTCGATCTTCGGGTTGCCCGCGCCGTCACCGGCATCCAGCAGCGCGTCACCGATGGTGCTCATGTTGACCGTGCGCGGCAGCGCCGGCAGGCCCGGCAGCAGGTCCGGGCGCTGTAGCGCCAGGTTGTCCACCGGGAAGAAGCCCGATGTGGACAGCTGCAGGCCCCCGGCCGCGTGGCGCCAGGCCCCCACCAGCGACGGCAGGCAGGCCACAGCGCGCACCGCCTGGCCGCCGCCGTGCGAACGCTGCATGCCATAGTTCAGGCGGATCGCCACCGGCTGGCGCTCGCGCACCGCGAGTTGCCCGTAGAGGCCGGCCAGCCATTCGATGTCATCCACGCTGACGCCACAAATCTCGGCCGCGCGCTGCGGCGTGTAGGCCTGGGCACGCTCGCGCAGCGCCTCGAAGCCCACCGTGTGGCTCGCGATGTACTCAAAGTCGAGCAGGCCGTCGCGCATCAGCACGTGCATCATCGCCAGCGCCAGCGCGCCGTCGGTGCCGGGCATCAAGGCGATGTGGCGATGGCATTTCTCGGCGGTCAGCGAGCGGTACGGGTCGATCGCCACCAGGGTGGCGCCACGCCGCTTGGCTTGCTGCACCCGCGTCCAGAAATGCAGGTTGGAGGCGATGGGGTTGCCGCCCCAGATGATGATGAGCTTGGCATCGGGCACATGCTCGATATCCATGCCGATGCTGGCGCCATAGGTGTAGCGCAGCGCGGTGGCACCAGCGCTGGCGCAGATCGTGCGGTCAAGCAGCGAGGCGCCCAGCTTGTGAAAGAAGCGCGCCGCCATGCTCTCGCCCTGCACCAGCCCCATGGTGCCGGCATAGCTGTACGGCAGGATGGCCTGCGGGTCGCGCGCGGCGATGGCAGACAAGCGCGTGGCCACGGTGTCCAGCGCCTCGTCCCAGGAAATCGGCTCGAACTTGCCTTCGCCCTTGCGGCCGACCCGCTTCATCGGCGTCAGCAGGCGGTCGGGGTGGTAAGTGCGGTCCGTGTAGCGCGACACCTTGGTGCACAGCACGCCCTGGGTGCCGGGATGGTCGGGATCTCCCGCCACCTTGGTCGCGCGGCCGTCTTCAACGGTGACGAGCAAGGCACAGGTATCAGGACAATCGTGCGGGCAAGCGGCACGGACGATGCGGGAAGCCATGGATTCTCCTGGCAAGCAATTGGGGACGGGCGGCGCGACTGCCATGGGGCAGCAGCATTGGGGCGGCTGAGCGGCCACACGCGGCGGGGCCTGGTCACCGTGCAGAAAGGCCGTTGCCGGACTAGCCTGGTGGCGTCGCGTGTTGTATGCCGGCGTCGCCCCGACGGGCACCGCCGGGGGAAATTGTTAGGCTCCGATTGTATTCGATTATGATAGCCCGACGCTGCGCCAGGGGATGGCGCCAGGGCAGCGCCGGCACAGACCGGCAAGGCATTCACGGGTAAAGAACACACCGTTTTTCACGGGGAAACCATGCAAGTGCATTCTGGGGTCAGGGCCTGGCGCATTGCCGGCCTGCTGGTGGCATGCGCCATCGGCTCATTCGTTGCCAATGCCAGCGCCGAGAACGGCGTCAGCGCGGACACCATCCTGCTGGGCCAGTCGGCTGCGCTCACCGGGCCTACCGCCATGCTAGGCAAGCAGCTCAATTCTGGCGCGCAGCTCTACTTCGACTACATCAACCAGCACGGCGGCATCTACGGCCGCAAGATCGAGCTCAAGGTGCTGGACGACTTCAACGAGCCGGAATCCGCCGCCAAGAATACCCGCGCGCTGATCGACGAGGACCACGCCTTCGCGCTGTTCGGCTACGTCGGCACGGAGACCGGCGAGGCCTCGCTGCCGCTGGCCACCCAGGCCAGGGTGCCGTTCTTCGCGCCCTACAGCGGCGCCCAGTCGCTGCGCGAGCCGTTCAACCGCTATGCCTTCCACGTGCGCGCCGGCTTCAACGAGGAAGCCGCGGCCATCCTGCGCCAGGTCCGCGTCACCGGCCTCAAGCGGGTCGCCGTGGTCTACAACGAGGACGCCTACGGCAAGGCCGGCCTGGAAGCGCTCGAGCGCGCCCTCAAGGCCGCGCCCGACAGCGGCGTGCAGATCGTCGCCCGCGAGGGCGTGGTGCGCAATACGGTGGAGATCGGCGACGCCATGCAGGGCTCCATGAAGTCCAAGCCCGACGCGGTGGTGATGATCAACGCGTACCGGACCACTGGTGCCTTCGTGAAGGAAGCGCTGCGCCGCGGCTTCAATGGCCAGTTCTATAACGTCTCGTTCGTCGGCACCCAGGCACTCGCCAAGGAAGTCGGCGCCAAGGGCAGCGGCGTGATCATCTCGCAAGTCATGCCCCACCCAGGCAATGCCACGCTGCCGGTGGTGCGCGAATACCTGCGCCTGCTGCAGGCGGCCGGCAAGCCCAACGAGTTCGACTACGCCAGCATCGAAGGATTCATCGCCGCCAAGGCCTTTGTCGAAGGCACGCGCCGCGCCGGCAAGGACCTCACCCGCGAAAAGCTGATCACCGCGCTGGAAAGCATGAGAAACGTCGACCTCGGCGGCTACATCATCAACTTCAGCCCGGACAGCCACGTCGGCTCGAAATTTGTCGAGATGACCATCATCAACTCGCGGGGGCAGGTCATCCGCTGATGGGCACATGGCCCGTCTCGCGCACGCGTGAGACGGGCCATGTGCTGACAGCACCTACGCCATGTCGTTCAGGTGGCAAGCCGAAAACCGCATCGGCGCGATTTCCTTCAACAACGGCTGCTCCTCCCGGCAACGCGGCATCGCGTGCGGGCAGCGCGGATGGAAATGGCAACCCGGCGGCGGATTCAGCGGCGAAGGGATCTCGCCCTTGATCGCGACGAAGGTCTTCTTGCCCACTTCCAGCTTCGGGGCCTCGGCCAGCAGCGCCTGCGTGTAGGGATGGTTGGGGCTGGCGAAGACATCTTCCGCCGGCGCCGACTCCACCACCCGCCCCAGGTACATGATCACCACCCGGTCGCTGATGTGCTTGACCACGCCCAGGTCATGGCTGATGAACAGGTAGGTCAGGTTCAAGTCCTGCCGCAAGCGCATGAAGAGATTCAGCACCTGCGCCTGGATCGAGACATCCAGCGCCGCCACCGACTCATCGCACACCAGGAATTCCGGCTTGACCGCCAGCGCACGCGCTATGCCGATGCGCGCGCGTTGCCCGCCCGAGAACTGGTGCGGAAAACGCCGCAGCACGGTGGGGTCCATGCCCACGCGCACCAGCATGTCTTCCACGTAGCGCTTCTGCTCGCTGGCCGGCACCATGCCGTGCACGACCGGCGCCTCGCCAACGATATCCATCACGCGCAGGCGCGGATTCAGCGATGCATACGGATCCTGGAAGATCATCTGGATCGCCAGCTGCTTCTCGCGCTTCTTTTCCGGCGGCAGGCGGTCCAGGTCAACGCCCCGCCACAAGCGGGAGCCTTCGGTCAGCGAATGCAGGCCCACCGCCATGCGGCCCAGCGTGGACTTGCCACAGCCGGACTCGCCGACGAGGCCCACCACCTCGCCCGCGCGAATGGACAGGTCGACCCGGTCGACCGCATGCACTACCTCCTCCTTCGCCCCAGCGCCGAAGAGATTGGCGATCTTGGCTGCGGCGTCGAGCGATTTGACGAAGCGCTTGGACACGCCTCGCAACTCGAGGATGGGCGCGTTGGGCGTGGGTTCCGCGCTGGAATCAGTTGTCATGGCGGCGAGGGCGGGATCAACAACGGCGGCGCTCATGCGGCCTCCTGCTGGGAGAGAACCGGATGAAAGCAGCGCAGGCGGCGCCCGTCTGCCGCGGTGTCGAGCGGCGGCGCGGTCTTGCACACATCGGTAGCGTAAGCGCAGCGCTCGCGGAAAGCACAACCAGCCGGCAGGTTCAGCAACGATGGCGTCATGCCGGGAATCTGCCGCAGCGGCGCGCCACGCGGGTTGCGCGACGGCGCGGAGCTGATCAGGCCGTGCGTGTAGGGATGCTCGGGCCGCTCCAGCACCTGGCGCACATCGCCGGCTTCGACGATCTTGCCCGCGTACATCACACACACGGTATCGGCCAGGCCGGCCACCACGGACAGGTCGTGGGTGATCCAGATCAGCGCGGTGCCGGACTCGCGGCACAGCTTCTGCATCTCGTACAGGATCTGGCCCTGGATGGTTACGTCCAGCGCGGTGGTGGGCTCGTCGGCGATGATCAGGTCGGGCTTGTTCAGCAGCGCGATGGCAATCGCCACGCGCTGGCGCATGCCGCCCGAGAACTGATGGGGATAGGCGCGCAGGCGCTCGTCCGGCGAAGGAATGCCGACGCGTGCCAGCGCGTTGCGGGAGCGCTCGCGCGCCACCGCCTTGTCGACCTTCTCATGCGCCAGCACGGCTTCGATCATTTGCGTGTCGATGCGCAGGACCGGGTTCAACGTCATCATCGGATCCTGGAAGATCATCGCGATGCGGTTGCCGCGCACATCGCGCATCTGGGCCGGCGTGAGGTTGCGCAGGTCGCGCGTGACGCCGTCGCGGCTGGTCAGCTCGATGCGGCCATCCACCACTTTGCCGGGCGGATCGATCAGGCCCATGATCGAGTAGCCGGTCATCGACTTGCCCGATCCGGACTCGCCCACCAGGCCCATGATCTCGCCTCGATCAACCGAGAACGAGACATCGTCGACGGCGCGCGCGACACCGCCGCGCGTGAAAAACTGGGTCTTGAGGCCTTCCACCACAAGGGTCGGTTTGCTCATATTCGCTCCTGTCGTGCTGCGTTACTGCGTTTGCAGGCGCGGATTGAGTACATCGCGAAGCTGGTCGGCGACCAGGTTCATGGCCACGATGGTGACCACCAGCGCAATGCCCGGGAAGAAGCTGATCCAGTACTTGCCGGACAACATGTATTGCTGTCCGTTGGCGATCAGCGAGCCCAGCGACGGCTCGGTAATGGGCACGCCCAGGCCAAGGAAGGACAGCGTGGCCTCCAGCGTGATGGCGGACGCCACCTGCAGTGCCGCGATCACGATCAGGGGCGGCAGGCAGTTGGGCAGCAGGTGGCGGAACATGATCCGCCCCGGCGGCAGGCCCAGGCAGGTGGCGGCCTCGATATATTCCTTGCGCCGCTCCACAAGCGCCGCGCTGCGGGTGGTGCGGGCGTAGTAAGCCCACTGCACCGCCACCAGCGCGATCACGATATTGCCGATGCCGGGCCGCAGGAACGCCAGCAGGATCAACGCCAGCAGGATGGGCGGAAACGACAGCTGCAGGTCGGCCACGCGCATGATGATGGCCTCGACGCGGCCGCCGAGGAAACCGGCGATCAGGCCGAGCGTGGCACCCAGCAGCAGCGCGATCACGGTGCTGACCACGCCCACGCCGATGCTGATGCGCAGGCCGTACATCACGGCCGAGAGAATGTCGCGGCCCTGCTCGTCCGAGCCAAGCAGGAAGGTCATGCCACTGCCGGACTGCTCGCCCGGGGCCATGCGCGCATCGAGCACGTCGAGCGTAGCGAGGTCATACGGGTTCTGCGGCGACAGCCAGGGCGCCAACAGCGCGATCAGCAAGATGATGATCAGCAAGGTCAGGCCGGTTACGGCGATCTTGCTCGAGAAAAACTGGCTGGCGAAGCGCCGCAGCGGGGTCTGCTCGGCTAGCGGCGGGGCCACGGTGGTTTCGGTTGCGGTTGTCATGAGCTCAGCCCTTGTTGTCGGCGATACGCACGCGCGGATCGAGCACGCTGTAGATGATGTCCACCAGCAGGTTGATCAGGATGAACAACGTCACGATCACCATCAGGTAGGCCACGATGACCGGCCGGTCGAGCAACTGGATGGAATCGATGATCAGCTTGCCCATGCCGGGCCAGGCGAAGATCGATTCGGTCACGATGGCAAAGGCGATGATCGAGCCGAACTGCAGGGCAATCACCGTGACGATGGGGATCATGATGTTCTTGAGCACGTGCACGCCCACGATGCGCGTATTCGACAGGCCCTTGGCCCGCGCGAACTTTACGTAATCCATCAGCATCGCTTCCTGCGTGCCGGCCCGCGTGAGACGGATCACCATGGCGATATTGAGCAGCGACAGCGTCACCGCCGGCAGCAGCAAGTGGCGCAGGCCGTCCACCGTCAGGAAGCTGACGGGGATGCCTAGCAGCGAGGTGGTTTCACCGCGCCCGTTGGACGGCAGCCAGCCCAGTTGCACCGCGAACACCATGATCAGCATCAGCCCGACCCAGAAGGTGGGCAGCGAGAAGCCGAGGATGGAAACACCCATGATGGTCTTGCCAGCCACGCCGCCAGGACGCAGGCCCGCCCACAGCCCGAGCGGGATGCCGAGCAGCACGGCCAGCAGGATGGCGCACACGGCCAGTTCCATGGTGGCCGGCATGCGCTCGAAGATCAGCTTGAGCGCGGGCGTGCCGTGCGCGAACGAGGTGCCAAGGTCCCCGTGCAGCGCGTTGCGCAGGAAGATCCAGTATTGTTCCCAGAGGGGCTTGTCGAGTCCGAGCGCCGCGATGGTGCGCTTGATGTCTTCCTGGTCGGCCTGAGGATTGATCAGGATATCGACCGGGTTGCCGATGGCAAAGACGCCCAGGAAAACCAATAGCGACATGACGAAGAGCACGACTACGCTCTGCATCAGGCGCCGAATAATGAAAACCAGCATGTTCGGAAGCTTTCCTTCGCCGATGACAGGCCACGGCGCCTGTGGGCGCCGCCTGGCTGCACCGGCAGTCGGCTCGTGGCTAGGCCCGGCTACCGTCCGGGGATGATTCGCCGGGAAGCGGCCACCCAGACCGCGGACGCTTCCCGCTTTTACCTGCAGATGATCTTGTGTCCGGGGAGCGCGACATTGTGGTCGTGCTCCCCGGCCTCACCGCTACCGCCCAAGGCTTCGCTTCACTGCGGCTTGAAATTGTGTGCGTACGTGCGTTCGTCGGTACGCGGCACGTATGTGATGCCCTTCTGGGTGGCCCAGGTGGTCACCTGCTGGTGGATCGGGATGATACCGCCATCGTTGATGGCGATCGCGGTAGCTTCCTGCAGCAGCTTGGAACGCTCGCCGTCATCCACGGTGGCCAGCGCCTTTTCCAGCACCACGTCCATCTTGGGATTGCAGTACTCGCCCCAGTTGGTCGTGCCAAAGCCCTTCTTCGGATCCTCGCACGCCAGCAGCGCGCGCAGCGGCGAGCTCACTTCGCCGGTTTGCGCACCCCAGCCCAGCAAGCCGAACGAGAATTCGTGCTTGATACCCTTGGAAGAATAGGTTGCCATCGGCATCCCCTCTACCTTGGTCGCAATGCCGATGCGGGTCAGGTTCTGCGCAATGGTCTGAGCGATCTTCTCGTCGTTGACGTAGCGGTTGTTCGGCGTGTGCAGCGTAATGCCGAAGCCGTTCGGATAGCCCGCCTCGGCCAGCAGCTTCTTGGCGCCTTCCGGGTCGTACTTGACCGTCTTCAGGTTCGGGTTGTAGCCGAACAGCGTGGGCGGCACCAGGTTGTTGGTCGGCTCGGCGAGGCCTTCCATCAGGCGGTCCTTGATGCCCTGGCGGTTGATGGCCATGCTGATGGCATTGCGCACGCGCGCATCCTTCAGCGGGTTCTTGTCCATCGGCGCGCCTTCCTTGGTGGTGACAAAAGGCGACTTGTCTTTCTTGTCATCGGTGTACAGGTAGATCACGCGATGCGAGATCTTGGAGAAGAAGGACAGCTTCGGATCCTTGCGCACCTGCGGCAGGTCCGGCGTCGGCACATTCTCGATCGCCTGCACGTCGCCGGACAACAGCGCTGCCATGCGGGTGGCGGGGTTCGGGATGAAGCGCAGCGTCACCTTGTCCCAGGCGGGCTTGGGGCCCCAATAGTCGGGGTTCTTCACCAGCTCGACCCGGTCGTCGCGCGCGTAGCTGACGAACTTGAAGGGGCCGGTGCCGATCATGCCCTTGCCTTGCGCGAAGTCGTCCGAGGTCAGGCCCTGCGTGGCCTTCTTCTGCACGATGAAGATCGACGTCAGGTCGTTCAGCATCAGCGGGTACGGCGTGTTGGTGGTGAGCTGGATGGTGTACTTGTCGATCACCTTCTTGTTGATGATCGCCTTGGTGTAGACGTCGAACTTGCCCGGGCTGTTCTGGATGGTGGACGGACGCTCGAGCGACCAGACGATATCGTCGGTGGTGAGCTCCGAGCCGTCGTGGAACTTCACGCCCTTACGGATCTTGAATTCCCAGGTCAGGTTGTTCACCAGCTTCCAGGACTCGGCCAGGCCGGGAATGATCTTGCTGTCCGCATCCATCTTCACCAGGCACTCGAACATGTGCTCGGAGACGTTGATGTTGGAGAACAGGTTGTAGAAGTGCGGATCCATCGAGGTCGGGGGCGAACTCATGGCCAGCTTGAAATCGACCGCGTGGGCCTGGCTGGCAAAACCGAAGCTCATGGCCGCGGTTACCACCATGGCACCGAATGCCTTCTTGCATGTGCGAAGGGACATCGCGCAATTCTCCAGGGAAGAAATGTAGCAAATGACTACTAAGGGCAGCGCAGGCAAATCAGGCCATGCGCCGCATTTTGGTGCGGCTACGGACGCAACAGGCGGCAACGTTGCCAGGCAAGCACATCAAGCATGAACTGTTCCAGCACTGCACCATGCGGGGCAATGCGGGGAAACCCCCGCGCTGGTTGGCGGTGATGCGCTGCGGGAGCGCCGGTGAAAGTGGCGGAAGTGTCGTGCCGGGCGCCTGTTTTGGCGCTTTGGACTAAGGCGTCGTATGATCGGGGTATCCATCGCCCTCAACTGGCATCATGACACTCATCCCCGAAATTCTTCAGGCGCAGCCTGAAATCCGCGGCATCCGACGCGACATCCATGCCCATCCGGAGCTTTGCTTCAAGGAGGAACGGACTTCCGACGTGGTGGCGCAGAACCTCGCTGCCTGGGGCATCGAGGTCCATCGCGGCCTTGGCACCACGGGCCTGGTCGGCGTGATTCGCAACGGCAGCAGCAAGCGCAGCATCGGCCTTCGCGCCGACATGGATGCCCTGCCGCTGCAGGAGGCCAACACCTTCGGCCACCGCTCGCAGCACGACGGCCGCATGCATGCCTGCGGCCATGACGGCCACACCGCAATGCTGCTAGGTGCGGCACGCTATCTGGCCGAGCACCGGAATTTCGATGGCACCATCAACCTGATCTTCCAGCCGGCCGAAGAAGGCGGAGGCGGCGCGCGCGAGATGATCAAGGATGGCCTGTTCGAGCGCTTCCCGTGCGATGCCGTGTTCGGCATGCACAACTGGCCCGGCATGCCGGCCGGCAGCTTTGGCACCACCGCCGGCCCGCTGATGGCGTCGAGCAATGAATTCCGCATCGTCGTGCGCGGCAAGGGCGCGCATGCTGCGTTGCCGCACAACGGCAACGACCCGGTCTTCACCGGTGCGCAGATCGTGTCCGCGCTGCAGGGCATCATTACCCGCAACAAGCGCCCGATCGATGCCGCCGTGATCTCGGTCACGCAGTTCCACGGCGGCGATGCCACCAACATCGTGCCGGACCAGGTCTGGCTCGGCGGCACGGTGCGCACCTTCACGCTGCCGGTGCTGGACCTGATCGAGCGCCGCATGGAGGAAGTCTCCAAGGCGGTTGCGAGCGCCTTCGATTGCACCGTGGATTTCGAATTTCACCGCAACTATCCGCCCACCGTCAACAGCGCAGCGGAAACCGCGTTCGCCGTCGAAGTGGCGAGCGAACTGGTGGGCGCGGGCAATGTCGACGGCAAGATCGAGCCGACCATGGGCGCCGAGGACTTCTCCTTCATGCTGCTGGAAAAGCCCGGGTGCTACCTGTTCATCGGCAATGGCGAAGGCGTACACCGCGAAGCCGGCCACGGCCTTGGTCCCTGCATGCTGCACAACCCCAGCTACGACTTCAACGACGAGATCCTGCCGGTCGGCTCGACCTTCTTCGTGAAGCTGGCGGAGAAGTGGCTCGCGCCGGCTTGAGCGCGCATCAGTCCAGCGCGATGTCGCCGTACCAGCTTTCGGCGCGGCTCCTGGTGTTGTCGGTATCGGTCATGAGGCCGATCGCCACCACCTTGCCCGGATCGGCCCCGAAGGCCTTGCGATAGTCGGCGCGCAGGTCGCGCCGGTGGCAACGCCATTCGCCGGTATGCCGGGTACCGGAGTCGACCACGATCATCCGCACACGCTCAGTGTGCGGATTCGACACCACGGATCCTTCAGGCTTGCGCCCGCCCCAGATGTACATCAACGTCGCATAAGGCATCTCTCGCCCCGTTGTCAGCCGCGCCATTTCGTACATCAGTTGATCCTTTAACGAGAGGCCGCCTTTGTCGCCATCGAAGGCGACGAAGATGCGCAGCGGCGAGTCCTCGCGCGGGGCCAGTGAGTTGTCAGCGCTACGGATGACGTCGCGCGTTTTCCATGTCCAGTTCAGCATGCCCGGGTCGCGCCCGACCAGTGGTACGTACAGGCCGGATGCAGAACTGTCGGCTTCGGCATGCAACACCATGCGTTGGTCGACTTCTGTCAGGGTATAGCGCGTGGGAATTTTGTTGCGATTGACGGTCCAGGGCTGCCAGCCTGCCGGCTTGCTAAGCCCGCTTGGTGTCGCGGAGAACAAGGGCAGGCGCTTCAGCGTAGGGTGCTCTTCCGGCTCGCTGGACTCGGCATGATCGGCTTCGGCTGGGTCCTGGCTCGTTGCGATCAGGCCCGCTGTCGCGCTCTCGGCGGAAACCGGCGTCTGCGCCGGTTCGGCTAGCCTGAGCTGCTCAATGTGCGCGGCAAAACTGCTGCAGTCGTTCGACGAGAGCGCAGCCATGGCGCCAGGCCCCGACAGCGGGATCGGTCCCCGCGGCGTGGACGCCGTTCCGAGTGTGCCGCAACCCGTCAAAGCAAGCGCACCTACCACGCTGGTCAGTACCAACAGGCAAAATCTGGCCGCCATTCATCCCCCAAACCTGGATGCCACCGCCTGGTCACGCCTGTTGGCGCGCACCGGCCCGGACTTATTTCAATCTTTCGAACTGCGTCAATGCATCGAACCGCGTCACGCCGGACCAAGCCGGAGCTTGAGACAAACGGTAACAGAAGGATATGGGGGAAGGAAGGCTCGGGTACCCTGACGCGGGGATTCCCGGTGTGGCGACAGCGCTGTTTCCGTCGCTACTTCGATTGCACTTTCGATCGCGCAAAAGCAAAACCCCCCAGTACTTTCGTACTGAGGGGTTTCAAGGGAGAGCCTGGCGATTACCTACTTTCACACGGGTATCCGCACTATCATCGGCGTGGAGTCGTTTCA